>UQFQ01000012.1 GCA_900540395.1 uncultured Mollicutes bacterium | reverse complement strand
TTAATCACATTTTCTTCATAAACCGAATAATCGAATTTCCTATACTATAAAAAAATGATAGACTAAGCGCCTATCATTTAAATATTTTTTAAATTAGTTTGTTAGTCAATAACAATGATATTTGGTTTAACAACAGGGTTACGATTGCTGCCCCTTAAAAGATATTTAGAGATTACACTAGTAATTTGTTCTTCAATACGCTTTGTATCAAAATCTTTTGTTGTCTCAAGCCATCTTGTAACCATATCAACAAACATTTTAGACATTTCTTTAAGCATAATGTCAGCTTCTTTATCTTTCAAGAATAAGAAACCTCTCATTTGAACGTCCGGTCCAGCAATAATCTTTCTTTCGTTTTTACTAACTGCAAGGCCAAATACTGCAACACCATCTTCACTTAAACGTGTTCTTTCAGTAATAATTTCATTAACTACATCACCAACACCAATTCCATCAATCATCACTTCTCCGGCTGGTACTTTTCCACTAGTATTAAAATCAACACTAGCACCATTTTCATCAATTAATAATGAATTACCATTATCAAGTAAGAAAATATTGTGATGGGTTAAACCAATTCGCATTTCAAAGGCTAATTTAGCATTTTCTAATAAATTGACATAAAAACCTTCAATTGGGAAATAATACTTTGGTTTTAAAAGTGAAAGAAGCATCTTAATATCTTCTTCATAAGCATGCATTTTACCAAGAGTTTTTCTTGTTAAATAATAAACATGGCATCCGCTTTTATATACTTCATCAATTGTGCTTGTTGCAATGACTTCGTTATTGTCATTTGCTGGGCAAGCAATAAAGAATGTATCGTTTTCACCAAGTCGAACTTGTTTTTCTTCATTTTCACCATTGGCAAGAAGAGAAATCTTATCATAAATCTTTTCGCCTTCATCAGAAAGAAGAATAACAAGATCGTTTTCTTTACATCTTAAAACATCTTCAAGTGGAACTATATTTTTTGGATTAAAATATGCATCTTTTTCGTATTTTCTTAAGTCATAAATCCATTCAGTTGTTTCATCATAAAGACAAACTTTTTTGTTGAATTCAGTACAAGCTCTAAATACTTCATCGATGTGATATAAATTATCACTTGGAACAGCCACAAAGATTCTACCAGGTGCACTCTTAAATTGACTGACTAAATGATTGTATATTTTGTGATTTGGTGAGCAATAACCAGGTTTTGTTGCATTTACTGATTCACCAAGAAGTAAACATGTTGGTAATTCACTGATTTTACCTAAAGTATTCAAATCAAGTTTAAAGTATTTGTTGTTAGCATATTCAACAATAAAATCACCACTATAGACGATGTTTCCTAAATCAGTTTTAATGCTTAAGCCAAATGTTGATGGCATTGAAGCACATGTTGAAAAGAAAACCATTTCTCTCCCAGCAATTGATAAATAAGCTGGTAATGTTACAAAATGATAGTCGTAAGTATACTTAATTTGTCTTTTCTTAGTAAATAAATCAAGATAAATACCTGTTAGACGAGTACAATAAACAGGAGCAGGTACTTCTTTAATAATATAAGGAAGAGCGCCAAAACTATTAATTTTACCTTTTGGTAAAATATAGGCTCTAACTCGATCCTTGTTTTCTTTTAAATAGTCAAAATTAGCAATAATAAAATCAATGCCAGGAGTATTTTTGGTTGGATATTTAAATCCAGCACCAATAACAAAAATATCATCGTTTATTTCAATGACATAAAGATCTTTTCCATCTTCATCAAGACCACCAAGGGCCAAAACTTTTATCTTATCCATATCTCTTTTTCTGTGCTTATTATCTAAAAATATTTATTTAAGTGCAAGTTTTTTTAATAGGTTATCTTCAATATCAAATAATGATATAGTTTCATCACATAAATCATAAATTGCGTAAGTTTTTGGATTGCCACCTTTTGGCAAAGTTAAACTACCAGGATTTAAAACGAAATAGCCTTTTTCATTTTTTTCTAAGACATAAATATGGGTATGACCATACATAAAGATATCGTTTTTATTAAATTCAATTGTCTTTTCATCATACAAATCGCCATGAGTTAAAATAATTTTATGGCCATTTAATTCTATTTCATCAATATCTTTAAACTTAACACCTAAAACAAATTCATCAACTCGTGAATCACAATTACCACGAATTAAAATTAACTTATCCTTAATTTTCAATAAGTTTTCACAAACGGAAATTGGGTAATAGTCTAGTGGAGGCACATTACGTGCCCCACTATAATTAATATCACCAAGTAAAATTACTTTTTCAAAATTAAATTTTTGATCTAATTGAACAATTTTTTCACTAGCTCTTGTAGAGCCGTGCAAATCACTAGCAATAAGGATTTTCATGCTTATTTTTTCTTGAAAAGTCCGCCTAAGAAGCCTTTCTTTTCATCGCTAGTTTTAACTTCTTCTTTAGGGCTTTCGACTCTAATTTCTTCTTTTTTAAATTCTTTAAAGCCGTCTAAAGATTCGTCATTACTTCTTTTTTGATAAGAAGATTGAGGTTTGCTTTGATATGTTTTTTTCTTGAAATCATTGTGATCTGCAGGTTTTTTTCTGCTATCATATGGTTTTCTATCAGCTTTAGGAGCATCATCTTCGCTATGTTCAATAAACTCTTTATGTGAAAGACTTATCTTGCCATGGTCATCAATGCCAATGACTTTAACTTTTAAAGTATCTCCAACTTTAACGACATCATGAGCATCATCAACGTGTCCCCAAGCAAGACGTGAGAAATGGCATAAGCCTTCTTTATCAGCAAATAATTTTACAAAAGCACCATATCTTTCGACTCTAGTAACTTCGCCATCAAATTCTTCGCCAACTTCGATTTCTCTAACGATTCCTTCAATAATTCCTTTTGCTTTTTCAATTGAAGCCTTATCAGTGTGATAGATTGTAACTTTTCCATCGTCTTCAATATCAATCTTAACTTCATTACATTTTTCAATAATGTCGTTGATGACTTTTCCACCACTACCAATAACATCTTTAATCTTATCTTTATCAATATAGAATGTTTCAAATTTAGGAGCATATTCAGAAAGTTCTTTTCTTGGCTCGCTAATAGCTTTTGACATAACAGCTCTAATTTCAGCTCTAGCATTATGAGCTTGCATTAAAGCATCATGAAGGATTTCTCTTGTAACACCTTTAATCTTAATATCCATTTGGAGAGCTGTAACACCAACCTCTGTACCAGCAACTTTAAAGTCCATATCACCGAAATGGTCTTCAAGCCCTTGAATATCAGTAAGAATTGTATATGGGTGATTTCCATCAAGTGGTCCAGAAGTAATTAACCCCATTGCAATTCCACTTACCATTCTCTTAATTGGAACACCTGCTGCCATTAAAGCCATACAGGAAGCACAAATTGAAGCTTGTGATGAAGAACCATTAGATTCGCAAACTTCAGCAACACATCTAATTGTATATGGGAATTCTTCTTCACTTGGTAAAACATAGCTCAATGCTCTTTCACCTAATGCACCATGTCCGATTTCTCTTCTTCCTGGAGTGCCCATTCTTCCAATTTCACCAACTGAGAAAGGTGGGAAATTATAATGATGCATCCATCTCTTATGATCTTCAGGAGATAAACTTTCTAGAATTTGCTCATCATCTTTAATTCCTAAAGTACATGTAGAAATAACTTGAGTTTGGCCTCTAGTAAACATTGCAGAGCCATGAACTCTTGGTAATAAGTCTATTTGAGCATCAAGTGGTCTGATTTCATCAACTTTTCTGCCATCTGGTCTAATTTTTTCAACAGTAATAAGTCTTCTAACTTCATCAGCAACCATTCTTTCAAGAATGTCATTAACCATGAGCATAGTTAAACGATGATCTTTATCATCTTTGTAACTTCTTGCATCATAATCATCTAAAATTTCTTTTTTAAGTGAATCGATTGCGTTTTGTCTTTCAAGTTTATCAAAGATAGAAATTGACTTAACCATACGGTCATAGATTCTATCGTAAATATCTTTTTTAATTGTTTCATCTGGAGCATATAAAGAAACTTCTCTTTTTGCTTTTCCAATTTCATTAGCAATTTCTTTTTGGAAAGCACAAAGTTTTTTAATTGCTTCATGTCCAAACATAATTGCATCAAGCATTACATCTTCACTTAATTCGTTAGCTCCAGCTTCAACCATGTTAATAGCTTCCATAGTACCAGCAACAGCAAGATTTAAGTCACTCTTTTCTCTTTGTTCAACAGTTGGATTGATAATAAATTCTCCATCTACTCTTCCAACATAAACACCAGCAATTGGACCATCAAAAGGAATATCACTAATAGATAAAGCTAAGGAAGAGCCAAACATTGCAGTCATTTCAGGTGTAGCATCTAAATCAACACTCATGACTGTATTAACGATTTGGACTTCATTTCTAAATCCTTCTGGGAACATTGGTCTAATTGGACGATCGATTAAACGAGCGGTTAATGTAGCATGTTCACCTGGACGGCCTTCTCTTCTTAAAAATCCACCAGGAATTCTTCCGATTGCGTATTGTTTTTCTTCATATCCAACAGTAAGAGGGAAGAAATCTCCTTCTTTTGGTTCATCACTACAACATGCAGTAGATAATACGACAGTATCATTAAATCTTGTAAATACTGCACCATCAGCTTGTTTGGCAATCTCGCCAGTCTCTACAACAAGCTTTTTTCCATAAAATTCTAATTCAAAAACTTTTTTCATTCTTTTTTCCCTTAAATATAAACAAATGTATTTTACACTTATTAAAACTAGATTTCACTTAATTAAAGCAAAATTTCAAAAATAATTTTTGGCGTATGAAAACTACTTATTGATATTTATAAATTCTTCAAATGTATTTATTATTTCTTGAGTCTTATTAAAGCCTTCAGCCATTGGAAAACCATCAATTAAAGCATGGGAAGCTGTTAAATTTAAAGTCATTTTATAACGACCATTTTCTAAGACAAATTTACCCCAAAGTGCTCTAGTACAACTTTGACTTGATTTATCGCTATAAATCATTGGATGAGTCATCCCAATAAAATCTAATGTTGGTAAACACGAAAAATAAAAATCATCAAAGTAACTACTATCATTATATTCATCACGATGATTAAGGTTGGTTTTTTCGTATTCAACTACTTCGTGGCATCTTTTGTAAAACAAAGAATAGCTTTTTGTAAATTCGTGTTTAGCGTTGTTATAAGTACCATCAACACACTTTACCGTATAAGTTGGATTAATTTCCTCGTAGAGTCTAACTTCATTATTAACGTATCTTAATCTAAATTCAGGAATTTCATTTAATGCAACTGTTAAACAATACAAAAAATTAATAAAGAAAGATGTTTTTGTCTTTTTCGAATATTCGACTAAAGTAGTAACATCCATTCTAACATCCATGCCATAGGTCGTATTATCAAAAGAGTTGAACCAAAGAAATTGGCTTTTTCTATTCCAGTTATCTACGTCAATTACCTTATATTTTTTGCTCATATTAATTCATGACTCCAACTAAAACTAAAATAATTAATACAATACCAAGTACAATTCGGTAGTAACCAAAGCCAATAAAGGTATGCTTTTTGATAAATTTCATTAAAGTATTAATGATTACAAGAGATGTGATAAAAGCTGCGAGTAAACCAAAAACAAGGTAAAGAGTCATGTTTAAATCCCAGGCAACGCCTTCTCCCATGAAGGAAATAAACTTAACTAAGCTTGCTCCAATCATGACTGGAATTGAAAGATAAAAACTAAACTCAGCGCCACAAGTTCTTGAGCAGCCAAGTAATAATGCAGTAACAATGGTAACGCCACTTCTTGATGTACCTGGGATTAAGCTAAGTATTTGAGAAAGTCCAATCAAAAAGACAATCATGTAAGGCATATCTTTGGTGGATTCATATTTAAAATACGCCTCATTTTTCCCTACTAATCCAAGGTCTTTGCAAGTAAAGAATTTCTTTTGATCCTTTTTAAGATATGTTTCAAGTGCAATAAATATTACGCCATATACTATTAATGCAGTTGAAATAATTATGGTGTTATCTAAATATGCATCAAGTCCGGTAAATTGAAGAATCAAAGCAATAAAACAAACTGGGATAACACCGATGATAATTTTTAACCATACTTTCCAAATATCATTCCTTTGGCTTTTATCTAATTTAGGATTAATTGGGTTAAGTTCTTTGAAAAATCTCAAGATAACCGCAAGTATAGCTCCTAATTGGATAACGACTAAGAAAAAGTCCCAAAACTCTGGATAAGTCGCTTTAACATTAAAAATATCATCTAATATAATTAAATGACCAGTAGATGAAATTGGAAGCCATTCCGTAATGCCTTCAACCACCCCATAAAGTAACGCTTGTAAAATGACAATAAAGATTTCCATACTGGCTCCTTGATTATAGCATAGGCCTATAGATTAATGAAATATATATTTTCAAAAAAATCATACATTTTCAAAAAAATCCTTGCAAAAACTAATTTATTTTTGAATATTGAGCATTATATAGATCATAGTAGAAGCCATGCTTTGCTAATAATTCGTCATGCTTACCTTGCTCAATTATCTCTCCATCTTTCATAACTAAAATTAAATCACTATGAATAATTGTTGATAAACGATGAGCAATAACAAAGGATGTTTTTCCTTCCATTAAAATATTAAATGCTGCCGATATTTTCATTTCAGTACGAGTATCAATATTACTTGTTGCTTCATCAAGAATCATGATTTTTGGATTAACTAGCATGACTCTAGCAATAGAAATAAGTTGCTTTTGACCAACACTTAGACCTGAATAATCATCGATATAAGTATCAAATCCATTTGGTAAACGCATAATAAAATCGTAACAATTAGCCTTTTTAGTTGCTTCAATTATTTCTTCTTCACTAGCATCTTTTTTACCATAAATTATGTTTTCTCTGACGGTACCTGAAAAAATCCAGGTATCTTGTAAAACCATACCAAAGGAACTTCTTAAGCTTTCTTTTAAAATATCTTTTGTGTTTAGATTATCAAAACTAATACTTCCTTGACTTGGATCATAAAATCTTAAAAGTAAATTAATAATCGTTGTTTTCCCACATCCTGTAGGTCCAACAATAGCGATTTTTTGTCCTTCTTTTACCTCAATATTAAAGTCTTTTATTACGAGTTTCTCTTTACTATACCCAAAATCAACATGGTTAAATTCAATCTTTTTAATGACTTCATTAATCTTTTCTTTTCCATCATTAACATCATTTGATTCGTTTAAAACATTGTTGATACGTTTTAAAGAAGAAAAACCAGTTTGAATTTCTGGAACGCAGCTTGAAATCTCATTAAATGGTTTAGCAAATTGATTTGAAAATTGAATGAAAGTTAAAATGGTACCAACCGTACAACTTGCTCCTAAAATTATATTGTTATCTTTAAATGATAAGGCACAAAGTATCGCAGCAAGCATTCCAACAATAGCATAAGTTGAATTGTTTACAAGTCGAGTAATAGGATTAGTCAAACTGCCTGAAAATTGCGCTTTTTGACCAACTTTATATAAAGCATCGTTTTGAGTTTTAAAAGCTTCGTAAGCATTTTCCTCATAATTAAAGGACTTAATTAGGTCAATATTATTGATATCTTCAAGTGATATCGCCCCCATTTCACCAACAATTTTAGCTTGCCCCTTAAAATATTTATTGGTTTTATGAGCTAATAAATAAGTGATCATAAACCCAAATGGTGTTAAAACTACAACTACAAGTCCTAAAATCCAATTTAAGACAAACATTACAACAAAGGTTACGATAATTTGAATAACCCCTTGATAGAATTGTCTAAATCCACTTATTAAAGCAACATTAATGTTATCACTATCATTAATTACTCGAGAAACGAGGTCTCCATGATAATTAGAGTCAATATAAGAAATTGGTACTTTATTAAGTTTTGAAAAGATATCATCTTTAATTTCTTTTGTAACTTTTTCAACAAAAAGCGAATTTAAAAACTCAAAGCAGAACTCAAAAACTAATACTAAAAATATTAAAATGCCTGCAAAACTCAAATAAAATACAAATTTAGTCTCAAATAATGATATAGAATTTTCAAGTGCAAAAGTAATTTCATCAATGGCTTTACCAAATAAAAGAGGCGTTAAGCACATAGATGTAACAAAAATTAAAGCACATAAAAGAGAAGCTATTAAAAACAACGGATACTTCTTTATATATGAAAATAAACGTTTAATTGGTTTCATATCTATCTCCATATTGTGAATCATAAATCTCTTTATATACCTTACTCTTCTTTAATAATTCCTCATGGGTTCCAATGTTTTCAACCTCACCATGATACATAACAATAATCTTGTCACAATTTAATAAAGAAGAAACTCTTTGAGCAATAATTAAGGTTGTTAAATCTTTTTTGTTAAAAATATTAGTTTTTAATTCTTTTTCTGTTAAATAATCTAAAGCACTAGTTGAATCATCAAGAATCAATAATTCACTATTTTTTATTAAAGCACGAGCAATTGATAGTCTTTGTCTTTGACCACCACTTAAATTCTTGCCCCCTTCTTCAATTTCATAATCTAAAAAATCAGGAAGTTTCTTAACAAAATCATAGGCACAAGCTTCTTTTAAAGCCTCAACCATTTCTTCTTCGCTAGCATCTTTTTCCCCCATTAATAAGTTTGTTCTAATTGTTCCTTTAAATAAAACAGCTTTTTGGTTAACTAAACTTATTTCTTTATGAAGTGCGTTTAAATCGTAGTCTTTTATATCTTTTCCTTTGTATAAGACATCTCCTGCACTGCGGTCAAAAAATCTCTCAATTAGTTTAATAAGAGTTGTTTTGCCGCTGCCAGTCCCGCCAATTACACCAACTTTCTCTCCTTTTTTAATTACAAAATTTAAGTTTTTAACAACGTTATTTTCACCTTTATTATAATGAAAACTTACATCTTTAAATTCGATTAAATTTTCGCCATTTTGAATTGAAAAAGGTGCAAATCTTGGGTTATTTTCTAAATCTTCTTCCAAATTAAGTAAAATATCAACACGTTTCTTACTTGCAAAAGCCCTAGTAAAAATAATAACTAAATTACTGACAGCAATTAAAGCAACAAAACATTGATTAAGATATTGAATTAAACTTGTTAGCTCTCCTGTTGTTAAATCAGCGTTAGTTAAAATTTGACTAGAGGAAAAATAAATAACTAGACATATGGCAATATTAATAATTAAGAATGTTAATGGATTTGTTAAAGCGTTAACAAAATTAACCATTTTCATTTCGTTAAAATAATCTAAGGTCTTACTTTTAAATTTATTTACTTCAACTTCTTCATTATTAAATGCTTTTATAACTCTCATACCATTTAAAGAATCATTAGTTAAAGTTACCAAGTTATCAACTTTCTTTTGGACACTTATTACCTTTTTAGAAGAATAAAAAAGAATAAAGAAAAGAATAATCGATATTAATAAAACAACACCTAGAAAAATAAAAGCTACTTCCCAATCAATTATAAAAGCACAAATCAAAGACCCAATAACAATAGCTGGTGCTCTTAAAACAAGTCTTATCATCATGGCCACGGAAACTTGAAGTCTATTTATATCATTACTTAAAGCAGTATTTAAATTTCCTTTTCCAATAAGTTCAACATTTCTTAAAGACATGTTCATAATCTTTTTAAATAATGCATTTCTTAGTCTTGTCCCATAACCTTGACTAGCGATTGAAGCAAAATATTGACAAACTAAAGTTGAACATAATCCTAAAACAGCTAAAGCAAAAATAATAATTCCAGGAATTACGATTTTACTATAATCACCATAATGATTCGCCGCATCAATTCCTTGATCGATAATATAGGACATCAAAAAAGGCATCAAGAGTTCGAAAAATACTTCGAGCATCTTGAAAGTTGGACCTAATATAAATTCCTTTTTAAAGTATTTAATATATGAATATGAACTCACCATATATAAAAAGAAGACTTTATTATTATAAAGTCTTCTTAAATTAAATTCACTCTTATCTTATTTTCTTAAGCCTAAATCAGAAATAAGTTTTAAATAAGCATTTCTATCTTCTCTTTCAAGATAGGCAAGTAATTTCTTTCTTTGACCAACAAGGATAAGTAAACCTCTTCTAGCGGTGTGATCCTTATCATTAGCCTTTAAATGCTTTGTTAACTCTTGAATTCTTTTTGTTAAGATAGCAACTTGGACTTGGACAGAACCAGTATCTTTTTCACTGGCACCAAATTGTTTAACAAGAGCAGCTTTTTCTTTCTTTTCTAATGCCATTTTTAATTTCTCCTTTCAAATAAATTCGCAATAAACTATGTCAAACGTCGGAGTTTTCGTAAAACATGGTTTAATGTAGCCTTATTAAATTATCAAAATCACAAAGCTTTATCAAGCAAAATCGCAAAAATCAGCCTTTATACTTGAAGAATTCTTCACAATTATCAATATCTTCGCTTATTCTTTTCTTTAATTCATCAAGACTATCAAATTTTGTTTCATCTCTTTCTTTTTCGTAGAAATAAAGTGAAACATTTTCGCCATATATATTGCCTTCGTAGCCAATAATATAAGTTTCAATCGCTGGTTTATTTAATTTTTCAATTGTTGGATGAATTCCAATATTAGTAACTGAATTATAAACAAAACCATTAATTTCAGTTTTAGTAAAATAAACACCATTATTTGGTATTACATAATCTACAGATGGGAGTAAATTTGCAGTTGGGAAGCCAATAATTTGTCCGTTATTAAGTCCATGAACCACCGCTCCAAACATCTTATATGGACGGCCTAAATATCTATTAGCTTCTTTAATATTTCCTTCTTTAATAAGTTCCTTAATACGAGTACTAGAAACTTTATTTTCATAATGATCATTAACATAATTTAAAACGTAAACTTGACTAAATCTTTGTTTTAAATAAGTTACATCGCCTTTTGCTTCATGACCAAATCTAAAATCAGGTCCACAGAAAATTTTAGTTGGGTTAAAAACTTTTAAAACGGTATCGACAAATTTAACATAACTCATTTCTTTGAAGTTATCATCACATTGAACAATAAAAAGATAATCAACATCAAGATTTCTCATTGCTTCGATTTTATCGTCAATATTCATCAAACATCCTTCAATTGTCTTTAAAGGCTTATCAAAAGTAAAAACTCCTAAACTTCCTTTTTTAGTATTTGACCTTGCGTAAGAAATTAATTGAACGTGTCCAATATGTACACCATCAAAAAAGCCTAAAACAAGTCCAAGATCATTAATCCCTTGTTTAATATCATCGAAATTTTTTAAAAATATTACTTCCATAAACAATATTATAAGACAAACTAATCACCTTTTTAAATTCAAAAAATGTACTTGTCATTAAATTAACTTTCGTTCAAAACTAAATTATTAATTTTCTTCTTTTTTGACCTAATCAATCTATTTTTTGAACATTTATATTTTAAATTTACAAAAAATAAAGAATAATTATAGGCATGGATGCCATTAGAATTATCTTAGCTAGTATTAAAAGAGCCGATTTAGATTTTAATTTAATTAATGATAAAGACCGCATTGCTATTGGAGTTAGTGGTGGAAAAGATTCAATGGCTCTTTTATATGCCTTATCTTTATATAAAAGATTTTCTAAAATCGATTTTGAAATAATTCCGATTAATATAGATCTAGGTTTCCCAAATTATAATGAATTACCTATCAAAGAGTATTGTTCTTCGTTAGGTTTAGATTTAGTTGTTGCTGATGGAAAATCAGTTTATGAAATTTTAAAAGAACAACAAAAACTTCAAAATAAAACAATGTTGCCTTGTTCAATTTGCTCACGAATGAAAAAAGCAATTATTAATAAAAAAGCTAACCAGTTAAATTGTAACAAAGTTAGTTTTGCTCACCACAAAACTGATGCGATAGAAACACTATTTTTAAATGAAATATATGGTGGAAGAATTGCTACATTTGAACCAAAAATGTTTTTAGAGAATGAAGGGATTACTTTTATTAGACCTTTTATTTATATAGATGAAAAAGAAATTATACGTTTAGTTAAAGAAAAAAATATTCCTATATTTCCTAGCAACTGTCCAAATGATAAAAAGACAAAAAGAGAAGATATAAAGCAACTTTTACTTAGCTTAAATAAAACCTATTCTGCTAGTTATGATAACTTTTTAACAATGCTTTCTAACAAAGAAAAATTCAATGTTTTCTTTCTTCACGAAGAAAATAAAGTCAATAATTCAGGTCTGTTCTATAAGAAAATAATTAAATTTTGCAAGGTTTTTGATGAAAAAACATATATAAAAGTCTCTGATACAATTAGTAAGAACTCCGAACATTTTCACCTATATCAAGGTGATGAACTAGTGGGAATTATTCTTCTTTCTCATAAAGAGAAAGCTTATACTATCGAAAAAATTTGGGTTAAAACAGATAACTTATTTGTTCCTTTTGTCTTTAAATTATATTGGAATATTTCATTAAAAATAAATCCGATTACCTTTTCATTAAAAGGCCGAAAATATATTAATGAAGCTAAGAAACTTTGCTTTAAAAAACAAAAAGGTTCATATCTTTTAGACATGAACCCACGTAATTTAGATGCTTATTTAAAGAAACAAAATCTTATTTAAGTTTCTTTTCAATCTCTTCGATTGATTCGATTTCTTTTTTGTCTTTTGCCAATAATTCTTCAAATCTAGCTTGTTTTTCAAAAGAATCATCAAGAACAAAAGTAATTTCAGGCACTCTTCTAAAGTGAACTCTTTTAGCAAGTGCACTTCTGACATAACCTTTTGCTCTATTAAGTGTTTCTAAAGAATGTTTAGCATTATTTAAAAATGAAACAAATATTTTGCAATAAGAATGATCACTACTAACCTCAACATCTGTAATGGTCATAAAGCCAATATGCTCATTTTGAATTTCTTGAGTCACAATATCTTTAACGTTACGAGCAATTAAACTTTTAATCTTTTCAATGTCTTTTGTATTCTTAGGCATTGTCTTTTTCCTTCATTTCGTAACATTCAATGATATCATTTTCGTGAATATCATTATAATTTGTGACTCTAAGACCACATTCATAGCCTTGTTTGACTTCTTTAGCATCATCTTTAAAACGTTTTAATGATTCAATTGCACCTTCATAGACAATTGCACCATCTCTTAAAACACGACATTTGGAATTAATCTTAATGACGCCATCAGTGACCATACAGCCAGCAATTTCACCAACTTTTGAAATTTTAAAGATGTTTCTGACTTCAGCTTGGCCAATAACAACTTCGATTTCTTCTTTCTTCATTTTACCCTTAATTGCATCTTCCATTTCTTCGGTTAACGCATAAATGATTCTATGAAGTCTAATTTCAACTTTTTCTTCTTCAGCTTTCTTTCTAATCATGGCTGATGGTCTAACATTGAAGCCATAAATAATAGCATCAGAAGCACTAGCTAATAAAATGTCACTTTCAGTGATTGCACCAGCAGCAGCTCTAATAACATTGACTTTGACTTGTTCATTGTTAAGTTTTTCAAGAGCGCCTTTAACAGCTTCGGCACTACCAGTTGAATCAGTTTTCAAAACAATATTTATTTGAGCAAGTTGACCTTCACTAATCTTAGAATATAAGTCATCAAGAGAAGAAACACCATTGGATGCTGCTCTTTCTTCTTGAACTTTCTTAAGTTTTCTTTTTTCGGCAATATCCTTAGCTTGTTTTTCAGTAGGGAAAGCCATAAAGCGATCACCAGCTAAAGGAACTTCGCTTAAGCCAATAACACTACATGGTGTACCAGGTCCAACCTCTTTAATAACTTGTTTAAATTCATTGGTCATTCTTCTGATTTTTCCATATGTTGTACCAACGACAACATAATCGTTATTGTATAAAGTTCCATTTTGAACAAGAAGAGTAGCTTTTGGTCCTTCACCCTTATCAAGCTCAGCTTCTAAGACGGTGCCAATTGCATAACGCTTTGGATTTGCTCTAAGTTGAAGCATCTCAGCTTGTAATAAAATATCGTCAAGTAAATCATTAATGCCAAGTTTCTTCTTAGCACTAATTTCGCAAGTTAAGACGTCACCACCAAATTTTTCGGCAATAACATCATGTTGCATTAATTCATTTAAAACTTTTTCTGGATTTGCACCAGGAACATCAATCTTATTAATAGCAACAATAATTGGAACAGCTGCAGCTTTAGCGTGATCAATTGCTTCAATAGTTTGAGGCATAACACCATCATCAGCTGCGACAACAAGAACAACAATATCAGTAACACTTGCTCCTCTACTTCTCATCGCAGAAAAAGCTTCATGCCCTGGGGTATCAATAAAGGTAATTTTCTTACCGTTAACGACTTTTTGATACGCGCCTATTTCTTGAGAAATACCTCCAACTTCATTAGCAGCTAAGTTTGAATTTCTAATAGCATCAATTAAAGTTGTTTTACCATGGTCGACGTGTCCCATAACTGTAACAACTGGTGGACGATCTTGTAAATCTTCTTCCTTATCCTCGATTTGTGCTTTTTCAAAATCTTCTTCGTTGATTATTTCCTCTTTTTTGAAGTCATAACCAAATTCAAGACAAATTTCGCCAATTGTCTCATCGTCTAAATATTGATTAATGGTGACAAGTTTCTTTTGTAAAAATAATTTTTTAATAATATCGCTTGCATTAATATTTAATTCTTTAGCAAGTTCACCAACAGTGAGAGATCTAGTGAAAACAAAGACACCATTGTTAATTTTGTTTAAATTTTGTTGTTGAGCCTTTTTTGTAGGAAGATTAGCCTCCCTTTGGTTCATTTTCTTATTCATTGGTTTATTCTTCATTGAATCCCTCCTTTTTTACTTCATACTTAAAAACAAAATCATACGATCATAGATTTCATTAGGAACACTAACTTCAAGTGCTCTATCTAAGCATTTACTTTTTCTTGCTTTTTCTATTGCTTCTATTGATTTAGAAATATAAGCTCCTCTACCATTAGCTTTTCCAGTCATATCTAAAGAAACATCACCACTAGGTGATTTAACAACTCTAAAGAGATCTTCTTTATTAAAGATCTCATTAGTTGCTAAACATTTTCTAGTAGGCTTTTTCTTCATTATCTATCCTCGTAGTAATCGTCATCATCGTATTCTGAATAATCTTCTTCATCTTCGAAGTCTTCATCGCTATCTTCGTTTTCAAAAGCTTCGAGTTCTTCATCAGTATAGATGTCCATTTTTTGGATGACTTTCTTATCTTCTTTTTCTTCATCATCCTCGTTGTCTTTCTTAACTTCTTTCTTCTTTTTCTTGAAAGTTTTCTTGCTAGAAGATTTTTCTTTCTTTTCTTCTTCAAGAGATCTTTCTAAAGATTCAAGAGTGGTTGTAGTTTTAACTTCTTTAAATTCAACTGGTTCTTCTTCTTTAACCTTTTTAGTTTCAACAACAGGCTCTTCTTCAGCAATAACCTCGTCATTCTCAACTTTTTCTTCAGTTTTCTCTTCTGGAACAACTGGAGTTTCTTCGACAATTGGAGTTGATTCAACACTTGCTTCAACTTCTTCTTCATCGTCACCTTCTTTGACAAATAAGTCTTCAGTTGGTTCTTCTTCGTGAACTGTTTCGCCTCTTGACTTGATAGCTTCTTGTTGTTTTTCTCTAAATCTCTTTCTTTCTTCTTCTTTAGCTTCAACAACATATTCATCAAGTTTTTTGTATTCGATACCTTCTTCAGAAGCTTTTGTTTCATCGATTACTTTAATGGAGTAACCAGTGATTTTTCTAGCAAGGACAACGTTTGTTCCTTTAAAACCAATTGCAAGATTTAAAGATTCATCATCAGTAACAACAAGAATTTCTTTCTTTTCTTCATCTATATTCATTCCTAAAACCTTACCAGGTCTTAAAAGTTCACTGACGAATAAACCAAGATTTGGGTTCCAAGTTACAACATCAATTTTTTCTTTACTTTCTTTAGCATTACCAAGTTGAGAAACAATGTTTTGAATTCTTGTACCATTTTGACCAATACATGCTCCACTTGGATCAACGTTTGGATCATTAGAATAAACACAAACTTTTGCTCTTCTTCCTGGCATTCTTTCAACATATTTAATTACGACAGTTCCATCATAAATTTCATGGATTTCGTTTTCAAATAAACATCTTAAATATCCATTACAACTTCTAGAAATCTTAACAAGTGAACCCTTTTTATCATCTTTTCCAATTCCTTCAACGTAGACTTTAATTGAGTCACCTTGATTGAATTTTTCATCACCAATTAAATCTTTTTGGAATAAAGTTGCTGTTGTTCTTCCAAGTTCAACAATAACTGAATGTGCGTCGCATTTTTCAACGGTACCAGTTACAATTGTTCCAATCTTGTTAGCAAATGTAGCAAGTAAAGCGTCTTTTTCAGCTTTATTAATTTTTTGTGTGAAACAAGATTTAAAACGAGAAATATCCTTATCTTTTAAAGTATCTAATGATAATTCTTCTTCATAATAATCACCTAAAGCAAGTTTAGGATTCTTTTCTTGAGCTTCGGTTAATCCAATTTCAATGTAATCATCGTTAACATCATCATCATTAACAACAAGCCATTGTCTAAAACAATCAATTTTAGCTTTTTTAACATCAATATCGACTCTAACTAAAGCGTCAGGAAGCTTTACAATTGTTTTTTCCTTGTTAACAGGTTGATTTACTCTAACAGGCTTTTTATCAACTTTATATTCATCTTCGATCTTTTTTGCAAATGTTAATCTAAAACTTTCTTTTAAAGCATCAAGGAGAGTCTCTTGGTCAACACCTTTAGCTCTATTCATATCTTCAAAAGTTTCAAGAAATTTCTTTTTATTCATAAATTTACCTCATGTCCTTTTTTAAAACTTTATTGCTAAACGAGCTTTATCAATTGTGGCTCGATTAATTTCGCATTTAACTACCTTTGTCTTGCTTTTATAAGACAAGACTACTTTTTCATTATCACAATAATCTAAATTACCTTCTAATATATTTTCTCCTTGGTAGGGATGGGATAAGTGAATGTTGATATATTTTCCAACATACTTATCAAGTCTTTCTAACTTGATAGGCTTTTCAACACCAAGAGAAGAAACGTCTAATGTATAAGGATTATCTGTAAAATCTTGTTCATCTAAATAACTACTTATTGCTTCTGAAACATTAGTTATATCATCTAGATTAATTTCTTCATCTCGATCAACGACAATTTCTAGCATTCGAGTCTTTGGAATAAACTTAAATGAATAAAGCTCATAGCCTATTTCTTTAAGTTTTTCGCTAAGTCCTTCTTCAACACGGTTAATTTCTTCCATCAATACTTAATTACCCCTTTTAAAAAAATAAGAATACCCACAGGTACTCTACGAAGATAATTGCTTATCTGGTTAAAATTTAATAGATTTTGACCATAAAAGTCAAGTTTATCTTATAAAAATAGTGAAAAAAATGTCAAAAATTATTTAAAAAACATAAATCCTTTATATATTAGGTTTTATTTCTTTACTAAAGTTAATTAACTAATCCTTGAGAAGTTTAAAATTAATAAAAAATAATTCTATTCTTTAATCGCTCCAAATCGGCGATCTCTTTTCTCATATTCTTTTAAACATTCAATTAATTTATCAGGTGTAAAATCTGGCCAACAAGTATTTGTAAAAATAAATTCACTATAAGCTAGTTGATATAAAAGAAAATTCGAAATTCTTTCTTCTCCACTTGTTCTAATCATTAAATCGATTTCAGGAAGGTCGTGTGTATACAAGTAATTTTTAAAAGTATCAATATTTAAATCATCAACTTTGATTTTCCCGTCTTGAATGTCTTTTAAAGCAAGTTTTACTCCACGAACAATCTCTTGTCTCCCACCATAATTTAAGCAGATATTGAAAACATAATCTGTATAATCTTTTGTAATTTCGATGGCTTTTTGTATGGTTTTTTGTGTATTTTCAGGTAATTTTGAAATATCACCAGAAACTTGAATGCGACATTTGTTTTCCACAAATTCATTAATATATTCATTGAAGAAATTATCTAAATATTCAAAAAGTTTTGTAATCTCATCTTTTGGACGATTCCAGTTTTCAGTAGAAAAAGCATATAAAGAAACAACTCGAACATTAATCTCTCTTAGAAAACGAACAATTTCAATAATTCTTTTGCATGCCACTTTATGTCCATATGTTCTTGGCATAAGTCTTCTTTTTGCCCATCTCCCATTGCCATCCATAATAAAAGCAATATGATTAATTGGCTTTTTAAGTTCAAATTTTCCCATAAGTAACCTCCAGGTATTCTTTAATCGTATTAATAAGTGATTTTGGGCAACTAGTCCCACTAAAAATAGCACAATAATGATATTTGGATAAATCAGTTTTTTTCACTTCATCAAGATTAGAAACAAAATAAGTTGCATGACTATCGTTTTTAGAAGAGATATCAAATAATTTTGTGGTATTAGAACTTGTTTTGTCTCCAATAATTAAAACTAAATCATATTTAGAATCTAATGAGGAAACTTTTTCTTGTCTAACTCGACTAGCGTTGCATATTTCATCACTAAATTTAGCACTTGGAATATGTTTTTTTATATCTTTAAAAATGTTTTCAAGTTCAATGAAAGAGAGTGTGGTTTGATTTGTTACAAAAACCGAATCACTTCTAATAACCGAATAATCAAACTCATTATTGATGTCGTATAGATGAACATTATCTCTTGCATCTAGTGAAGCCATGGTTTCTGGATGTCCATTTTTCCCAACAAAGATAATTTCATCTTTGCTGTCTTTAATTCTTTGAAGATTTAAATTAACAATTGGACAAGTAGCATCATAAAATTTAACGCCATTTTTCAGTAATATTTCTTCATACTTTTTTGAATGCCCATGAGCGCTAAAAACTACAATATCATTCTTATTAAATTGATTTAATAGACTTTCTGCAGTGTTTTTTGTAAAATCTATGACTTTTACTCCTCTATTGATTAGAGGTTGCATTGCTTCCTTATTGTGTATTAATTCGCCAAAAAGATAAATATTTTGCTCTCTATTTTCATCACAAATTTTTGTAACTAAATCAATTGCTCTTTTTACTCCAAAGCAATAACTTGATGGTTCAATAATATCAACTTTCATGATTAATCTTTATAATATCATTAACTACTGATTCAACATCAACATTAAGCAAAATTTCTTGTTCTAAAATATTACCTTTATTTATGAATTTTAAAGGAATCGCTTTAGTATAAATTTTTCCAGTATAATTATGCTTAACAAGATCTAATGTAAGATTAGAAGTAAAACCACTTTCAACTCCATATGGATCATAAATATAAACATAATCAAACTCTAAAAGTTTCTTAACACTACTTTCATCATACCCTTTTAAAAATAACGCATTAAAAATTGTTACATCTTCATTCTTTAATTTTGAAACAAGGCTTAATAGATGAGGGCCCATACTAATTAAAGCAAGCTTCTTAGTTTTACCATTTTGAAGAATTTCAAAATTATTAGTTAATGGTGCTTCATTAATTGAAATTACTTCATCATAATTTTTATAAGCTGGTGTATATCTAATGGCCATTGGATGTCGATAATGTTTTGCATATTCAAAAAGACGCTTAGCATCATTTTCATCTTTTGGCATCGCTAAAGTAAAATTAGGAATTGAATAGAAGAATCCATCATCATAAATCCCTTGATGGGTTTCTCCATCATGTCCAATCAAACCACAGCGATCAATTAATAGTGTTACATGGCGATTATTCCTAGCTATATCATGGAGAACCTCATCATAAGCTCTTTGAAGAAAAGTTGAATACATAAATAAATATGTATGATAGCCATTTACACCAAATGCATTTGCAAAAATTGCGGCATGTTCTTCACTAATACCAACGTCAAAAGTTCGATCCTTAAATTCATTAAATAAATAGGATAGTTTTGCGCCAACAGTTGTTGAAGGACATATAGCGATAGTTTTTTCGTCATTTTTCATATCTTCTTCAACCAAATCAGCAAAAACTTTTGAAAAAGATATTACATTTTTCCCTAAATCAATTTTTTGCTTTCCAGTATCTTTATCAAAAGGGTTAACAAAATGATATTCGCCAGTATGATCTTCTTCAGCATATTTATATCCTTCACCTTTTGATGTCTTTACGTGTAATAGTACACTTCTTTTACTGGCTTTAGCTTTATCAAAAACTTTCTTAAGTTGATCAAAATCATCACCATCGACTGGTCCTAAATATTCAAAGTTAGCGTCTTTAAAAATGATTTTTACTAAAGGGTTTCTTCTGATGCCTTTTAAAATGGCGCTTAATCCACCTGTAGTTGGTGATATAGACATTTCATTATCATTTAAAATAATAATGATTTTTGTATTTGCGATAACTAAATTATTTAAAGCTTCAAAGCAAAGTCCATTAGCAATACCACCATCCCCAACAAGCGCAATTACATTATATTTTTCATGTTCTAAATCACGAACTTTAGCAAAACCTAAAGCCGCACTTAAACTTGTTGAAGAATGCCCAGCATCATAAACATCGTATTTTGATTCATTAATTTTTTGGAAACCATCAATGCCATCGGATTGTCTTAAATTAGTTAAAGGTCTTCCAGTTAATATTTTATATGGATATGAATTATGTCCAATATCAAAAATAATCTTATCTTTTGTAAAATCAAAAGATCTAAAAAGCGCAATTGTTAAATTGGTAATTCCAAGATTACTTGATAAATGACCACCAAACTTTGAACACTGATCAATAATCAAATTTTTGATATCATTAGAAAGTAAATTTAATTCTTTTTTATTAAGGTTTGGAATTATTTTAAAATCAAAATTTTCATCCAAATTAAAACGTCTAGTCATGTCTAAATTATAGACAATTAAAAAGGTATTTTCTATGTATATTTAGCAATATTTTGCTAAATAATTGTTTTAAGAAAATACCTAATTAATTTAAAAAGACCGCAAAAACTTAATTATTTATTATTTAATAATGAGTTTTCTTTAATTACCTTTTCACGTAGTTGATGTGGCACTTCTTCGTAAGAATAGAAAGATCTATTGAAATAGCCGCTTCCTTGAGTTAAAACTTTTAACTTTGTAACATAGTCTAAAGTTTCAGCTTCTGGTAGTAAAACTTCAACCATTGTTGTTTCACTTTCTTTATCAACAATGTTTTGAATTCTTCCTCTACGTGAATTTAAATCATTTAAGACATCACCTAAATATTTATTATCAATATAAATATTAACAGTTAAGATTGGTTCAAGAATAGTTGGTCCAGCTTTCATATAAGCATCTTTAAATGCTAAGATGGCTGCCATCTTAAATGCTAATTCATTTGAATCGACTGGGTGATATTTTCCATCAAGAAGAGTTGCTTTACAGTTAATAACAGGGAACCCTGCAAGTAAACCTTCATTTAAAGCTTCATAAAAGCCTTTTTCAATTGATGGGAAGTAATTTTTAGGAACAGCACCACCAAAAATTTCTTCAGCAAATTCAATCTTTTCGCTTGGTTCAAATTTCATTTCAACAACACCATAGAATCCGCTACCACCACTTTGTTTAATATAACGGCCATTACCGTGAGCTTCTTTAGTAATTGTTTCACGATAACAAATCTTTTGATCTGCAGTTTGAACTTCAACGCCATAAGTAGATTTAATCTTGGAAAGAATAAAGTTAATATGAGTTTCACTTAATCCACCAAGTAAAAGTTGTTTAGTTTCATTATTTCTCTTAACTTCAAGAGTTTTATCTTCTTTAACCACTTTTGCTAAAGCATTAGATAATTTCTCATCATCTTTTTTATCTTTTGTAATTAAGGCTTTAAAGAAAACAGCGGTTGGGAATGATGTTTCTTTATATTTAATATGGTTGTCTTTATCACAAAGAGTGAATGAAGTTTCAAGTTCAGTTGATTTAGTAATAGCACAAATATCTCCAGCACCAACTTGATCGACTGCTGTTAAATTATTACCAGAAATAATATTTAAACCCGAAATTTTAATTGTTCTATTTAAATTTGGAACAAAAACTTCGTCTCCGGCAGAAAGAATACCACTATCAACTTTAACGAAATTAATTTGCCCAAGATATTGGTCAATTAATGTTTTGAAAACGTAACCACTAAATGGCTCATCCGATTTTGTCATTCTAGTAACTTCTTTTCCTGCATCATCTGTTCCACTATATGGTTTCAAATCATCTGGTGCAGGTAAGTAGTCAATAAGCATACGTATTAATGTATTTATACCAATATTATTGATGGCACTACCAAAAATAATTGGATAGATTTCAGCATTTAAAACGCCTTTTCTTAAACCTTTATGAATTTCTTCGCTTGTTAAAGGTGTGCCTGAGAAGAATTTATCAAGCAAGGCATCATCTGTTAAAGCGACTGCTTCACAAATACTATTATAAAGTTCAAAAACCTTGGCTTTTTTGTCTTCATAAATTACATCGTCGACACAATCTTTACCATTATATTTTCTTGCTTTAAGTTCAACGCAGTTAATAAAGCCATCAAATTGATCAGCGTGTCCTAATGGTAAGGTAAATGGTATACACATTTTCCCAAAAGTCTTGACGATTTGTTCTAAAATTTCTTCATAATTTGGGTATCCTTTATCCATCTTATTAACATAAATTAAGAACGGGATGCCTCTTCTTTTTAAAAGTTTGAACGCTTTTATTGTTCCAACTTGAATACCACTTGAGGCATCAATCATCAAAATTGCTCCTTTTACTGAGTGAGTAACAGCAATTTCTTCACCAACGAAATCATCGTTTCCAGGAACGTCAAGTAAATTAATCTTATAATCATTATAAAAAAGTGGAACGATTGATGTAGAGATAGAAGAAAGTCTCTTTTTTTCTTCTTTTTGATAATCACTTATAGTGTTACCCTTTTCAATCGATCCCTTTTCTGTTTTGTTTACTGCGGCATAAAGTGATTCCACCAAAGAGGTCTTTCCACTACCTTGGTGGCCAAACAGAGCCACGTTCCTAATATTTTTTGCTTCATAGATCATATAGCAATTATTCCTCCTATGTAAGCGCTTACACTAATATAACTACATTAATATAAAAGCGGAAAAATATAAAGAAAAATCATTATTTAGATGACGATTTTTTTAAGAATACCTATTTTTAATCAAGATAGTCTTTAATATTTTCAATAGGTAAGAAAGGTTTACTTTTAACTTTTGCTTTTTCTTCATGCTCAAAATGAGCCGACTCAATTTGATTAGTTAAATTGATTAAAATTTGATGATTTATAAATTCTTTGCCATTGCCATTTTCAAGAAGATAATGAAATTTGTTTCCAAAGAAGAAATCAATTAAGTATCTAAAATAGTCCAAAGAAAATTTAATAACAACCTTAGCATAATCACTATAGTCTTTGTCCTTTTTAAAAAGTAAAAATCCATCACAATGAGACAAAACAACGCTTTCATAGTAAGCATTCATTAATTCTTTTTTGTCTTTGATATAATTTTCTGTAAAATATCGTTCTACTGATGAAGAATAATTTTCGTTTTTTCTTGTAATGATATAACTTGGGTTGTTTTCAATCTTGATTTTAAAAGAAGAGAAACCTTCCATGCTGCCTTTAGAAAAACGATTACGATAAAGTTTTTCAAGCTCATTTTCAAGCATATTTTCTTCAAGTATATTCATTTTTGCCATAGTGTTATGTACTACATACATGGAGCAAAAATTAAAATCAAAAAAGGCATTGTTGGCTTCGTAAGGCTTCATTTTTAATAAATTACTAAAAACAGCCACCTTTTCAATAAATGGTTTAAAGGTAGCGATAATCCCGCGGTAACTTTTTAGTTTAAATAAAAATAATGATGACTCAATAAAGGACCAAACAAGCCCAAGAAAAACTGTGTAATAATCAATATTGCACTTTTCAATCATTGCATAAAAATTAAGAAGTTCGTCGTGCATTCGATATATTAGGCCATCATTGTCTGAGAGAAAGCTTTTTTCCTCATCGGCCAAAGAAACTTTTGGTAGTTTTTTAATGTTTTTCAAATCATCAATAATAATTTTTGGGTAAAAATCTTTTACATTATTAAATAATCTATTATCTAAATTATCAAAACTCTTATTAAAAATATTTAAATTTGTTTGATGAGCTCTCAAGGAAAAATAATCATAAAGAAATATCATTTCATTATCGACGCGATCAAAAATTTCACTTATGAAATTACGATAAGAAAAATCCGAAGTATAAATGCCATGCAAGAATAAGAAATTGTTATTTCTTATAGCATCATTAATATTGCACTTTTTAAGTTTTAAAGCGTCTTTAATTTTTTTAGCTTCTTTTTCCCCAACTTCTCGATTTTGAGCTTGAATCTTATATACCTGAAAATTTATTTTTTCAAAACGTTTATCTTCGAATGGTTTGTAATAAGCGTAGCATTCAAGGAGTCGTCTTAAAAATAAAAGACTATTCGAACTTTCAGAAGAACCAATAAATTGAGAATAGTTAAATAAGGCTAGTGAAAAGGCAAATTCATAAGTAATTGCGTTCAAATAAAATTCCTCATAGCTTAATGAAGAATCCTCACTCTTTTTGTCGCAAAGAGCCATGAGTCCAATGGCTTTTCTATATTGTTGATTATATTTATCGTAATTCATTTGCCTTAAAAACCCTGCAAAAATCTACTAATTATCAAAAAGTAAAACAAAATTATGAAATTCTCCAAAGGGATAAATCTTTGTTTCCTCAAGATTAAATCCTAATCTTTCATACATTTTTATAGCCACTTTATTGATTGGATGTACTAAAACACCACAGCCATCAGCGCCTAATTCTTTCATTTCCTTAAGCATAGAATTTATTAAAAATGTTGCGACATGTTTTCCGGTAAAACCACTTTTAACCATAAGTCGTGAAAATGAATATAAGTTATCTTCTTTAAAAACATTTTCCCCAAACTCTTTAACTGCTTCACCAAAGCAAGCATAAGCAATTATTTCATCCTTTTCTTTGATTACACGAGCATTGGAAAATAAAATATCTTCTTTAATCAATTCATCGCTTGGGTATTCTTCGTCCCAAATGTGAAGACCACTTTTATCTAATCGAGCAATAACTTCTTTTTTAAGTTTTTGGCATTGCTCTATGTCTATCTCTTTTGCCTTCAAATATTCCATTTCACTTCTCTATACCAAAAAATTTTACTATATTTACGCTTTTTGTTAAATTGATTTATATTAAGATTTACTTATAATTTTTTTGTAAAAAACAACAATTTGCACTGATTTTAATGACATTGACCTCATGACATAATTTTTAAAGTTTTATTATTTTCCTTATTGTATTAAAATTAACTAAGTAAAAACCTAACAAAGGAAGGGATATTAATTATGGACAAAAAAACAGAACTTGAAAACTTAATTAAAACTAAATTACATATTGAAACCATTGATAGAGATGCCACTCTTGCCACCTATGGCTTAGACTCTCTTGATGTAGTTGAATTCTTATTAGATTTAGAAGATAAATACGGCTTAACCTTTACTCCAGAAGAAACAAAAGAACTCAAAACAGTTGGTGAAATTTTTGATTTAATCCTCAAAAAATTTAACTAAAATTTATCTTCAAAAATTTTTAAAAAATACTTGCGCAAAATTTTCATATTGTGATATGATTATTGAGCGTCAGTTGTGCTGACTTAGCTCAATGGTAGAGCAATCGGCTGTTAACCGATCGGTTGTAGGTTCGAGTCCTATAGTCAGCGCCACGCAAAATGGCCTATTGGAGAAGTGGCTTAACTCACATGCCTTTCACGCATGCATTCATGGGTTCGAATCCCGTATAGGTCACCAAAACTTACAAATAACACGATGAATATCGTGTTTTTTTATGCTTTTGTGAACTTACAAATTGAAATCTATATCTCTGCTCTTTTAAATTTTTCGGCAGTTCGACCTTATTGCAGGCTATCCAAATTACCTAAAGAAGAAATGCAGATTTTAGATAATAATTATTAATTGGCCGAGTTCCATCAAATTACGAACTTTTACGAAATTAATCAACAATGTTATATATATCAGCTTTCAATCCTACCATCTACGAATAATCTAGATTTTAAAACTTGTAAGTTTTAAAAGCCCATCTAAATGTTTAGTCAACTTTTACTCCTTCTTTTCGCTGTATTTTAAAACGTCTCTTATCAACAGAATTTTCACTTATACTTCTATAGCTTAACCTAGCTCCATTATGACTTTTATAAATTCTATCTTTATAAACGCCAGATGGGTTATCAAAACACGAGAATTTAACTTGTATTAATTGACCATCTTTTATTTGTTTAAATCTTATATTATCTGGTACAAAAAGATGTGTCGTTAAAACAGCATACACTTTGCCTTTTTCATCTTTATCAATTATCCACCAGTGAGATCCTTTTCTATTTTTACCAGACATAAAACTATCATTAATCTTTGCTAGATACAATAAATTCACCTCCCTATTTTATAAACAAAATATCGAAATTTTAGCAATTACCTTGCAAAACTTCGATATTTTTTTCTGAAATAAACTTTAAATCTGAATAAGATTAAATATTTCTAATTAAAATGTTAAAAGTTCTGAAGCTGAAACAACGTTTTTTGCTTCTAACACTTCTTCTGAAATTGATGGTTCAGTTGTAATTTGCTCGGCTGTATTTGCAGCTGCTGTTTTAAAAGCAGTTAGCAAGACTCCGGCAACAGCTCCAAAAATTGTAACAACTAAAACGATACCTAATAATTGACCTTTAATTTCTGACATTAAACAAAATCCTCCTTTTAAAATTAAATAATCATCTATACATATTAATCACAGCGTAGCGCTTAATCTTAATTGTTAAAGGTTCACTATCATAAGCGATTGGCTTGTACTCTTTAATAAGATAGTACCCTAACATCGAACCTTCCTCATAAGAAGAAGACGCCCCAACTGGTTTAATATCTCCATTTATTTCCTCTTTTACAAACTGAGCTAATTCATCGTTTATTTCTCCACTTTTAGAAATTCGATAACTAACTGTAGTTGAAAGAGCATCCAAACTAGTATAAGTAAGTTGGATCATAACAAAATCACTTGCGAACAAAAATGCGTAGAAAAAGAATATAAGTGAAAGCATTACCCCAAATTTAGAAGCCATTTGTCATTTCTCCTATTACAGTAACAATAACTATGAGCATAACTAACATTAAATAGCCACTACCAACAAGGGTTATTAAGTTAAGATTGTTCATCTTTTTATAACGATTATGCAAATTTTCTTCATTACTTCTTTTTCTAAGATTTTCAAAGACTAAAATGAATTGATTGATGTAGTTATCAGCATAGCCGCCATCAACCATTTGATATAAAGAAATCATTACTTCTTCAATCGTTTTATTGTGAAAATATTTTCCAAATTCTAAAAACGGAATAATTGATTTGTCTTCATCGATTTTTAATAAAAATTCATTAATTTTTTTATTCATTTCTTTTGAAGTGTATTCATTAGCTTTTGTTAAAGCTGAATAAACAGTTTCTTTATTAATCAAATAAATCCTTAAATATGAAAACACTTCTACAAACTCTACTTCTAACCTTTTCCTTTTATCTTCTTCAAATTGATCATATCGATAAAAGAAAGCGTATGAATAAAGCAATATCCCAATGACTAAAACAGCTAAGTAAATTAAAGATTGGAATATAAGAATTAAAGCAATTGAAAGAGCAATAACAATTAAATTACCTATTAAAAATTTTAAAAATTCTTTTCTTGGATTTAGATTTAACTTTAACATTTTTTGTTTTTGTTTCTTTAACATTCGAATCTCCTTTCGTCATAAATGAAATATCATAAATTCTATAAGTCATAAAAATTAAACTTACTAAAAAGATAAGGTAGAAGATAAAGATTAAAATCGAATAATAGGCGATAGAATCAATTGCTTGATAAATTGATGATATTGAAAATTGAAGAATAAATAATATAAGAAAAGACAAAGCCCAACTTGTAATAAATTCTGCAAACTTTCTTCGACTCATTTTTTCAAAATCCAACAAGCGATCTTCTAACGCTCTCGAATCTCTCATTAAAGCCTGTGAAATGTCTAAAATATCTCCTCCATTAAATATGTATTGATTAATGATATTAATAAATACTCCATAAAGAGGTAATTCAAAATACTTATATAAATAAGAAATCTCTTCTTCAATCGGTAAATGTTTTATTGACTCAATTTGCTGTCTTAAACCTTTTTGAGTACTATTTTTTGCGTTTTCAAAAGCATAAGTTAAACTAGGATTAACACTTAAGGAAATAATAAAGTTATTAATGTAATTAATCGCTTCATAAGACCTTGATAGGTTTCTTTTATAATAGTTTCTTTTCTTGTCATATATTGCAAAAAAGAAAGCTACAAAAAGACATAATGTAAGGAGTGAGAAAATAATATCTTTAGTTAACATAAAGAAACTAACTCCAAATAATAACGATATTAAAACATATATCAAAAACCTTACTTTCATTCTTTTACCCCTGCAAATCTTCGATTAAATTTGTTAAATTCAATTAATGACATTTCAAATAATGTTCGCATTTCAGCTGGTAATTTTCTAAAAGTAGAAGGATATTTATATACTTCTAAAAATTTTCCTTTATCATTTGTCGAAATTGAATCTACATAACGGACATAGCTCTTTGTTTTTTCATCAAATATCTTTTTAACATAGACCAAGAATTTAAAATGCTCTTTTACATCTTCTAGTGTTTCTTCAAAAACTAAATTCTTTGAATTGATCATGCACATTCTAGCAATACGATGGTAAATACTTTCGCTATCTCTTGCATGCATTGTCGTAATAGTTGGCGAGCCACTCATAGTTGAATTAAGACAGGCTTTCATTTCTTCACCTCTTGCTTCTCCAACTACTAGCCAATCAGGGTTATTTCTTAAAGCGTTTTTAATTAAATCTTCAAAATTATTTTTTTGATTATTAACAAGCCAAGTCTGACTATCTAGATTATCTTTGAAATAATTCGTTTCAAACTCGTTAATGTTATCAATTAAGATTATCCTAGTATTTTCATTCATTCTAGAAATCAAAAACTTTTGAAACTCAGTTTTACCAGTCCCTGTTTTTCCAGCAATAACTATGGAACACTTTTTATTAATTGCTTCATCAAGAAGAGAAAGTGCTCTTTTATTAATAAAACTTCCATCATCTTTTATTCTTAATTTGTCATAGCCTAATCTGATTGAAAAGTTGAAAACTTTATCACGATTTTTTCTCGCTAAAGAAGAATGCAAAGCACTAATTCTATATCGCCCTACACTGACATCTAATATCGGATTAGCTATTGAAAACTGCTGATCAGTTAAATTAGCAATTTGTCTTAAAAACGCATAAACTTCATCATTTGTAACTACCAAATCACTTTGCAAACGACCACTTAAGTTATCTTGATAAAATAGTTTTTCACCGTTAAAACTTATATCTGTAATGCTTTCTCTTTCTAAAAGTTCTTTTAAAAAACTGTTTTCAATAAACTCAATTAATTTTAAATTCATTTATAAATCTGTCCTTTCTATTTCGAATCCTCTTCTTCCTTCAAATCTCACAAAAGATGAGTAGGTACAAGCAAAATAAACATCAACTTGTCTTCTATATACCGAACCATCAATTACATATTCGTTATTATCAGTTTTTCGATAGTAGGTAAAATCAATTTCATAACTTGGCACATATCCTTTTAAACTTTTTGTTAAATAAGTTTTAATATTGTTTTCCAAAACGGTGCGATTAAAATAAGGATTAAATTCACCATCTTTTTGATATAAAGCAATCGAACTATTAACTACTCCAATTGGCATTTCGTAAAAAATTCTATTTATCGCCATCCCATTTATTGATATACCTAAAACGCTTGTTAAAGATGTGACTAACATGAAAGAGAAGAAAATTATTGCGCTACTCATATCTCAATAACCTCTGGGTCTTTTTCCCAATCTTTCACACTTTCAACAACTGAAACATAGTAATTTTCATGAGGAAAATTAGGAGCAAAATGTAAATTTATAGGATATTCGATATTTGCCCCGCATGCACTATAATTGGTAAAAGAAATTAAACATTTTGCATCTTTAAAAGTTTCATAATAATTGATTGGAAAATAAAAAGCATTTGAACTTCTAAAATAATAAGCTAGATCCCCTTTTAATCGATATGACATTAAAGTTGTAGAATCTATATAAAAAATAACGTTTGACCTTAATGTATGCATTGTATTATCGTAAGTTGCTCCAAAAAAGCATGGTGTTCCGACATAATCTTCATATTTTGAATGCTCTTTAATAAAAGCTGAAAAATATAAATGAAGAGGGTCGTATAAATAAAAAGTTATGGTAGCTGAATTTCCAGGTAAAATATCATTACTTTGATAAGCACAATCAATATCATTAATATAAAAGCGCTCATATGTATCAATGTAAACATCATGCGAAATATTTAAAAACTCAAGATACTCACGAGTTATAGTTAAATATTTTGTGTCATAACTTAAAGCAACAACAAAATCTAATTGATTTGTTTCAAACTTCAAATTCCAAATATTAGACATTGGTAAGTCAATATAAACTGCTACGGCTTCAAAAGGAAATTCAGAGCTTAAGGCAGCGCCAATTCTAATATAAAAATCATTTCCAAGTCCATTAAGGTCATTAATATTAAAACTAGCAGTTACATCTTTTTCTTTTTCAATACCTAATAATTCACCTTTAGTTAAAGTTAGATAAAGATCTTTATTTTCATCAACAATATAAACAAAATAGGCTTGAAACATATCCACTGGCTTTTTGAGCTCAAAATTAAAGTTTATTTCTTCCTGACCTTTAAAATCACTTAATCGGAAATCAAAGCTTTGCAACTCAAACAGTCTTAATTTATTACTAACTTCAATCTTCTCTTTTTTAACAAACGAAGTTGAATTTGCTTTTTTCACATTATCTTGAGTGCTAGAATTTTGTTGTGATGGTGAAACATTCACTACACTTGATAAAAGAAAAAGCAAATTTAACAGAATTTTTTTCATAATTTTACCTCCTCACATATATAAAGGAGTTTGTTTGAAAAAAATTAAAAAATTTTTAAGAATTTTTAAAAAAAATTATTTATGATTATTTTGATTGGGCCAAGTGCAAGCGGAAAAACAGAGATTGCTAAAAAATTAATCTCTGCTTTCGGCTATAAAAAATTTGTTACAACTACTACTCGAAATAAAAGAGTTGGTGAAATAGATGGCATTGATTATTACTTTATTAGCGTTGATGAGTTCAAAGAAAATCTAACTAATAATAAATTTATTGAAACAACAATTTATAATAATAATTATTATGGTTCCTTTAAAAGTGAAATGGCCGATAATAAAGTATTAATTGTCGAACCTAATGGTTTAAAAGCTTTTCAATCTTTAAATGACCCACATATTATTTCTTTTTTCATCGATTCTAGCGAAGATGATCGCTATGAGAGAATGCTAAAAAGAGGCGATGAAATAAATGATATCAAACGTCGCTTACATAATGATCGCAAACTATTTTATGAAAATATCAAAACTGATTTTAGAATAATTAACAAAAATAAATCTTTAGAAGAATTAAGTATTGATATAAATAATTTATATTTAAAAAAGATTAAGTCTTCATAACTTAATCTTCTTCATGTTTCACTTTAACAAGTAATTTTTCAATTGTATGTTTATCATCAATTGCAATGACTTTCATTGTTAAATTTTTATAATTAATTATTGTATTTATTGAAGCAAATTTATCATCCAATAACTCAACACAGAAGCCACCAATTGTAACATAATCTGTTTCAATATCATCGTAATTTAAATCAAAAAGCTCGCAGAAGTCCTCTAAATTCATTTTCCCATCAACAATATAACTACCATCGTTTTTCTTAGAATAAGGAGAAGAAATATCATCACTTTCATCCCAAATTTCTCCAACAATTTCTTCTAAAATATCTTCCATGGTTAAGACGCCTTCCACTCCACCATATTCATCTAAAATTACAGCAAAGTGTTGATGAGTCTTTTTAAATTCAATTAAGATATCATTGATTTCAGTAGAACGAGGGAAAGTTAAAGCTGGGATTAATAAATCTTTTAAGTTAGCGTGATTATTTTCAAGTTTTGCCCTTACTAAAGATTTAGTTAAAACATAACCTAAAATGTTATCTACACTATCTTCATAAACAGGGATTCGAGAATAAACATAAGTTTCTTCATCTTTTAAAATTTCATCAATGTCTTCATTTACTTCAACTGCGTAAACATCAACTCGAGGAGTCATAATTTCATAAGCTTCAGTTTCAGCATAATCAATTGTGCCATGTAAAATATCAGCTTTTTCTTCATTGACTAAGCCACTATCTTCAATCTCATCAACCATTTCATGAAGCTCTTCTTCAGATATTTTAATATCTTCGACATTCTTTCTAATTGGATAAGAAATGATCGCCCCAAATCCACTAACGAAGAAAGTTATTGGATAAAAGACATATTGAAGAGCGTTTAATACTCGAGAATATAAAGCCGCTAATTTGTAGTTATAAATTTTACCAATTGACTTAGCAATAATTTCACCAAAAGTAATTTTAACAATTAAGCAGATCATTGAAGCAATAAAGCCCCAAGTTTCACTACTAAGCTGAGCAAATTCAGTTTGCCCTAAAACTAAGAAACATAAATTAACACCAACTAAAGTCGAAACAGAATCTAACCCAGCATTAACTGTATCATTTAAAAGAAGAATGGTAGAAATAGTTTTGTCATAATCTTTAGAAAGTTTATAAGCGTATTTATTAGCTTTTTTACTTTCATCATTACGATAAATGGCTTCAAGTTTAGTTAAACTAGCACTACCATAAGTCATATCAGCACTTGAAAAGATAAAGCTTAAGAAAAGCAAAACAATTAAAACACCACTATATATTAAAATCAAAGTTAACTCGTTCATTTTCTAGTGGCCTCTTTTAAAATATTGGTTTTCTTTTCGTTAATTTCACCAACTAACTCTTCTAAAACATCTTCCATCGTAATCATTCCAACAACTTTATCGTTATCTTTAACAATGGCTATATGTTTCTTTTCACGATTAAAAGAACGGAAAATATCATCAACTTTTGCACTATAATCAACAAAAAGTGGTCTTGATAATACACTTCTTATATCAAGATGTGGATCTTGAGTATATTCTTTAAAGTAATTTTTAACTGTTAAAATACCAATAATATTGTCTATATCTCCATCATAAACTGGGATACGAGAAAATGTTGTATCAAGAATAATAGCGTTAAGTTTATCACAAGTTAATCCATTAATATCAACACCAAATATCTTTTCGCGTGGAGTTAAAACTTCTTTTACATAAATAGAATCAAAATAAAACGCTCTATTTAAAAGTTGGAGCTCATTAGGTTCAAAAAATTCATCCTCTTTATTTTCGTCTTCCTCAAAGTTTTCATCTTCACTAACCGCTTCATCGGCTTGAAGAATAAAATCATCCTTAGTTAAAATATTATCCTCTTTAATTTTAAATATCTTATGAACAGCTTTTAAAATAAGCCTAAAAATTAAAGAAATTGGAGTTAAAATAATTCCAATTATAAAAATAGGATAAGCTAAAACATAAACTAATTTATTTGGAATTTGTTTAGAAATAATCTTTGGGACAGTGTCGCTAACAATATAAATCAATAAAGCCATAACAACTGTTGATAAAACAGCTTCAACACCATTTCCTAGACCATAAGTAACACAAAGATTATAAAAAAGCATGGCGCTTAAATAAGTCATAAAAGTTTGGACAATATTATTACCAACCAAAACGGTAACTAAAGTATTATCAAATTTTTCAACTAAGCGAACAATAATTTTAGCTGTTAACTTACCTTCATCAGCTAAAACTTTAAAATGATATTTATTGCAATTAGAAAAAGAGTTTTCAGAAGCACTGAAGACTCCACTAATTAATAAGCAAATTCCAATTATAATCCAACATACATAATCTGGCATTCCCCAGATCGTATTTAGAGATTGATTTGTACTAGTTAATAAAAATATATCTATATCACTCGGCGACATATGCAAATATTATAATATAGGAGTTAATCTTTGACAACATGGCAATGACGGCAACGTGCTTCATAAGATTCACTGGCACCAACTAAAACTACTGGATCTTTTCTTGAAACTGGAACTCCATTTACTAAACGTTGAGTCATCGTAGCTTCTCTTCCACAAACACAACAAATAGCTGTTAATTTAGTAACATATTCAGCTTTTGCAAGGATAATGGCACTAATTTTAAATGGATCGCCTTTAAAATCACAATCTAGACCTGCACAAATAACACGAACTCCACGGTTAGCTAAATCATCAATTACTTTAATAATGCCTTCGTCAAAAAATTGAACTTCATCAATACAAACAGCATCTATTCCATCTTTATAATAGTTATAAATTTCTTCACCTTTAGAAATAGCAATCGCTTTTGAACTTCTTTTACTATGTGAAACAACCTCGGTTTCACTATATCTATTATCAATTTGAGGTTTAAAAACTAAAAAATTCTTTTTAGCATATTTTAAACGGTTAATTCTTCTTAATAATTCTTCACTTTTACCAGCAAACATTGGGCCGGTAATCATCTCAATTGAACCTATTTCTAAATCATCATGCCCCATAATATCGTGCCCTTTCACTAGGAATGATTATAAGAACAAAAAACATTAAAAACAATAGTTTTAATAGCTCATCTTGGCTAATGCCAAGATGCTTTTATAATGAAAAATAACTACTTTAAATATTTTATTTATTTCTTTTTGCAATAAATGCACGATCAAAAGCTTCTGCAATAATATAAAAAAGAGGAATAAACAAAAAGATAAACCAATAAGGATGCCATAAACCATAAACAAGTCCTAGAATCATATAAATGGCAACAATTAAAACTGGAAAAAGAAAGGCACTAATTCTTTTTCTTTTAACGCTTTCGATCAAAGAAAGGAAAATCGGAATAAATAATAAAGCAATCCAAGAGTAATTCCATCCTCCATTTACATAAACTCCAACTAAAATAAAAACTAAAAAGCTAGCAATAAAAATTAAAGAAGAAAGAACAGCAAAAAGAGGTGAATTTTCAAAAACTTTATATTCTTTTTCTTCTTGTTCTTCAATTTTTTCTTCGCTAATCTCTTTTTCTTCACTACTTTCTTTATTTTCTTTCACTTCACTATTGGTATTTAAATTGTCATTATAATTAACTAATTCATCTAGAGTTACATGAAATATTTTAGCAATCAAAATAAGGTTATTAGTATCTGGCAATGACAAATTTTGCTCCCGTTTACTTACTGCTTGTCTTGAAACATTAAGCTTAGTTGCTAAATCTTCCTGCGATAAGTTCTCTTTAATTCTTAATTCCTTTAATTTTTCTCCTAGAGTCATAAATGCTTTCTCCTTTAGCTTTTATATTAGTTAAAATACGTTTTATGAACACCAATCTATATTTACAAAGCCGCAACTATTAGTTGCTTCGCTTAATTTTCCATATATTTCATAAGAAATAAATACGAAACGATAAATAAAAATATATTAAAGTATCAATATTATTTATAATAGCAAAAAGGAGTAAGTTATGGAAAAAACGAAATGGAAAGATGTTACAAATACCTTCAATGAAGAAAGACGTCATTATCAAAAAATATGGTATCTAGAAAAATGTGAAATATATGGCGAAGATGATAAACTAATCGAATGTAATCTTTCAATAAGTGATAAAGGAGAAGGAAGAATTTATGTTCGTTTTGGAATAATGTATGGTGATATCTATGTTGATCCTCCAAAAGATGATATTTATAAAAAATATGAAGAAGTTAAATCAGAACTACAATCATATTATGATTCGCATGAAGAAAAAGAGCCAGATAGCGATTTCATAAATGAATTTTGTAAAAAATACAACGTCACAATATATAACGTCTTTGGCGAAGATGATGTGTTTGAAGAACGGCTTAACATGTTATCAAACTGGTAATTTATAATTTTTAAAAGATAATTTATTTGCTTTTATAGTCGCTTTCAAAAACTTAATTTTTCAATTATGCTTTTAAGCTTTTTGCATTAATTTTTTAAGCAATCAATTGGTACGATAAATACGCCATCTTCTCTTCTATAAGCATTTTTAGTTCCAGTGATAACCATTAAAAATGATGGTTCTTTCATCTTTTGACTATTAATATTATTTTTAAATTTAATTAAATTTTTGCAGGCTTTTTCAATTGCTTCATCATCAAATAGTTTGATTTCGATTGCCGCCCACTTGCCATTATTAAAGCGAATTATCGCATCAACTTCAAAATCATTTTTATCTCGATAATGGTATAAACTAGCACCATTAGTCTCTGCATAAATTTTTAAATCTCTAATTACCATCGATTCAAAGATAAAACCAAAAGTTTTTAAATCATTAATTAGATCAAATGGCGTGACATCTAAAGCTGCTGTAGCAATTGATGGATCGACAAAGTAATGTGTTGGAGATGTCCTAATTGCGACCTTACTTCTTAATAAAGGAGACCATGCGTTCAATTCATCCAGAATATAAATATCATTTAAATATTTTAAATATGAATAAATTGTCGAATCAGAAATTGAAAGATTATTATTGCTATTTACATCTTTTAAAATTGTGGTTAGAGGACAAGATGTTCCAATATTTCTAGCATAAGATCTTAACGTTAATTTAAATTTTTGAATATCTCGATCTTGTTTTATATTTAAAATAAAATCTTGATTAACTAAAGAATCAAAATAGTTTTTGCTAATTTCTAAACTATCTTCCTTTTCTAACTCTAAAACATTAGGAAAGCCACCTCGACAAGCAAGATAGGCATAATCTAAAATATCATGGTTAGAAATCGCTCCGCTTGGATAAAGACCATTAAATAAATCCTTAATAGAGTATTCTCCGCTACTATCTCTAGATTCGTATAAGCTCATTGGTCTCATCACTAATGTAGTTATTCGACCTAAACCACTATGAGTTATTTTACTTGTTTCAATAGGAGATGAGCTACCAGTAAGGATAAATTGATTAAAAGCATTTCTTTGATCAATTTCAAATCTAATTGCGTCCCAAATAAAAGGAATAGTTTGCCATTCATCAATTAATAGTGGTGTTTCCTTATCTAAAAATATTTTTGGAGAAGCCTTAGCAAGTGCAATATTTTGTTCTCTTGTCGAGGGATCTTGCATAAAAATTATCGATTTAGCTATTCGACTAGCTGAAGTTGATTTTCCGCACCATTTAGGGCCTTTTAACAAAACCGCACCTGAAGTTCTTAATTTTTTCTTCAAGAGTTCATCTATAATTCGAGGATAATATTGTTTCATAACTTAATTTTATATCAAATAAGATTGATTTGAAACAACGTTTTGCTTTTTGACGACTTTTCATTTGGATTTTTGGCGACTTTTCATTTGGCTTTTTGGCGTATTTTCGTTTTGCTTGTTGGCGAGTTTTTAGTTTTTTTCGTCGTTTTCCTATTAACTTCTCTTTTGTGAGTTGGCCATAAACAATTTCTATAATTCCTGATTATGAGTTTTTTCTTGTTGTTTAAAATGGTAGTACTATTAATTTAGCTCCTTGATTAAGTGACAAAATAATTGAGATTTACTTGCATTATGTGAAAAAAAGGCCTCAAATCTGAGACCTTTTTAATAATAAATTTAACTTTATAAAGACTAATTATTCTTAAGTTGGCTAGCCCAGTCGATATTTTCTTCTGGTCCGACTTGTTCGACACCTTTTTGTCTCATACAGTCAATGATTAAATCTCTAGCTCTTCTTAATGATAAGTCGGATTTAACTCTAAAGACTAATGGGATGTCTTTATAAATTGCCTTAAAGCTTGCATCGCCAACAGGAATTGCTGAATTCTTGTAATCTTTTGGATCTAAAGCGATATAAAGTTTTAAGTGATGTCCGCCCATTGTAATCTTACAATAGGTAACTTTGTGAGCTCTGAAGGTATCTCCACTTGATGAGACACGATCTTTTAAGCCATAAGAGAGAAGTAAATTCTTTAAGTTGTTATAAGCAAGAACAATTTCACTTCCGCCAGTTAAAATTCTTTCAGCAAAGTTAAGTTTAACGGCATCGCCTTTTTCAAGAACTGCTTCTTTTCCTCTAACTTCAGGTTGTTTAATTAAAGGACGTTTTTCAACAACAGGAGCTGGTTCTGGCTGTGGTTCAGGTTCTGGTTGTGGAACTTCTTTAATGACTTCCTTAACAACTGGAACTTCAACTTCTTTGACGACTTCTTTGATGACAGGAACTTCTTTAACAACAGGAACTTCCTTGACGACTTCTTTAACAACAGGAACTTCTTTTACAACTTCCTTAACAACTTCTTTAACTTCTGGAGCTTTTTCTTCGACATAAACTGGTACTTCTTTAACAGTTTCAGTTTCTTCGACTTTAATATCTTTTAAAGCTTCAGCAAGTTCAGCTTTAACAAGAGCTCTTAAATCTTCTTCACTGATTCTTTCTTCCTCTTCTTCAGGAGCTTCTTCAGTGACGACTTCTTCACTTTCTTCAATTTTTGCAGGCATTGCTACAACAATTGGAGCAACAGCTTTTTCTTCTTCTTTATGAACTTCTTTAACTGGTTCATGAGCAACTGGGACTTCGGTTGCAACAACTGGAGCAGTTTCTTTAACTAAAGCTTCACTAACGATTCTTCTAACATCTTCTTCGGTAGCAACTTTTTCTTCTTTAGTTTCTTCTTTAGCACCAACTGTTTCTTTGATTAAATTTCTTAAATCATCAATTGTTAATAAATCGTATTTGTCTTCAATTGTTTCTTCTTTTCTTTCTTCTTCGACATGAGTTACAGGAGCAACAACAACATCAGATTTTAAGAGATCATTTTCTCTTAAAACATCAATAACTGCACTCTTTATATCATCACGAGTTAAGCTTGGAGCACTTTCAACATGAGTAACTCTTGTGCCATATAAACCAGCTGATTCAGCATCTGGTTTTGAACTCTTTAATTTTTCATCACCACTTGTAGTAATGTATTGAACGATAAGTGGAGCATTATTACCAGTTTGGACAACGTTTCCGCCAGATTGAGGTGGAACGACTGCACCATTTACTGGATAACCATATGGAGCATAACCATAAGGTGGGATTTGAGCGGCATTAGCATATGCTGGGGTTGGAGCTTCTTGAGCAGGAGCTTGTCCCTTATTCTTCTCGTTGATATTTTTAAAGCCGTGTTCTTTATAATATTTAATTTTCTCTTTTCTTTCTCTTCTTGTAAGGTAGTCATACTTATGTGAATGAGTATAGACGAAAGCTTGAACGAGATAAACAAGAGATGTAATTAAGTTAGCGATTACAAAGAATGCAACTAAAACAGCAAGAACTAAAACACAGATTTTCCAAATTAAGCTTTGGACATCATCCATATTTAATGATTTACCAAGATCAACAACTAATAAATAAATATAGCCATCGGTTGGAGAAACACTTGCATCAACCGCATATGTTTTTAAAGCGCTTGGACCAAAGATACAAATATTTAATCCAGCAACGGTATAAAGTGTAAAGATAGCAACAATGATTCCAAAAATTGCAATCCAAATTAAATTTCCATTACGATGTGTGAAGCATTGAATAATGACAATGATAACTGCAAGAACAGCAACTACTAAAACTACCCAATAAACAATAAATGGAATAAGTTCAATTCTAAAACTAGTGAAGACAGCTTGCCAACCCTCAACACAGGATAGTAAGAATGATTTAACACCAGCTTCAGTCATGGTTAAACCAATATTACGGACACTAAATCCGAAGGTAACCATGGTTAATTCATCAAATGCTGGCCATGTGCCAAAGGAACGTCCGGCATTAGTGAAAAGTGGAGTTGCACCAACTGAAGTTAAAACTCCATTTGTTGCATCATTAAGCCAAGTTCCAAAGGTAAGAACAGCAAGTGCAAATAATACGGCAGTAAAGATAATGCTGAAGAATACAGTTTTTACTAATTTACCTTTTTTCATAGTATAACTCCCTCCTATTATTCTTCATCGCCCTCATCACCATCATCTTCGACAGTGATGTCAGCAAGTTCACTTGCCCAATCGTGGTCTTGAACTTGATCGATTTGCTCGAGACCATGTTTGTCCATACAATCTCTAATTAATTCATCAGCTCTTCTTAAGCTAAGTCCACTTCTTACTTTGAAGACAAGAGGAGTTTCCTTATACATATTTTTGCTGCTTGCATCTTTAATTGGATAAGTTGTATCAACATAATCTTGAGGATTAAGAGCAAGGTATAATTTTAACGATTTACCAGCGACAGTAATCTTACAATATGTGACTCTATGTAATCTGAATGAATCACCACCATTAGCAACTCTGTTATTCAAGCCATAAGATTTTAATAAGGATTTAATATGATTATATGCAGCCTTAAGTTCATCATCAGCTTCTAACATTCTTGTTGTAAATGGAATTCTAATAATTTTAGGTTTTTCAGTTTGTTCAGTTGGAGTAACGATTGGAGTTTCAACTACTGGAGTTTCAGAAGCTGGAGTTTCTTCAACTACTGGTTCTTCATTAACAGGAGCTGCTTCTTCTGTAACTGGAGCAGTTTCTTCAGCTTTTTCTTCTTCTTTAACTTCTTCAGTGGTTAAAGTCTCTTCTTTAGTTTCTTCAACAACTGGTTCTGCTGGAGTTTCTTCAACAACTGGTTCTTCAACGACTGGTTCGCTAACAGTTTCAGTTGTTTCTTTAACTTCAGCGGTTTCAACAGGTTTTTCCTCTTCAATAGGAGTTGTATCAACAAGTGGATTTGTTTCAACTACTGTTTCAGTTTCAACTGGAGTTTCTGGAGCTGGAGTTTCTCCAACTGGTTTAGCTTCTTCAACTACAGGTTTTTCTTCAACATGAGTTTCTTCCTTAGCCGGAACTTTGACTTCGACTTGTTTTTCAACAACTCTTTCATGCTTAATAACAAGATCTTTTAAAGCTTCTCTAATTTCGCTAGCGATAATTTCTTTAACTTGATCTTCAGTTAAGCCTTTTTTCTCTTTTTTAGGAGCTACAGGTTTTTCTTTAACTTCTTGTAATTTTTCACCTTCTTCTTTAACGCTAGTTGGCATTGCAAAGATAACTGGTGATGGATAAATTTTTGTTTCTTCTTTTCTACCTTCAACAGCTTGAGTTACTGTAGGAGTTGAAGTTTTTTCTTCTTTATTTGAAGCTTTAACAATAGCTTGAGCAATAGCTTCAGCTTGTTTTTCGTTTTTATATTCTTCAACGATTCTTCTTGTTTCAGCTCTTTCGACTTCCTCTTGAATAACTTTTCTAACTTCTTCAACAGTTAAAGGTTTAGCTTTAATACTTTGACGTGGATAATCAGCTTCACCTGCTTCAACAAGTGGTCCATAATTTCCATATTTGTCAAATCTTTTAACAACGAGAATACCTTTTTTCTTCTCAACAACTGGTGCTGGTTCTGGTTGTGGAGCAGTTTCGATAACAGGTACTGTTTCTTCAACAACTTCTTTCTTTTCTCTAAGTTGAACAAGAGCGGTAATTGCCATACCAAGATAAGAAATAATGTAAAGTAAAGCAGCAAGACATAAAACATAAGCTAAAATTGAAACAATATAAGCTTGCCATCCGCCATTAAAATGACTTGGATTTACTGTACCAAATGATAAGGCATTAACCATGGAGTGGAAGACGGTTAAATCACCATTATGTGCAACTGATGCAACAATTCCATCAAAAACTAATTTGCCGCTTTCATATGACCATTCTAAGTGTCTTGCAAAATAATAAGCGGTTGTGCAAAGAACTGAAATTCCTGCAAAAATTAGGAAAAAGAATGCAAAAGCGACATGTTTTCCACTTCTTCTTTTTATAGCCTTTACTAAAATGACTACAAAGAAAACGATAAATAATACTGCAATAATAAGCCAGATAAGATTATCGACGACTAAACGATAATTGGACCAATCAGCGAGACCTTGTCCGCCTTTTCCAAAGAGAGCTAAGAAAGCTTCTCCTAAAAATCCGGTCCAGTAATCTGAACTAAAAACAGGTAACCAAGCGATAGCACTGAGATTGGTTCCATTAATGAATTGGTCACCAATGATACCAGCAGTGTCTCTGAACCAAACGCCTAGTCCAAGAACGACGAGAGTAACGACCATACCTACAAGGCCGGTAATTACCCAGTTTCTTAAAACACGGTTTTTCTTCATAAACTACCCTCCCCCGTAAATTAAGCTCCCAATAAGGTATTTAGCTTTCCAACGCTTACATCAATAAAGTTATCAAGCATATCGGTGAAGGCATCCTTGAATGCAATAGGGACTTTTGCACCGGTCTCGTCAATAACGTCAACTGAAATAATATTGAAAGGACTTAAACCTATATTGCCTAAGTAATTAAATAATGTATTAATAAAATGACAATTTTCACTTAAAGGATTTAAAACTCCTAGTACAGTTTGGGCATAGCCAACATAAGTATTAAGATCACTAGAAGTAACTACGCCAGAATCAATAATTAATTTATATAAATCACTATTGCTATCTTGAAGTTGAGGTAAAATAACTGAATCTAAAGGAATAGCTAAGTTTCCACTGAATTGGAAAAAAATCACGCAAATCGTGCCCATTTCTATCATTCCAAATATTCCACCAAATAGACGTGCCACAAATCCTTTTCTAAGATGCTTTGGCATAATCCATTTGAGAACAATCCAATAAAGAATTGTTGATAGAACAAATCCAGCAACAAGTAAAACTAAAAAACCAACTAAAGCTACACTAGATTTGGCAAAACCTTCACTTGTTGCATTTAATAAAACAGGATCAAGACCAGTATTTTGAAGTAATAAGAATGTATCTTTTATATTTGTTAATCTTACAGTTACGCCAAGATCTTGAATCTCATAAGTTAAATTAAAGCCAAATTGCTGAGATAAAAATTCTAAACTGTCGTATTCAACCCACTTTGCAGCATAATCAAATACACCAAAATAAAGAATTAAGCAGGCGCCAAACAAGACGAGCATGCCTACTAAACATCTCCACCAACCACGAATTAAGCCCCCAATAAGTCCAAGTGCAAGGCATATTATCAAAATTAGATCTGCGTTGATCATATTACTTATATTTTAGGTTGATAAAATAAAAAAATAAAGATAAAACATTAGATTTTTAAAACTTTTTTGCACACAATCAATGGTTTTTTTAGAATTTGTCGATGAAATCATAATTTATTAAAAAAAGTAGGTAAAAAGTTGGATTTAAATCTAAAATTAAGTGTGTCAAACATTACATAATCTTAAAAATGCGAACAACTACTTCAAAAATTTAGAAGAAATTTTTTTGAAAAAATGCTTGCAGTAAATCTGCCGCCTATGATATACTAATCAAGCGTTGGGTATTTAGCTCAGCTGGGAGAGCATCTGTTTGACGTACAGAAGGTCATAGGTTCGATCCCTATAGTACCCACCAAATTTAAAAAATGTCCCCGATTTGCAGGGGATTTTTATTTTTTATAGATAAATATTCTAAATTTGGTCCGTTTTTTTCTAAAATTTCACTATTATCTTCATTATGTATATAAATTAAAAGAGGTGACTATGGATCACCTCTTTTAATTTATTTTTTATCCTTTAATTAAGAATGTTTTATAAGCAAGATATGCTTCATAAACATCAATCTTACTTACTATTTCCATTGGAGCGTGCATATTTAAGACTGCAACTCCGGCATCAATTACATCCATATTGAGATTTGCAAGGATATAAGCGATTGTTCCGCCACCTCCTTGATCAACCTTACCGAGTTCAGATGTTTGATAATAAACATTATCTTCATCCATAATTTTTCTTAAATGAGCAATAAACTTTGGAGAAGCATCATTACATCCACCTTTTCCTCTACTGCCTGTATATTTATTAAAGACTATACCTTTATTCAAATATGCACTGTTTTTAAGTTCATTAACACCAAGGAAAAGTGGATCAACACCAGCTGAAACATCACTTGAAAGCATTCTAGAATTAGTTAAAGCTTTTCTTAAAGCAAGTTCACTATATTCACCTTTTAAGTTCATAACTTCTGCAATTAAGTTTTCGAAATAGCGAGATTGAGCTCCAGTTGCGCCAACTGAACCAATTTCTTCTTTATCAACTAAAATGCAGCAAGAAGTTCTTTCTGGTTTTTCAGTTTCTAAGATTGCTCTTAAAGAAGTATAGGCACAAACTTTATCATCATGTCCATATCCAGCAATCATACTTCTATCAAGACCATATTCTCTAGCTTTACCTGCTGGAACAATTTCAAGTTCAGCACTAGCTAAATCTTCTTCTTCAATATCATATTTTTCTTTTAAAAGTTTTAAAACATTAGCTTTAATTGAATCTTTTTCCCCATCTTTAACTGGTAAAGAACCAACAGTTAAATCTAAATTTTCACCTTCAATAAAAGTTGAAGCTGGTTTTTGCATTTGATCAGCGGATAAATGGATTAAAAGATCACTGATTCCAAAAACTGGATCTTTTTCATCATCACCAATTTGAATTTCAACTTCACTTCCATCCTTTTTATAAACAGTACCATAAATTGCTAAAGGAATAGTAACCCATTGATACTTTTTAACGCCACCATAATAATGAGTGTCAAGTAAAGCAAAACCAGTTGATTCATAAAGTGGGTTTTGCTTAACATCTAAACGTGGTGAGTCAATATGAGCTCCTAAAATGTTAATACCTTTTTCAATATCCTCTTTTCCAATAACAAAAAGGGCAATATTTTTTCCTCTATTAATTGAATAGACTTTGTCACCAGCTTTTAAAGATTTAACTGAATTAATATCTTTAAAACCAAATTTTTCTGCAAGTTCTGTTGCGTTTTTTGTGAAGACTCTCTCTGTTTTGCTTCTTGATAAGAAATCAATATAGTCACTAGCAAATTTATCAAGAGCTACTTTTGCTTCACCTTCATATTTTGAATAAGCATATTTGTTATACATACTCTTACAACCTCCGATTAAAATTATATCTAATTAAAATATTTTGTCTTTAAAAATGATAAGGAAAAGTGAGTAAAAGGGATTGCTTTTAAACATTGCTAAATTAAATTTATTTATTAACTAAAATTTATCATCAAAATTTTCATTTCTTAGACTATTCATATAAATCTAGTAGCCATCTAATTTAAACGAGCCTATTCTTCTTTAATCCAGACGACCATGCATTGAGATTTTAAGTTCCTGTTACCTCTAAGATAAAAAGGTATAAGAGTAATTTCTTCCTTTTTTCATTTACATAGCCATTTACTTTTAGCAAATTAGTCTTAATGTTTACACGTTTGCCATTATCGAGGTTTCTTATAAAAGACAATATGAAGTGACCTCCAATACTGATTTGCAAATATCGTGAATTCGTGTAAATTGTGATGTGTAGTTAAACTTACATTTAGCACATTGCAAAGGAGGAAGGTCACTATGTCTAGTTTAATTTATGTTGGTATGGATGTCCATAAAGATTCATTTAGTCCTCAAATGTAAAAGTAAATTCAACTTTAAATAACTTCCGTTGATTTTACTCTTTCACAATTTTCATAGTAGACTTTACTCTTTCACTTCGTT
>UQFQ01000011.1 GCA_900540395.1 uncultured Mollicutes bacterium | reverse complement strand
ACTAATCTCTAAAGATGAAATTCTTAAACGATATAAATTAGGATTGTTAATAAGAATTGCTTCGATTAAATCACTAAATGTATCCTGTGGTTCTAAGTCTATTCCATAACTAGACATATCAATGCCCGTTAAAACTACTTCCTTAACTCCATTGCTAATTAAAGAAGAAATTTCATTTAAAATTTCTTCTCTTTTTCTGCTTCTTGAGCGTCCTCTGATGTAAGGAATTAAACAATATGAACAAAAATTATTACATCCATCTTGAATCTTTACATAAGCTCTAGTAGTTAAGTAAGTCCTTGTTAAAGAAATACTTTCATAAGTTTTAATCGAATTATTTTCATCATTTAAAAATATTTTTTTATGATTTTTTAAAAAATCATTAACTAAGCCATATACTTTTGCTCTATTTGAAGTCCCAACTACAATATCAGCGTCTAAATTTTCGCTAATGTTTTTATAATCAAATTGAGCATAGCAACCCATAACTACCAAGACAGATTCAGGATATTGTTTACGGTATCTTTTGATTATTTTGCGGTCCTTGGTAACGCTAGTTTGAGTAACAGCGCATGTATTTATAATTATTACAGTTGGACTTTTATCTTTACTCTTGTCAAAAAAAGAGAAACCGTTTTTTAAAAAAGTCTCTCCAACCGCTTCAACTTCGTAACTATTTACTTTACATCCTAAAAAATCTATTAATAAGGTCATACTTGATATATTTTACAAATCTTTCTAAAAACATAATAACTAACTAAATCATTTTTATACAATAGGTATATAAATAAACTTAAATCGTTATTAAAATAAGCTTCAACTAAAGGGCGAACTTTTTCGATAATATTATACTTATGAGGATTCTTCATATGCTTATCAAATAAGTAAATTATATTGTCTAAAGTTCCTTGTCTATTAATAATAAAAATAGCATTAAAATCATAATGATAAAAAGCTACTGCTGTTTCAGATTCTAAAATCTTAACTAATTGAGTAAAAAGTGATGAATATAAATCGATATTATAGGTTTCAAATGGATCAATAAAAAATGGTTCAAATTTTTTATATAATTCTACATAAGGATATTGAAACATCTTTTCGCTTTCATTTGAATAAATAATATTAGTCGCTTTATTAAAGAAAGGAACATAAATTTTAAAATTGTCGTAAGCAATATAAGGTAAATCACTAATTCTTTCTTTAATGTCATCTTTAATGGATTCAATACTTAAATTTGCGTTAGCAACATACATGTCATTAATTATGTTATCTAATTCATCTTTATTAATGATTGATTTAATTATGATATTAGCCTTTATAATATCAAAGTCATTATCGATCTCTAAATATTTAAAAAAGACGGGATTACTTTTAAGAATTCCTCTAAATTTATGAAAAAAGATCATTTCTTTGCAATTTGAAATTCCTTTTTTATCTCTTTCTCTTTTTAAAATGTTATAAACTTCACCCATATTACTCGTCTAAATATAAAGATAAAATCGATAGAATAAAAATACAAGCAGTTTCACTTCTTAAAATCCTTTTGCCAAGTGAAATTTCTTTGTAGCCAGCCTTTGTCGCTATCTCAATTTCTTTTTTTGAAATTCCGCCTTCAGCACCGATAATAACATTTATAGTTTTTCCTTTTAAAGAAGGCAATAATGAAATTAAATCATTGCTTGTAAATTGAGTATTCTCATATGCGATTAATGAAAAATCAGCTGGATAATTCACAATTTCATTAAAAGAAATTACATCCGTTAACTTGCACAATTTACTTCTTTTAGATTGCTCACTTGCTTCTTTAATAATTTTATTAAATCGAATAAGCTTTTTAGCTTTCTTATCTTCGGTTATTTTTGCAATTGAACGTTCACTATTAATAAGAACAATTTCATTGCACCCAAGCTCAACTGCTTTTTGAATCACAAGATCTGTTTTTTCACCTTTTGGTAAGCAATATAAAAGCCTTACATATCCATTCAATTCATGATTTTCATTAATCTCTTTTATAACTTCAAACTTAAAAGGATTCGTTGAGCTTAATTTAGCAATTTTTAATTCGCCATCAACATTAATTTCAAATTGATCGCCAACACTCATTCTCATGACTTTTGTTATATGAAAAATATCGTCAGATGAAATGACGATATTTTTATCACTATCTAAAGTCGCAAAATATCTTTGCATTATTTTAAAAACGCTCCATTGCTATCTTTACGACTGTTTAAGAAAAGTCCGATAATGCCAAGAATAAAATAAACAACAAAAATAGAACCAATACTAATTAGCAAGCTATATAAAATTTCCAAATTCACAGCAAAATAAAGAATGCAAAATAAGGAAATAATATATATCAAACCTACTAATAATCTACTAATTCCTAACTTAAAATGTCCTAAATAAAAACTATCTGCGCCAAAAATACCAAAAAACATACATAAAAGCGAATTAACCAATTTACTATGTTGTTTGTAATTCTCAACAGTTTTCTTGTCTACAGTATTAATTGTTTGTGTGATGTCTACTGTATAGGATTCTACTCCTTCTAAAGGCTTTTTTCCTCCACAGAAAGGACAAATTTCTTTATCAAACTTAGTTATATTCTCACCGCAATATTTACACTTTGGCATACTTATCCTCTTCGTGTTATTAGTATAAACTTTAAGCTTTATTTTTTAAATGCTCTTTTAAATTTATCGAAAAAAGAATCTCCAGTAGATGTTGCTTTCTTGAAATCTTCCAAAGCTTTCTTTTGATCTTTATTCAAATAAGTTGGTGTTTTTAAATTGACATGGACATACTCATTTCCATAGCCATTTCCTCTTAAATCTTTAACACCTTTATTCTTTAAGCATAAAACGTCATTTGGCTGTGTACCTGCTGCGATTTTTAATTCGCTTTCTCCATATACTGTTGGAACTGTGATGGTACATCCTAAGCAAGCATCAACGAAATCTAAAGGAATATTGATATGTATATCATTTCCATCTCTAGTGAAGAAATCGTGCTTAGCAACGACTACCTCAATATATAAATCGCCATTGTCGCCGCCATTAAAGCCTCTTTCTCCTTTTCCTTGGACTCTAATTTGTTGGCCAGATTGAATTCCGGCAGGAATCTTAACTTCAATTTCCTTTTTAACATGTTTATAGCCTTTTCCATCGCAATCAGGACATGGAGTTTTAACTTTTTTACCACTTCCGTGACAATCAGGACAAACAGTTTCTTGTTGAATAATACCAAAAATACTTCTTTGTTGAGTTAAAACACGGCCTCTTCCATTACATGTTGGACAGGTAGTATATTCGGTACCATGTAAAGCGCCAGTGCCTTTACAAGATTCACACTTTTCGTCATAAGTTAATGGAATAGTGACGGTTTTGCCATTGATAGCGTCCATAAAGTTAATTCTTATACGCATCATGGTATCATCGCCTCTTGTAGGACCACCTCTTCTTGTTGAGGATGAGCTAGATGAGAATCCACCGAATCCACCACCAAAGCCACCAAACATCTTATTTAAGATATCATTTAAGTCATCAAATGAACCGCCGTTAAAGTTAAAACCTTCAAAACCACTTCCGCTAAATGGATTAGCACCACCAGCTGTTTGATCGAATGCAGCTTGACCGAATTGATCATAAGTTTTTCTCTTTTGTGGGTCATTTAAAACACTAAAAGCTTCTGTACACTCTTTAAATTTTTCGGCATCACCAGTTTCTTTGTTATCAGGATGGTATTTTTTAGCCAATTTTCTATATGCTTTTTTAATATCATCTTGGCTTGCGGATTTATCTACGCCAAGAACTTCATAATAATCTCTTTTTGATGTTGCCATTACTTATACCTCTTAATAGTAGCAAAGGGAAGTTATTAGCTTCCCTATAAAATAATTGATTTTTACTGAAAACTACTTCTTATCAGTGAAGTCTGCATCGATTACATCGTCATCTTTTTTATTTGAAGATTCAGAACCGGTGTTACTTTCTTGAGTATAAGTTTGTTGACCTGCATTTTGAGCACCAGCATTGGCTAGTTGTTGTTGCATAAATGCAGCAGCTTTTTCTAAATCATTGATTTTGTTTCTTAATGTTTCCATATCATTGTTATCAAGAGCTGTCTTTAACTCATCTCTAAGTTTTTGAGTTTCTTCTTTTTGTTTTGGATCAATAGAATCACCTTTTTCTCTTAAAGCTTGATCAATTGAAGCAATGTATCCATCGGCTTTATTTTTAAGTTCAATATCGCCTTTACGTTTTTCATCATTTTCTTTATTAGCTTCTGCTTCTCTAACCATTCTATCGATTTCTTCTTTGGAAAGACCATTTGAACCTGAAATAGTAATTTCTTGTTCTTTTTGTGTATCAAGATCTTTTGCGCTAACCTTAACAATACCATTAACATCGATATTGAATGTAACTTCAATTCTTGGAGTTCCTCTTGGAGCTGGTTTAATACCACTTAATTGGAAGTGACCAAGTAATTTGTTATCGTGAGCCATTGGTCTTTCGCCTTGATAAACCATGATGTCAACAGCTGGTTGGTTATCGGCTGCAGTTGAGAAAATTTGTGACTTAGTTGTAGGAATGGTTGTATTTCTAGGAATTAATGGAGTTAAAACACCACCCATTGTTTCAATACCTAAAGTTAATGGAGTGACATCAAGAAGAATAACGTCTTTAACATCACCACTTAAAATACCACCTTGATATGCTGCACCAATTGAAACAGCTTCATCTGGATTAACACTTAAGTTAGGTTTTTTACCAGTTACTCTGCTAACTAATTCTTGGACAGCAGGCATTCTAATTGAACCACCAATAAGCAAGACTTCATTAATGTCGTTATAGGTCATCTTAGCATCACTGATAGCTTTATTTAATGGAGTTAAGCATCTATCAAGAAGATGTTTTGTCATTTCTTCAAATTTAGCTCTTGTTAAAGTTGCTTCAAAACTAATAGGACCATTTTTACCCATTCCAATGAAAGGTAAGGAAATAGTTGTTTCTAAGCTACTTGAAAGTTCAATTTTAGCTTTTTCAGCAGCATCTTTATATCTTTGAAGAGCCATTTTGTCATTAATGTCTTGTCCAAATTGAATTTTAATTTGTGCCTTAATCCAATCAGCAACAACATTATCCCAGTCATCACCACCAAGTTTATTATCACCGGCAGTTGAAACAACTTCGAATGTTCCATCACCAATATCAAGGATAGATACATCAAGTGTTCCTCCACCAAGGTCGAAAACACAAATTTTTTCACTCTTATCTTTACCAAGACCATATGCAAGAGCTGCTGCTGTAGGTTCGTTAATAATTCTAACGACATCTAATCCAGCAATTGTTCCAGCATCTTTAGTAGCTTGTCTTTGAGCATCATTAAAGTAAGCAGGACATGTAATAACTGCTTTTTTGATTTCGTGACCAATATTTGCTTCAGCATAAGATTTCATATAAGCAAGAATCTTTGCGGAAATCTCTTGTGGAGTAAAATCTTTGTTAATGCAATTAATATGGGCTTTGTAGTCACTACCCATATGTCTTTTAATAGATGAAACTGTGTCTGGATTAGTAATAGCTTGTCTTTTTGCAGCATTACCAACAATTGTTTCACCGTTTGCTTTAAAAGCAACAACACTAGGAGTTGTCATTGTTCCTTCTGGGTTTGGAATAACTTTTACAGTTCCATCGCTTTGAAGATAACTAACAACTGAGTTGGTTGTACCTAAATCTATACCAAGAATAATTTCTTTTGCCATAATTTCTACCTCCTTTAGGCCTTAATTTCTTCTTTGCTCTCGTCTTTATTGACTTCATCCTTCTTTTCTTCGCTTGAAGGATGTTTGCTAACTACTACCATCGCAGCTCTAATTAAGTGATCGTGAAGTTTATATCCTTTTAAAGTTACTTCTTTAACGATATTTTCTTCGCCTTCATCTTCTACAAGTTCAACTGCATGCATAGTAGTCGCATCGAATTTATCACCGACTTTTGGTTCAATAGTTATCACGCCTTCTTCGTTAAGTACATTCATTAATGTGTTATGTACATATTGGAATCCAGTGAGATAATTTTTCATTTCATCAGTGGTTGGTTTTACTTTGAATGCCATATCGAATGCATCAAGAATACCAACTATTTTATCTATAAAACCTTCTAAACGATATTTAATTGCCTCTTTATGATCTTTTTCAATATCTTTTCTTAGATTCGCCATATCGGCATAAGCTTTATAGTATTCGTTTTTCCAATGTTCACAATCAGCTTCAGCTTTTACAAGTTTTGCTTCCACATCTTGTTTAGGATTTTTTTCATCCTTTTTTTCTGAAGAAGCTTTATTTTCTTCAGTTCCGTTCAGGGTTTCTTTATTCTCTTCCATCTTCCCCTCCTTTTTCTTCTTGAATATTGTCATTTGATAAGCACTCCATAATTCTATCTACAATATAATCCAAACTATTTAATACTTTCGAATAATCCATTCTAGTAGGACCGATAACAGCGATTTTACCAATCTTTTCTCCATCAACGGCTATATCCTTTGATACGACGCTAACATCGTTATACTTCTCTTCAACATCACCTGCATTTACAAGAAGTCGGCTTTGAGCCTCATCAATGATTTTTTCAAGATCGCTTGGATTCTCGAAAAGATCAAATAGTTTTTTAAGTTCATTTGCATTATCTTTGAATTCAGGTTGCTTTAATAAGTTTTCTTTCCCATAAAATGTTCCATTTCTTGATGAAGCAAAATCATAGAAAGTCTTAAGTAAAGCGTTATAAAGATATGCATAATCACTCATATAATCAGATAATATAGGTTTTATACTCTCTAATTTATCTACAAGTGCATTAATTCTGGTTCCTTTTAAACGCTCATTCAAAATTTCAATGCATTTCTTTAAATCATCAACGCGATATTTCGAAGTGATCGTAAATGTTTTGTTTTCTACATATCCACGATCTGTTACAAATATTGCAGTCACGGAATTTAAAGAAAGAGGTATTAATTGAATTGAAACTAAGTGCTCTTCTTCAGCGCTAGGACCTAAGACAACACTTGCAAGATTAGTCATGTGACTTAAGATTTCGCAACTTTCTTTCAAAATTTCTTCAACAGTAATTGAATTAGAAAACACTTTATTAAGCTCGTTTTTCATCTTGTCATCTATTTTATTGTTTCTTAGATGTTCGATGTAATACTCATACCCTTTAGTAGAAGGAACTCTACCACTAGAAATATGCGTCTTTTCAAGTAAGCCTTCTTTTTCAAGTGCATTCATTTCGTTTCGAATAGTCGCACTCGAAATAGGAAGATCGTATTTCTTGATCAAATAATTAGAGCCTACTGGCTCTGCTGTTTTAATGAAATCTTCGACAATAAGTTTTAATAGTTTATCTTTTCTAGTCAACATCATTTCTAATCTCATCTAGCACTCACAATTCCTAAGTGCTACTTAAATTATAAATATAAATTTAGCAGTGTCAATATAAAAGTGCTAACAAAATTAAACTAAATCTCTTAATAATAAATCTAACTTAATTAAGCCTTCATCACTACAATAAATTTTGTACTTATTTACTACTAGAAAACCACTAGAAATATACTGTTTTATTATATTTCTGTATTTTTTATCAAAATTAAAACCAAAACGACTTTTAAACTCTTCAGGTGAAAATCCATTCTTTAGTCGCAAATTACAAATCAAAAAATAATCGATATTATCTTTTTTATGTACAATTTCAGCTTCGTAATTCCTCCTTCCGCGTATATAGTCAGTTAATGAAGAAGACATTTTATATCTTCTTGGGTAATAATAACCACTTGCACCACAGCCTATTCCAATATATTCATTATCCTTCCAATATGTAAGATTGTGTTTACTTTCAAATCCAGGTTTAGAAAAATTACTAATCTCATATCTTTCAAAACCATGTTTTCTAAGAAAACTCAATATTAAATCATAAAACTCTCTAGATAAATCCTCACTCACTTCTTTTACTTTCTTAACGTAAAATAAAGACATTGGATTAATCGATAAACTATAAGTAGAAATATGATTTATATCTAATTTGATGAAAGAGTCTAAATCATTTAATAAATCTTCTTTTGTTTCGCCAGGTAATCCATAAATCAAATCTACGTTTATATTTGTAATATATTTTTTAACTAGTTTGATTAAATCAAAATAATTAACACCATAATCCCTATTAATTATTTTTAAAAGCTTAGGGTTAAATGTTTGAATACCGATTGAAATTCGATTTACGCCGCTTGATTTGAACAAGCGGAGTTTTTCTTCATCAAGAGATTCAGGGTTAGCTTCAATTGTAAATTCATAATTCCTTTTAACCAATAAAAGTTTAGTTAGTTTTAATATTTTTCTTAAATCTTTCAAAGATAAAGATGTTGGTGTGCCTCCACCAATATATATAGTTTTAAAAAGATAACCAGACTTATATAGATTTTTTAAATCTCTACAAATCTGATATGTATAATTAAACTTAAAAATGTCCTTACTTATGAACTTCGTAAAGTCACAATAAGGACAAATTGAATCACAAAATGGAATGTGAATGTAAAGGCTATTTATCTTTGTTTTCTTGATTGTACTCATCAAATTGCTTTTGAGTTTCAGGATTATCTACTTCTTCTAAATAGCGGTTTAAATTTTCGTTTGCAATGGTATTTTCGTCTGGCTTTTCTTCCTTGTCTTTTTTATTAATAACAAATTTAGATAATAAGAAAACGCCTAAAGCTAAAACACCAAAAATTAAAACTATAAAAATTAATATTGCCCATGGTTCATTAAACCAATCAGCCAAAATTCTCATTCCTAACATAAAAATTTAATCTCCTAATTTCTTTTAACTGGGATATAAACAAACTTTTTCTTTAAAATTTCCTTTTTATAATATCCTAAAAGAACTAAGTTGTTCATACTGCTTCTTGCTGTTTCGTAAGCACAGCCAACACATTTTTTATATTGATCAACAGTATAACTCATCCCAATTGTACAATGACGAGCATAGAAGTAAGCTTGACCATGGGATAAATTTGGATTCATTTCCATAAGATGAGTTTCAAGTCTAGTTGCCTCTTCTTCCGTTAGGCCAGTAGGGACATTGGAAATGGCAATATTTTGAGAAAAATGAACTTTTTCTGAGCCATTAATCGTAGGTTGAACTGGCTTAACAAGATTTTGATAGGCCTTAACTTCTTCTTCAGTTCTTCCTTTTTCAATAGAAGTTTCTTCAACTTGAGTTTCTTTATTAGCAGCAACTTCTTCATGAACTGGTGTTTCTTCAACCACTGGAGTCTTCTCTTTTTTCTCATTTTCAATTTGGAGACTTTCAAGCGTTTCAATAGCTTCTGTTTTAAAGCCTTTATCTAAAGGTGTTGATAACTCTTCTTTAGTTAATGGCTCTTTTTGAATTTCTTCTTTATTTACAACAGGGATTTCTACTGTTACCTCTGAAGTTTTAAAAATAGGCTCTTTTTGAACTTCAACTTTTGGTTCGTCAGCTTGATAAAGTTCTTTTTTAATTGTTAAATTTTGGGATTCTACGATTTCATCATCAATTAAATTAATTAATGGTTCAACCTTATTTAAAACATAAGTAATTAAATAAGTTAAATCAGTGTATTTTTGACAATCGCCAATCTTTTGTTCTAATTCTTCCTTATTATCAAGCAAAGTTTCAAAACAAAGTAATGCTGCTATTGCATTTACATCGTTATAAGCAAGGACTTTCTTAAGCATTAAAACTGCAATTTCTTCACTATAATTTTCAAATGGTCGAATATAGTAAATATCATATAAAGTTGTAACAGCTTTAACGATTAAACTTTGATTATCGTAATTTATAAATTTAATTAATTGCTGAATAGCAAACTCAATATTTTGAGGGGCAATTCCTAATCTAATTCTCCCAATTCCATAACCGCTATATTTATCTGTATCGTTTTTACGGTAATAACTGGTTAATTCATCAGTTCCCATCAATTTGGAATAAAAATCACCAATTGTATTTTCGTCAATATCTTGAAGATAGTTTTCTTCAATATCGGCAAGACAAGAATAATATCTTTGTAATATAAGTTGATCAGCAGGCAAATTATTTGTGATTGTTCCATCAATTATTCCATCTAAAACAGTATCTTGTGTATCAATTTTGTATTTTTTTGCAATGATACGAAGAATTCTTTTATAGACTTTATGTTTGAAATATTCATTGGCCAAATTACGTTGTAATCTTGAATATTGATTTAATATTGAAGTCAAACGTCTTTCAAATGAATTAAGTCTTTTTGAAATAGTTGGAGTTAGGCAAACGGAAAAACGATTAGCGTCATAATTTGTAATTGGTAAGACTTCATAAAATTCACTTCTATACTCTAAAACTTGTGTCCAAATACCATCAACTAGAGGTGTTTTCATTGCCTTAACAATGTCGTTTTTTGTTGCGTAAATTTCATTACTGAATTTTTTGATATATTCATTTACAGCCATAAATTATTTGTCCCTTTTCAATATAATTTAATTATAAAACAACAAGATATTTTTACAATATTTAATACTAGTTATCTACTAATTATTCACTAGCCAATATATAAATTAATTACTTTCGTCATCATCTATGCTCAATAATGACATAAATGCTTCTTGTGGAACATCAACAGATCCAATTGATTTCATTCTCTTTTTACCTTCTTTTTGTTTCTCAAGAAGTTTCTTCTTTCTAGTGATATCTCCGCCGTAACATTTAGCCAAAACATCTTTTCGCACTGCTTTAATATCAGCTCGTGCAATAACCTTGCCATTAATTGCAGCTTGAACTGGGATTTCAAATTGTTGACGAGGTATTACTTCTTTTAATTTCGAAACAATCTTAAGTCCTCTTTTATAAGCAAAAGGTTTATAAACAATTGAACTCAATGCGTCAATTACATCACCATTTAACAAGATGTCCATCTTTGTTAAATTACTTTCTTTATATTCCGCAAATTCATAATCTAAACTTGCATAACCTTTTGTATAAGATTTCAACTTATCAAAGAAATTAAAAATAATTTCACTTAAAGGCATTTCATAAGTCAAAATCATTCTTGTTTCATCAAAATATTCAAGATTTTTATATATACCTCTTCTATCCTGACAAAGTTGCATAACTGGGCCAATATAATCCTTTGGCATCATAATTTCCGCCTTAACAAATGGTTCTTCAATGTGTGAAACAGTCGTTAAATCAGGTAATTCACTTGGATTAGATAACTCAAAAATTTCACCACTTGTTAAACAAACTTTATAGATAACGCTTGGGGCAGTTAAAATTAAGTCTAAATCATATTCTCTTTCAAGCCTCTCTTGAATGACATCCATATGTAAAAGACCTAAAAATCCACATCTAAAGCCAAAGCCAAGGGCTTGTGAAGTTTCTGGTTCAAATCTTAAAGAAGCATCATTTAAAGATAATTTTTCTAAAGCTTCTTTTAAATCTTCATATTTTTTAGAATCAGTTGGATAAATACCACAATAAACCATTGGGTTGATTTTTTTATAACCAGGCAATGGTAATAAAGCAGGTTTTTCTTTTGAAGTTATAGTATCACCAACTCGTACTTCTTTAATATCTTTAATTTGTGCGCATAAATAACCAACTTCGCCACAATATAAAGCATCTGCAGGCACTTCTTTTGGTGTTCTTAAGCCAAGTTCGGTGACCATAAAATCCGCTCCAGAACGCATTAAATGAATCTTATCACCGACTTTTACTTGACCTTCTTTGATTCTAATTAAAACGACAACACCACGATATGAATCATAATAGGAATCAAATATTAACGCTTTTAAAGGAGCGTCATTACTACCACTAGGAGCAGGTATATCAGTAACTATTCTTTCTAAAACATCGCGAATATTATCGCCGGTTTTAGCACTTACTGGAATAGCATTTTCACCATCTAATCCGATTCTAGATGTAATTTCTTCTCGACATGTTTCGACTCTAGCACTCGCTAAATCAATTTTATTAATGACAGGAACGATTTCAAGATTATTATCAATAGCTAAGTACATGTTAGCTAATGTTTGTGCTTCAACTCCTTGTGTTGCATCAATTACTAAAACAGCCCCTTCACAAGCGGCTAAAGATCTACTAACTTCATAAGTAAAGTCGACGTGCCCAGGAGTATCAATTAAATTAAAAACATAGTCATTACCGTCTTTAGCATGATAATTCACAGTAACAGCGTTTAATTTGATGGTAATTCCTCTTTCTCTTTCAAGATCCATGTCATCGAGGATTTGAGATTTCATTTCTCTTTTTTCTATAGTATCGGTTAACTCTAAAATACGGTCACATAGAGTTGATTTCCCATGATCTATATGCGCTATAACGCTAAAATTTCTTATTTTTGATTGATCGTATTTCATACGAAAAAAAGTATATCATTAATTTAGTTTTTATAAAAAGAATTTAACGCCTTAATTAACCCGTTTGAATCCTTTATCTTTGTATAATTTTTATATCTATCTTTTAAAATGGAAAAATAATGGGATTGAGCGTATCGTGAATCGATAATTAAAGCACTTCCTTTATCATTTTGAGTACGAATTACTCGACCTAAGGCCTGTAAAACTTTATTAATTCCAGGATTCATATATGCAAATTCATAACCATTCATTTCCTTTTGAATGTAAAAGTCCTTAACTAAATTGTTCTCAAAATTCACTTGTGGTAAGCCGACTCCAACAATTACTACACCTATTAGTCTATCACCAGTTAAATCGATACTTTCAGCAAAAGAACCGCTAATTACGCAAACTCCAATTCGGCTTTCTTGAGGATTTTCTTTAAAATTAGCTAAAAATTCATCTTTATCTTTATTAGTCATTGTTGCGGTTTGAAATACAAATCTATTATCGTTAATAAAATATTTTTCAATTTTTCTTGAATATTCAAAAGAAGGCACAAATATTAAATAGTTGCCAACCTTTTTTGATACAAAAATATTAATTTCTTTAGCCACTTCTTCTAGTGTCTTATCCCTATCTTTATATTTAATTGAAATATTATCGTTAATAATTAGAAAAAAGTTATTTGGATTAAATGGTGAAGGCAACGATATTGTCTTAAAACCATCACGGTTTAAATTAACTTTTTGAAAATAATCAATTGGGGTTAATGTTGCACTAAAAAATAAAGTGCCTAAAAAATGAAATAATGATTTATTAATAAAAGAAGATGGGTCTATGCAAAATAACTTAATAGTTAAATTGTCGTATTTATTATCTAATATAATTTTAAAGCCATCATTTAACAAATCGTTAATTACAATGAATTTATATAAATCAATTAGAAAATCTTTGCCTTTTTTAAGTTTTAGTTTTGGATTATCAGTTTCTAAAACGTTCATTTCGCTTCTTAACTTGGTAATATGCTGAATAAATTTACTATCCAATTGTTCTAAAATTATTGGTTGATCATTGAATTCAAACTGCTTAAATAAACGTAAATCTTGATTGATTTTCCTTAAAATCTTATTGATTTCTGGATTTCGATGCCCTTTTAACTCTTTTTTAAGGTTTTTATAATCTTCTTCGCTAAAAGTTACCGTAAACATATCTCTTGCTCGATCAATAAGGTTATGTGCTTCATCGACTAAAGCAAAAATACGATAAGTTTTATCAGGAACTTCAAAAAATCTTCTTAGGTAAGAAATTGGGTGAAACGCGTAATTATAATCGCAAACAACAAAATCAGTATATACCGAAAAATCTAAAGACAATTCAAAAGGACATACATCATATTTTTTCGCATATTTATCGATTATTTCACTATTTAACAAGTTTTCGTGTACTAAACAATCTTTTAAAACATCTTTTAGTTTGGAGTAATAGCCAACTGTCAAAGGACAATCATCCGGATTACAAGTTTTCTCTAATTTATAAGGACACATTTTTGAACGTGCTCTAATCTCAGTATATGATAATAAATAGCCTTCTTTATTTAATATTTCTAATGCTTTCGCCGCATTATCAAAATTCGTATTTTTCGGACATAAATAGAATACTTTATCAAGTTTATCTTCTTTTAAATATGATAATGTCGAAAAAATTGTGGCCATAGTTTTTCCAATTCCAGTACTCGCTTCAGCAAAACGAGAATCGGCGCTTTCTATAGCTTGTTTTGTAAAATCAATTAATTCCATTTGCCCTTCTCTAGCGTTAGAAAAAGGAAATCTTAACACACTTAAACTTTCATTTCGTCTATTTTTTCGTGTTTCAATAATGCGTGCAAACTGAAAGTAAACATCAAAATATTGATGAATTTTTGTTAACAATTCATCGGTTTTATAACAATAATTCTTTTTTAAAATATCGTTGTTTACTTGTGAAATATAAGTTAAACGAATTTTAACCTTATCTAAGCCTTTTTCAATAGCATATAAATATCCATAACATATAGCTTGACCAAGATGCCATTCTTCATTTTCTTTAAAGAATGAGTTTAAATCACAATTAGTTGATTTGATTTCTTCAATAATCGGCACCTCTTCAAGTATTATTCCATCGCTTCTTCCACTTAAGTAGATTAAAGAATCTTCATAAGAAAATATACCTTTTAAAGGATATTCTTTTAGATAATTCGAGCCTTGTTTGCTTTGATAAATGTTATGAATTCTAGTTCCTTCTTGCATCGTCATCGAGTTAAAAGAACGAGAATCAATATCGCCTTTTCTTAAAACAAAGTCTACTAACTCATGAACAGAAAGCTCAATTTGTTTCATTATTTTATCTTTTCGTTCTCACAAAATAATTTTTGATTACCGTTATAAAAGTCTTTATAAGACATCATTTTTTTACCTGGTTTTTGTAAAATTTCAATGCTTAAAGCATTTTTAGAGCAAGCAACTATGAATTCTTTTTTATCGTATTTTATTACGACTCCAGGCTCTTTTTTGTGATCCAAGTCAATTACTTTTGCTTTCGCTACCTTTATTTTCTCGTTATTAAAAACAAAATATGTACCAGGATCTGGATAAAAAGCACGAATCTTGTTATTAATCAAAAAAGAATCCTCGTTAAAATCAATTATCGATTCCTCAGATTTAATTTTTCTAGTAAAACTAACAAGATTTTCATCTTGATCTTCACCTTTATTTTTCCCATCAATTAGATCTTGAATGCCTTCATCAAAAACCTCATAAGCTAGTTTTGCTAATTTATTTGAAAGTGATTCGTAATTATCATCTTCTTCAATCGCTATTTCTTTTTTGAAAAACATCTTTCCAGCATCCATTTTATCAACCATTTCCATAAGAGTAATTCCGGTAGTTTTATCGCCGTTTAATAAAGCTTGTTGTATAGGACTTGCTCCACGATATTTTGGAAGAATTGAACCATGCAAATTTAATGGCATAATTTTTGGTATATCTAGTACTGCTTGCGGAATAATTTGACCATAAGCCATAGTCAAAATAATATCTGGTTCTAACTCCTTTAAAAAAGCATAATCATCGCGAATTTTAACAGGCTGAAAAACTGGAATATTATATTTTTCACCAATTAATTTTGTCTCAGTTGGTTTAACAATCATTTTACGACCTTGTGGTTTATCAACTTGTGAAACTATGCCAACGATGTTGTAACCATTAATTATTAAATTTTCTAAAACAATAGCACTAATTTTAGGTGTACCTAAATAAACAATTTTCAAATCTTTTTTAAACATATTTAAATTTCATTTCCCAGACATTTATTTTATCAATTCATGTTTGCTTTTACTATTTCTTTTATGATAAAATCTTTTTCGTATCGAAAGAGGTAATTATTATGGCAAACATTAAATCACAAAAGAAAAGAATTCTCACAAACGAAAAAGCTAGAATTAGAAATGTCGCTTATAAATCAAAATTAAGAACCGCAATGAAAGCAGTTAGAGTTGCTTGCGAAGCAAAAGATATCGAAAAAGCTAAAGTTGCTTTAGTCAAAGCATTCTCAATTATTGATAGAGCTGTTACTAAAGGCATTGAACACAAAGGTACAGCTAATAGACAAAAGTCACATCTTCAATTATTAGTTAATAAACTTGGTAAATAATTAAATATTTATCAACAAAATTAAAAATTAATTGAGCATACGTAGTTATGCTCTTTTTTTCGTTATAAAAATATCGATAAAAACTAAAAAATAATCAATATTCTAATAAAAATGTTTCAAAGGCTAAGAAACGATCGGTTTTACTATGCTTTATATCTTTATCAAGTTTTGCTAATTGTTCTAATTTTTGCTCAACAAAACTTATGGACATATTTTTAGATGTTTTAATTGTCATGTAAACTCGTCCAGCACTACTACCCGTAATTTTGGCTATATCATCAGTCTTAACTTTTTGGGTCGTCAAATTCTTAACGTTAAGAATATAAAAAAGTGATGATGAAAATAAATTAATTAATGTTATTGGTTCTATATTTTTAATTCTTAAATCACGGTATACCTTTAAAGCGGTAGTTTTGTCTCCTGCGTTTAAAGCATTCGTAATTTTAAAAACATCATCTTCTAATGACTGAGGAACAAGCTCTTGAACATCCGCTAATGTAATATTGTTAATTTTGTATAAGATGAGTTTGTTTGCTTCGTTATTGAAAATACTCAAATCGCCATTTGACCTTTTGATAAGTTCTTCGATCGCATCAGGAGCAATAGTAATGTTTCTTTTCTTAAAAAATTGATTAGCAAAAATTGGCCAATCTGTTTTTTGAATATCTTTGAATTCCAATATTTTGCCACTTTTTAGTATTAATTTATAAATATTATTCTTTTGATTTACCTTTGCTGAACGTACTATGAAAATTACACTAATATTTTCACTAATATTTTCTAATGCATTGTACAACTCATTATAAAGCTCAATTTCTTTTTTGCCTTTTATTTCAGACATAAAGAAATCAGCATTATCAACGATAATTAGTTTATTCTCTCCGTAAAGGAACATTTGATTTATTTCGTCCACTAAATCATAAATTTTTGCATTATTTAAGTCGAAATTGATTATATTCTCATCGTTTTCATCAAAAAGTTCTTTTCTAATTTTCTTAATACGATTTAAAATCATCGTACGTTCGTTTCCATATAATAAGTAAATCATACTTAAATATTTTACTCATTTTAGAAAATATATTCTATCGTTCCTTCAAGATCTGTTCTTCTAATATTGATATCAAATTCATTTAAACGATCAATTACTTCTTTATTTGGATGCCCATACATATTGCTAACCCCGCAACTAATAATAGCGTCTTCCGGAGATAAAGCTTCTAATAGTTCGATTGAGGTACTAGTTTTGCTGCCGTGATGGCCAACTTTTAAAATATCGCAATCTATATTTTCATATGAATTAATAATGGATTTTTCGATTTCAATTGGCGCATCTCCCATCAACATAATTTTTTTACCCCCAAGCGAAAACCCAAGTACTAAAGATCTACTATTTTCATCTACAATATCATTAAGATTTTCATTAAAGTTGTATATGTCTAAAATTGAATTATCATATTCATTAAAGTTATTATAATCATAGACATTTATAACATTAAAATTAGTTTTTAAACTATCTAAAGCATAATAATGATCCATATCATAATGGGTTATAAAAACAGCATCTATTTTATAAACACGTTGCTTTTTAAGATAAGGAATCAAAGATTCTGTAGCTATGTCTTTATAAAGACTTCCACCAGTATCAACAAGAATGGTTTTATTCTTTACTCTAATTAATGTTGCATCTCCTTGCCCAACATTTATAAAGGAAATTGAGGAAGTAAAAGTATTTTTGATAGGTAACGAATATAAGAATATGAAACTAAAATAAACCGCTATACCTACTTTATAAATTTTCTTGAAATTTATTTCTAAACCATAAAGTAGAAAAACCAATATTAAGTAATAAATACATATTAGAAATTGATTCATTGGTGGAATGTTGACATCTAAAAATCTAATATTAATTCCTAATAAAATGTCATAACTAAAATTGAGAATATCTTCCAAAAACGGCACTTTCAAACATAAAATTAATGGGTACATTAAAACCAATAAAATACGAATAAATGGCGTTAAAATATAACTTAAAACCATTGTTAAAATATTAAATGAATTATTAAATTCAATTGTAAACGGAAGCACAACTAAAAACATCAAAAGTAAAGAACCAAATCTTTTTATGTACCACTTTTTCCTTTTAAATAGCAGTTTAGAAAAAGACATAAATGTTGATATAATGAGAGGCATTATAAACCCATATTGATATACGTTATATTTATTAATAAGTAAGAGTAAATAAACTATACTTCTTTTTCCAAGTGAATCAAAATATCTAATTTTTAAGCATATTAAATTAACTAAGAATGCCACTATCATTCTCTTGGTTATAAAGCTATCGATGTTTAAAAATAAAATAGGCGCAAGTATAGAGAATGAAATTAAAAGAGCAATCCAATCTTTAAAATAATTCCTTAATATGTTAGTTAACTTATAGGAAAAGAAATTCAAATACATGCCTGATAAAGAGAACAAATATAATATCGAATTAGAACTAAGAGCTGACTCCAAAGAACTTCCATATTGAATATTATCAAGCAATATAGTATTTACAATCATTTTAGATTTTTCGCTTGACAAACTGTCAATAATCTTGTTTTTAAATATACTACAATTTATATTTAATTTAAGTACATGTGTATATGAATTTTGGTAAATTTGTCTAGATATTCCCTGATATTCGAGATATTTTTTGAAGTCAAATTCGCTTTCTATTGAGGAAAAAGAAATCTCTGAGTAATTTCCATTGATTCTAATTATGTCAAATAAGCCAATATTTAAATCATCAGATTTAACATATATCCTTTCAAATCCATCAAATACAATGTAATACCCTTCACTTCTTTTTATAACAATCCCAGTGAAATTTTCAGCTTCTTGAAAAGTCTTCAAATTTACTAAGCCGACTATCAAAAAAAGAAGGAAAATAAAGATACAAATTACAATAAATCTCTTATCAACACCATATTTCTTAATAAGTAGGACAATAGCAAAGACAAATACAATGATTCCTATAAATATTGTATTTAAGTCACTTATTATAATCCCAGAAATGCTGAATAATAGGAGTATGAAAAATTTCATCTAACTATTCATGCAAATAAATTGAATCTTTTAATTTCTCAAATGTTGCATTACCAATTCCATTAACGTTCATCAAATCTTCTAAGCAATAGAAAATACCATTTTCATTTCGATAGGAAATAATTTGACTAGCAATAGCATCTCCAATTCCACTGATGCTCATTAACTCTTCTTTTGAACCATCATTAACGTTAACTTTAACTAGAGGTTCATCTCCGCAAATGTCTCCTAAATCATATTTTGGAGCAATGTAATATTCTTCATTTGCCTCGATTTCAAGATCTGCATAATAACATCTTTCGTCAGCATTCGAATTAACGCCACCAGCTTTATCGATCAAATCTTGTAAATTACTTTCTTGCTCTAAAATGTAATTACCAGGTTTTACAACTTGGCCAGTAATTCCAATCGTTAATTTATTCGGGTCATCAACGACTTGGGTAGGATCACCTCCACCTCCTCCACCTGACAATGTTGGGATAAAATTCATTGCAACAATACCAATAATTGTTGCGACGACTACAATAGCAATAATCTTTAACATAAAAAAACTCCTTTCACTAATAAAAAGGAGTTTATTCAAAAAAAATTAAATTTTTCTAAATATTATTTGAAATCGATAATTTTTACTTTGTAATCTGGGTTTGCTTTTACTGTAACTTCATCGCCAATTTTATGGCCAATTAATGCTGCTCCAAGAGGACATTCGTTAGAAACTTTAATGTTATCAGGGTTTGATAATGGATCAGATTCAATACTAGAAACAATTTTAACAGTTAATTGTGTCCCGTCAGTTAAGTCTTCAAAAGTAACAGTATTTGAAATATTTATTGTTTTAGTTTTTCCTGCTTCGACAACTTTAGCATTAGCTAAAATGTTTTCAATTTCATTAATTCTACCTTCAATTTCAGCTTGTCTATTTCTAGCAGCATCATAATCAGCGTTTTCACTTAAATCGCCCATTGCTCTAGCATTTTGTAAAGCTTCAATTACTTGTGGTCTTTCAACATCAATTAAATTTCTATATTCAGCATTTAATTTGTCTAAACCTTCTTGAGTTAAAATAATATCTTTTGTAGCCATCTTTTTTCCTCGCTTTTTCGATTAATTATTATATCAAAACTAAGACTAATAATGCTATTAATCTTTTATATCTTGAATTGTAGGATCTTCATTATAAGCCTCTAATACTTCTTCAGCTTCCTTAAGTTCCTCTTCATCAGTTACTTCAAATAATTCATGTTCTTCATTATATTTCATAACAATGACTTCATCTGGGTCATTATCATCATAAATAAAGACATATTCAGCTTTTCTTTCAGGATTTTCATAGGTAAAAAGAATATTCATTAAATATTCCTTACCTTCTTCATCATAAATTATGATTTGGTTATCGTTTAATGGTTCCATTTTGCATACTCCTTAAATAATCTTCCAAAATAACAACAGCACTCATCATATCAATAATCTTTTTGATTTTCTCTTCTTTGACGCCTTGTTCTCTTAATCTCTCTCTAGCCTCAATTGTAGTATAGCTTTCATCACAATAATAGATTTTTAAATCTGGCTTAGCTTTTAACAAATCTTCTACAAAGCGTTTAACCGATTCACATCTTTCGCCTTCTTTTAAATCAAGTTGGACAGGGTAGCCAATAACAATATTTTTAACATTTTCAATTTCAATTATATCAAGAAGATGCTCACGAGCTTTTTTATAATTACCTTTTTCAAAATTAAAATTTTCTTTTGGGTGGACGATACCAAGAGAATCAGAACCTGCAATCCCAAGACTCTTAGTACCAAGATCTAAACCTAAATATTTTTCCATTTTAATTAAATAGTTTTTCCTTTGTTATTGAGGAAAGTTTTTCAATAGATAAGACGCTACCTTGAGCCATATCTTTTCTTCCTCCACCGTTACCACCAAGAATTGATGTAACCTTTTTAACAACGTTTCCGGCAAAAATTCCTCTTTCAATATTATCTTTGCTGACGCCTACAACTAAGTGATATTTATCATTTTCTTTGCCGATTAAGATAGCAATATATGATTCAGTTTTGCTCTTAATGGCATCAAGTAAAGACAATAAACCGGCTTTATTGAAATCAGGTGTATAAGATACAGCAAATCCTTTTTCTTTAATGTCTTTAACAATACTTTCAGACTTATTTAAAGCTATATCGTTAATCATTTTTTCAATTTTTAAATTGAGATTTGCAAGGTTTTCGTTTAAATTGCTAATTTTTATTGAGATATCAGAATCAATTTTTGCATCTAAAATATGCTTTGTTTCATTGAGTCTTTCTTCTTTACCTTTAAACTCTTCATATGCACTTAAAGATGTTTTTGCTTCGATTCTTCTAACTCCACTTGAGATAGAAGATTCGCTCATTATCTTAAACAAGCCAATCTCACTAGAATTTCTAACGTGAGTTCCGCCACAAAATTCTTTTGAAATATCTCCAAATGTGACAACTCTAACTTCATCGCCATATTTTTCATCAAATAAAGAAATTGCTCCAACTTTTTTAGCTTCTTCTATTGGTAAAACTAATGTTTTTTCTTCGATACCTTGAGCAATATATTCATTAACAAGTCGCTCGACTTTCTTAAGTTCAATTGGCTCAATTTTTCTTAAAAATGAAAAGTCGAATCTAAGATAATCTTCATTTACAAAACTACCTTTTTGGCGACATTCATCACCTAAAACTGCAATTAAAGCAGATTGAAGTAAGTGAGTTGCTGAATGGTTTTTCTCAATTGCAAAGTGTTTCTTTTTATCAACAATTAAAGTAACCTCATCGCCAGCTTTTAAAGTTCCATAAAGCATTTTTATATGATGTAAATGTTGCTTATTTGGAGCTTTAATAACATTAACAACTTCTGCACTTGATTCTTTATTTTCGATTTTACCTGTATCGGCAACTTGACCACCCATTTCTGCATAAAAATTAGTTTTGTCAAATATTACATCGCCTTCTTCATCTAAAGAATCAACTTTAACTCCATCTTTAAATACAGCAAGAACTTTAGCTTTTATATCGTTAACTGTATATGTGTAATCACTTGTTTCTTTAAAATCTAACAAATCTTTTGATTGTTTATTAAAAGATTCAATATTTTTTCTAGAACTTCTGGCTAATTCCTTTTGTCTTTCTAAACAAGTGTTAAATCCTTCAATATCAACGCTTACATTATTATCAGCACAAATCTCTTTTGTAAGTTCGATTGGGAAACCGAAAGTGTCGTATAACTTAAAAGCTAATTCGCCGCTTAACTTATTTGTATCTTTAATATAAGAATTTAAAATACTTTCGCCGCTATTTAAAGTTTTGATAAATCTTTCTTCTTCGTTTTTAATTATCTTTTGAATATAATCCTTCTTTTCTTCTAAATAAGGATAAAAATCATGCATGACTTCAATAACACTATCGACAAGTTTATAAAGGAATGGTTCGAATAAGCCAATCTTTTGAGCATATCTCATAGCTCTTCTTAATATTCTTCTTAAAACGTATCCTCTACCTTCGTTTGAGAAGTTAGCACCATCAGCAAGTGCAAAAGTACATGCTCTAATATGATCAGCTATAACTCTATATGGCATTAAATTTTGATCATTATATGGTTTATGAGCTAATTTTTCGGTCGCTTTAATAATTGGCATGAATAAGTCTGTTTCAAAATTAGTATCTGTGTTTTGCAAAACGCAACAAATTCTTTCTAAGCCAGCGCCTGTATCAATATTTTTATGAGGTAATTCTTTATAATCTTCTCTTTTAACACCATTTACAGCATTAAATTGAGAAAAAACGATACCCCAGATTTCAATATAACGATCATTTTCAATATCTTGTTTTAAAAGCTCAACACCAAGATGCTTTGGATCCCATTTTTCACCACGATCAAAGAAAACCTCAGTGTTAGGTCCACATGGTCCTTCTCCAATTTGCCAGAAATTGCCTTCAAGAGGGATTAAATGTTCAGGATTCATCCCTTGTTTAATCCAAAGTTCACGAGTTTCTAAATCAGTTGGATGGTAAGTAACATAAAGTTTATCTTTATCCATTCCAAAATACTTAACATTTGTTAAAATATCAAAAGCCCATTCAACAATTTCTTTTCTGAAATAGTCGCCAATTGAGAAATTGCCAAGCATTTCAAAAAAGGTATGATGTCTTGCAGTTCTACCAACGTTATCAATATCATTTGTTCTAATACACTTTTGAACGTTAGTAATTCTTTTACAATCTGGAACTTCACTTCCATCAAAATATTTCTTTAAAGCGGCAACGCCTGCATTTATCCAAAGTAAAGAAGGGTCATTATTTGGAATGAGGCTTGCTCCTGGTTCAATCATATGACCTCTTTCTTTGAAGAAATGAAGCCATGTTTCTCTTACTTGCTGACTACTCATGTATTTCATAAAAAGTCTCCTTTAAATAAAAAAATCCTAGTATAACTAGGAACGAAATTATCGTGGTACCATCCTATTTCCTAATAGATATTAGGCACTTAATTAATAAAATTTGTATATAATTCATTTGGAGTGGCTAATTTATAATCTCTTTAATGCTTTGCACCAAATCGCATCTCTCTAAGAAAGTTCATATAAATTTCTTTCCTGGTCAAAATTGTATATTTTTACGTAGTAAAAGTAAAGGAGAATTAATGCTAAAAACAAATTTTTCCAAATAAAATAGCCAGTTTAACTGGCTACCTTAAAGAGGGGTTTTTAAGTTATTTTCTTTATTTTTTAATTGTTAATGCATGGAAGAAAACAGTAATACCAGAAAGTGCACTTAAAATGCCTAATAATAAACTAGGTACATCAATTACTGTAAGTCCTTCAACATCTTTTAAAAATCCTAAAGCTTCACTATTAATTGAAGTAAATAAAACTGAATCTAAACAAAGTAAAATAGCTCCAGCAACAATTAGTAAAGCACTAAGAAGTGAAAATTGTTTTTTTCTAAAGAATAAAACTGCTAAGACGATACCAATTACAACAAGGATAAGACCGATTAAAACGACATAATTAAAGCTAAGTTCGCTTCCTAAACTTGGAAGGACTGAATCTGGAATCTCAAAGTCAGTATCTCCAGAAGTTATTTTTCCAGAAACAGCAAACTCATCTAATTCACCACCAAACAAAGCGCCAAAGCCTTTAAGTCCTAAGCTAAAGGAAATAGCTAAACCTAAAATTTTTGTATTATAGTTAATTAAAACCCCGACCGATGGTAATGTGCTTAGAAATAAAATCATTCCTAACGCAAAAAAACCAACGATGAAAATCGTCCAAATCAAACGAGAAAAAAACCCGCCTTTTCTTTTTTTGCTCATATTCTCATCTCCCTTTTAATTGATTATATGGCAGTTTTGCGGGCTTTTCAAATAAATTTCAGCTTTTCTTAAGATAATTAACCAATTATTAAAATGGTTAATTAATTTGTTTGCTTCCGTTATAAACTTTATCGATTATTCCACCACCTAGACAAATATCGCCATCATAAAATACACAAATTTGACCTGGGGTGACAGCTTTGTACTTTTCATCAAAAACAAGTTTTATTAAATTATCATTTACATTATATAAAGTAACACCTTGATCTTTTTGGCGGTAACGAAATTTAACATTAATATGTGTCCCATCTTTAATAGGTCCATTAAATAAATTAATGTTATCAATTAAGCAAGAATCACTAAACAAATGTTTATCTTCGCTTCCGCTTCCAACATATAAAATATTTTTCTTAACATCTTTTTTGCAGACAAACCAGCCATTAGTTGGTAGACCTTTAATGCCACCAATTCCAAGTCCTTTTCTTTGACCAATTGTGTAATAAATTACGCCTTCATGATGTCCTATAACTTCATTTGTATCAATATCAACAATATCTCCACTTTTTGCTGGTATATAATTCTTCAAAAACTCTTTAAAATTTCTTTCACCGATAAAGCAAACGCCAGTTGAATCTTTCTTATCTTCAACGCTTTCTAAATCAAGTTTATGAGCTATAGCTCTAACTTCTGGCTTTGTAATGTCGCCAAGTGGGAACAAACAACTCTTAAGCTGGTAAGAAGATATTTGACTTAAAAAATACGATTGATCTTTATTTAAATCTTTTGCTTTTAAAAGAAAAGTTTTGCCATCCTTATCAACTCTTTTTGCATAATGCCCCATTGCAATCATATCACAGCCTTCTTTTTTAGCGTGCTCTAAAAAAGGGCCAAATTTAATATATTTATTGCAAAAAACATCAGGATTTGGTGTTCTACCTTTTTTATATTCCTCTATAAAATAAGTAAAAACATTGTCCCAATACTCTTTAACATAGTCTACTCTTTGCATAGGAAGATTTAATTTTTTAGCAACGGCCACAGCATCATGATAGTCTTTTTCTTGTGGACAAATATCATCATCTATAGTTGGATTTCCTAAATAATCATTATTAGCCATTGAATCCCAATTACGCATGAAACAGCAAACTACATCATAGCCTTGTTCTTTTAATAAATATGCGGCAACTGCACTATCTACACCACCGCTTAAACCTATCATTACTTTCATAATCAAAAACCTAATTCTTTAGAGTCTAAAACAAGTGTATAAGGACCATCATTAACAAGTTCTACTTTCATATCTGCTCCAAAAACACCTTCTTTTACATCAAGATTGCATTTTTTAAGTTCACTATTAAACATTTGATAAAGAAGTATCGATTCTTCTCCTTTTAAAGCTTCAACGTAACTTGGTCGATTACCTTTTTTTAAATTTGCATAAAGAGTAAATTGTGAAACAGATAAGACAGCACCGCCAACGTCGAAAATTGATAAATTAGTCTTTCCATTTTCATCTAAAAATACTCTTAACTTTGATATTTTTTGAGCCATTTTTTCGATAATTTCTTTACTGTCTCCTTGCGTGAAAGAAACTAAAAGTAAATAACCTTTATCGATACTTGATACGAGTTTTTCATCAATCTTTACACTCGCACTCTTTACAACTTGTAATACAGTTTTCATCCACAACATTATATTAAATAGGCCTTTAAAAGTGTATAATTTTATTGCATTTATGATTAGACCTCTAGCTTTTAGATTACGCCCTACTAAATTAAATGAAGTAATAGGTCAAGAAGACCTCGTAGGCCCAAATGGATTTTTAAGAAAAAGTGTTGATAATAAAACTCCACTTTCTTTTATTCTTTTTGGTGAGCCTGGAACTGGCAAAACCACTATTGCTGAATGTTACGCAAACGAAATGGGAGCTAAATACTATAAAATAAACGCAACTAGTTCCAATAAAAAAGATTTAGTCGATGCAATCAATGATAGTAAAAATTATGAGTGCCCAATTTTAATAATTGATGAAATTCATCGTTTAAATAAAGATAAACAAGATATTCTTTTGCCAGCCTTAGAAGATGGCACTGTTTATTTAATTGGCGCAACAACTGCTAACCCATACATTTCTATTAATAAAGCTATTCGTAGCCGTTGCCACCTTTTAGAAGTTAAAAAATTAACTGTTGAGGAATTACAAGAAGGTCTTAAAAGAGCAATTATTTCAAAAAAAGGTTTAGATAATAAAATTAAAATTGATGATGAAGCAATCCGATATATAGCCCAACAATCAAATGGAGATTTTCGTTTTTCGCTGAATTATTTAGAAATTGTTGATATCACTTATAAAAACGAAGAAATCAACCTTGAAAAAGTTAAAAAAGTAATCAAAGTTCCAAATTCTGGAATTGATAATGATGGTGATGGACATTATGATGCAGTTAGCGCCCTTCAAAAATCAATTAGAGGGAGCGATGTTAATGCGGCTATTTTTTACGCTTCTCGCCTTCTAGCAAGTGGAGATTTAGATTCTTTAGCCCGTCGTTTATTAGTAACTGCCTATGAAGACATAGGAATAGCCAATCCTCAAGCCTGCATGAGAACAAAAATCGCCATTGAATCAGCATACCAAGTTGGCTTGCCAGAAGCAATCATTCCTATATCAGTTGCAATTGTTGATTTAGCATTATCTCCTAAATCTAAAGCAGCCTGTCAAGCAATACAAAAAGCCATGGCTATAAATAATGACTTCCCGTTAGATGTTTTAGACTATTTAAAATATACGCCTGTTAATGTATCTGAAGACGAAAAATATCCTTACGATCAACCTGAAGTTTGGCCACATCTTCAATATTTGCCTGACATTATCAAAAATATGAAGTTTTTCATAATCAATCCAGCTACTGAATCAAGTTATGAGAAATTTTTAAATGAACAATACAAAAAATACCTTTCAACTTTTAGAAGTAAAGATATCAAAAAGATGAAACAATTATATAGAAAAAAATAGGTTTCCATTTACGGAAACCTATTTTTAAAATTATTTTTTGCTAGTTTTATTTTCGGCTACTTGCCGCAATTGTCACTAAAATTCTTAAGACGTAAATAAATAAAGTAATAAAGTCACTATAAAGAGTTAAAGCACAGTATAAGGCTAAATTTTTACTGCCATATCCTCTTTCAGCAATTGTTCTAATTCTTGCCATATCAAATGCAGTCATAACAATAAATAAAAGTAAAACAACACCTTCAGTGATTAAATAAGTGATTATATATCCTTCATAAGCAGCAAAATTACCACCAAAAACAACAAAAGGAATAAAAACTAAATTTAATAAAGATAAAAGAACTACAGTAAGAGATAAGCCAATAGCAACTTTAGCCCATGTGGCAAGCTTATTATGTGTTAAATAGCCAATTCCACACATTCCTAAAAAGATTAATGCTGTAATAAATAAAGCTTCACCAATGATATATGTATCACCAACGAAGAAGGTAAATGAAGATAATAATAATCCCATTATCATTGAATATAAAACGTAAGGAACAAGAATTGAGCCACTACCTTTTAATGATTTAAAAGTAATAACAAAGGAAAGAATTAATAAAGCTAGCGAACTAGCGATAATTAAGCCCACATAAACCCCTAAAGTTTCTTCGTTTAAAATAAGTTCGCCATCAATAATTGTTGAAATAGGCCAAATAGAATTAAAAGCCCAAGAGACAATAAGACAAACAACGGCAGTTAATAAAATACCTAAGCCAAAATATAAGAAAATTTGACTATAGAACTTACTTTTACTAACTTGATCATCAAATACCTTACTAGCAGGATTTTGTTCAACGTAACTTTCCAAAATAGATACCTCCAGAAATATTACTTACATAAATAAATACATTTTTAATCAATAAAACGTTTGAAAATAATTGACAATATATTTATTTATCTAAGTTCTATTGACTTCTTTTAAAAAAATAATGGGGTTTTGCATGATTTTTTAAATATTAACATGCTTTATAAAGAAAATAAGGTGTCTTTACGATGTAAAATAAAGACACCTTAAATTAATTAAAGAATTGAAGTTAAAAGTTCTTTATATGATTCAACTTCTAAGCTTGCACCACCAACAAGAGCGCCATCAACATCTTTTTGAGAGAGATAGCCTTTGACTGAAGCTGGTTTAACACTTCCGCCATAAAGGATTCTAATCTTGTTAGCAACTTTTCTATCATATAAATCTTTAATGATGTTTCTAATGAACTTACAAATATCTTCTGCAATTTCTTCACTTGCATTTTTACCAGTTCCGATTGCCCAGATTGGTTCATAAGCGATGACTACTTTTGCAGCGTCTTCATAAGCAACATCTTTGAAGCCAGCAATAATTTGCTCTTTAACAAATTCTTTTGTTTTACCTTCTTCATATGTTTCAAGTGATTCTCCGCAGCAATAAACAGGGACCATATTATTTTTTAATAAAGCAAGAATCTTTTTATTGCACTTTTCACTTGTTTCGCCATCATATTGTCTTCTTTCAGAATGACCAATAATACACCAATCAATTCCAATTTCTTTTAACATTGGAATTGATACTTCACCAGTATAAGCACCATGATCTTCGTAGTGGCAGTTTTCAGCACCAACAATTAAAGATTTTTTAATAATTTTTTTAACAGGAACTAAATCAATATAAGGAACACAAACACCCATATCAACCTTGTTACTTCTTGCAAGTTTACCAAGATCTTTACTAGCCTTAGCAAATTCAACTGCTTGGCTAGGGGTTTTATTCATTTTCCAGTTTCCAAGTAATAATTTTCTTCTCATAAATTATCCAATAACATCAATTCCTGGAAGATGCCCATCATTTTCAATCATTTCAAGGGAAGCGCCGCCACCTGTTGAAACGTGTGAGAATTTATTAGCATAGCCAAATTGTTTTGCAGCAGCTGCACTATCACCACCACCAATAACTGAGAAAGCTTCGGTATTATCAGTAATAGCTTTACAAACTTCAATTGTACCTTTTTGGAAGTGTTCATCTTCGAAAACACCCATTGGTCCATTCCAGAAGATTAATTTTGCTTTAGCAATTTCATCTCTATAATTTTTAATAGTTTTTGGTCCAATATCTAAGCCTTGATAGCCATTTGGGATGACATCATTGTTGATTGTTTTAATGTTATCTGGATTATAGTCATCAAATCCATCAGCAATAACGTTATCAACTGGAAGCATAATTTTGCCACTTTCGTAACATTTTTTAGCATAATCTAATTGATCATCTTCAACTGGGCAATTTCCAATTTTATTTCCTAAGGCTTTTAAGAATGTATAAGCCATAGCACCACCAATTAAGATCTTATCGCATTTTTTAAGTAAAGAATCGATAACTTTAATCTTATCAGAGACTTTAAATCCACCTAAAATTGCAATATATGGATGGACATCACCTTTAACACAAGCACCTAAGTTCTTAACTTCTTTTTCCATTAAATAACCTAAAGCAACTGGTTTTCCTTCTTTCTTTAAGATTTCTGGAACACCATATGTTGAAGCGTGAGCTCTATGTGCACTACCGAAAGCATCCATTACAAAGCCATCAACATAGCTTGCCCATTCAGCAGAAAGTTTTGCATCGTTTTTACTTTCGCCTTTTTCATATCTGGTATTTTGAACAAGTAAAACTTCGCCAGCTTTTAATCCAGCAATAGCTTCTTTAAGTTCATCGCCACTTGTAGCTTTACAGAATTTAACTGTGACGCCATCTAAATGTTTTACAAGAACAGGATAAACATATTCCATATTGTTCTTTTCTTTTTCTTTAGCGATTTCAGCATCATCAACTTTACCCCATTTAATTTTTCCAAGATGGGACATTAAAACTAAAGCAGCACCTTCACTTAATAATTTTTTAATAGTTGGTAAGGCAGCAACAACTCTATTGTCGTCTCTTACTTCAGTACCTTTTAAAGGGACATTAAAATCAACTCTGACAAGAATTTTCTTGCCATTAAGTCCTTTTAAATTATCAATTGTATTCATTATCTAACTCCTTAATTATAGAAAAGGGGCCTAATATGTTCATTATTAGCCCCTAAAAAATCAAATTATTGAACTATTTTAATTCAGCAAAGTATTTGATTGTTCTAACCATTTGGCTGGTATATGAGTTTTCATTATCATACCAAGCAACGACTTGGACTTGATAGTGATTGTCATCAATTTTGCTAACCATGGTTTGAGTTGCATCGAATAATGAACCATATCTCATACCGATAACATCAGTTGAAACGATTTGATCTTCGTTGTAACCATATGATTCAGAAGTATGAGCTTTCATATAAGCATTGATGCTTTCCTTTGTAACATCTTTGCCTTCGACAACTGCAACAAGGATTGTTGTTGAACCAGTGCAAACTGGAACTCTTTGTGCGCTTCCGATTAATTTACCATTAAGTTCTGGGATAACAAGACCGATTGCTTTTGCAGCACCTGTGCTGTTTGGAACAATGTTAACTGCAGCAGCTCTTGCTCTTCTTAAATCACCTTTTCTGTGTGGTCCATCAAGAACCATTTGATCACCAGTATAAGCATGAACTGTTGTCATAATACCAGAAACGATTGGATATAAAGCATTTAATGCACCAGCCATTGGAGCTAAGCAGTTTGTTGTACAGCTAGCTGCAGAAATGATTTGGTCATCTTTTGTTAATGTTTTTTCGTTAACACCATAAACGATTGTCTTTAAATCGTTTCCTGCTGGAGCTGAGATGATAACTTTTTTAGCACCGGCAGTGATGTGAGCCATAGCTTTTTCTTTCTTTGTATAGAAGCCTGTACATTCTAAGACAACATCAACACCAAGTTTTTTCCATGGAAGGTTAACTGCATCTTTTTCGCTTAAGATTTCGATTTCTGTTCCATCAACAATAATTGAATGATCGGTTGATGTAACTTTATCTGCTAAAGCATATCTTCCTTGAGCTGAGTCATACTTTAAAAGATTTGCTAACATTGCAGGAGCAGTTAAATCGTTAATTGCAACAATTTCATAACCTTCTGCTCTGAACATTTGTCTGAATGCGAGACGTCCGATTCTTCCGAATCCATTAATTGCTACTTTAATAGCCATATTTTTAAATTCCTCCTTAAGAATTTTACCTTTAATAGTATATAACATTTAAGAACCTAATAAAACAATATTAATTAACGAAATTTAGCAAAAATCGCTATTTTTTGCCAAAAATCGATAAAAAAGTAAGGAATTCAAATGACTAAAAGGTATTGACAAATGCTTTAATTTTAATTAAGTAGTCACTACTTTTGCTTATTCAAAAGAAATATTATTTCTTTAACATAAACTGCTGTTATTAAAGAAAATATATTAAGTTTGTTTAAAATCAAAGGTTAGGTTTATCTAACCATGAAAAATCTTGTAAAAATGCTTACAATTGATATACTTGTTATTGGAGGTTAAGGAAAAATGGCAGTTAAAGTTACAGTTAATAAAGACGCTTGCATCGGATGCGGTTTATGCGTAGGAAGCTACCCAGAAACATTTGAATTTGATGAAGAAGGCAAAGCAACAGTCATTGCCGATATTGATGAAGCAGTCGTCGATGAAGCTATTAGCAATTGCCCAGCTGGCGCTATTGAAAAATAAGCTTCACTAAATAAATTGAATTGTTAAAAGCACCTCTACTGAGGTGCTTTTCTTTTTCACTTTTTAATATTTATAAACTTTTTCGCAAATAAATCTTAATGGTTTATATGCAATAAAAGTAACTCCTACTACAATCGCATTTTTAATAATATTAAATGGAAGTAAAAGGATAGCTAGACGAGGATCGAGATCGCTTGTAATTCCCCAGTTAAAAATGGCGTTAAATGCTCCAGCAATATAGCCATCTTCAAACCCATACACAAATTTATAAAATTGAAAAATTGTATATAAATTAATGATTGAAGTCGCTACTAAGTTACAAGCTACCCCAACTGCTAATCCTATAACTGCGCCTTTAAATGTACGATGCTTTTTATAGATTAATGCGGCTGGAATTACTAAAGCAAAAGAATAAAACATATCACCTAATTCACCAACACATAAACTCGAAGTCATTGGTAGCTTAATTAATGTTTTTAAAATAATTTCAAATACACCTAATAAAGGACCATATGCAAATGATGAAATAAGGATTGGAATTTCATCTAAATGCACTGACATAAACCCTGGAGCAACAAATGGTAATTGAAATTGTAAACCAGGAACGCAATACAAGATTGCAGCTAACCCACCAAAAATAGCGGTTTGAGTAATATAATTTATTACTCTTCTTCTTTTGTTAATCATTAAAAAAGGACCTCCTACACTTCAGGTCCTAAAAAAGTATAAAGCTTACTTCTTTATATCAGACTTTACTGCTGCCACTAGAATTTCACTAGTTCATGAGTGTTAACTCGCGCGGGGTTTACCGCCAATAAGGAATTTCACCTATCCCTGAAGCAAATTTATTATACAACTTGTTCTTATGATTAAAATTCTTTTTTTAATAACTCATTAATTTTTTTGTAAATCCTATTAAAGTTTTCTTCGCCATTTACTTTAATAATTATGCTCTTATTCTTTTTGCGAATAACATATTCTCTTTTAATACGAACATTTTTATCTTCAAGTTTAAAAGCTAATTTCTCAGTATCACGAACACTTAAACTATAGTCATAAATCTTTTTAATGATACTTTTTATATCTTTTTCTTTGAGTCTAGAAATAGCTTTTGCGTGTCCAAAAGATAATTTATTAGTGGAAATATCGTAAATTACATCTTTAGGCATATTTAGAAGTGATAAATAATTGCTAACTTGCCCGCTTGATACATGTAAGATTTCAGCAATATCTTTCTTTTTGTAATTAAAATCATCGGCTAAATGTTTAATGACAAGAGCAATTTCTATTGGATTAAAGTTTTTGTTTTCCCTGGCATCGCAAAGAAGAATTAATAAAGTTTCTTGATCATCATAATTTTTAATAATTACAGGTATCTTTTTATAATCTAATTTTTTAGAAGCTATCCATCTTTTTCTTCCAATAATTACTTCGTATTTGCCTTTTTTATATTCTCTGACAATTAAAGGATTGTAAATTCCTCTTTCTATAATAGATTTTTCAATATTCTTAATTGTTTCTTTGTCAATTTTAGCGTCTTTGATAAATGAATTATCAACGATTTCGTCACAAGAAAGATATTTAACATTCTCTCTTTGATAATTTTTATCAATTCCGCTAATTACATCATCTTTTGAAAAACGCTCTATGAGTGATTTTAAATCACTTTGTATTAAAGTTTTTTTATTTTCTTCTGCTGTCATTATCTAAAATCTCCCTTGCAAGTTGTAGATAAGATCTTGCTCCTGCACTAGTAGGTTTATATAAAAGTACTGGCATACCTTTTCCACTAGCTTCGCTAATTGATATGTTACGAGGAATTTCAACATTAAAGGTATTTTCTCTAAATAATCCACGAACTTGGCCAACAATTTCTTTGCCAAGTGTCGAACGAGTTTCATACATTGTAAGTAAAAATCCTTCAATTTCTAACTCATGATTGTAACTTGATTGAACTTTTTTAATGCTAGCTAAAACTTGTGCTAAGCCTTCCATTGCAAAATATTCACATTGAACAGGAATTAAAGCTGAGTTAGAAGCTGATAATGCATTTATTGATAAAAGTCCTAAGCTTGGTGGACAATCAATCAAAATAAAATCATAATTTCGATTCAATTTTGCTAAGACATTTTTTAAAACTGTAAATGGTTCAACGTGCAAATTACCTATTTCACTATCAAAGTAAGATAAGCGTAAATTAGCAGGAACAACATCTACATTTTTAACTAACGTCTTTTTAATAATAGCATTTATATCGTATTTTCCAATAAGTGCTTCAAAAATAGTTTTATTGAGTAAGGTAATATCGATTCCATACCCTCTAGAACTATTTCCCTGAGCATCAAAATCAATAATTAAAACTTTTTTACCAAGTTGTGCTAACGATGCTGCTAAATTAATGGCGGTTGTAGTTTTACCAACGCCGCCTTTTTGATTTACGATAGATATAACCCAATTCTTCATAACGGTCTCTTTTTAATTAAACTATAATTTCTAGGATATTTGTTTGATATTTCTGCCTCTTTTTTAAAAATAGCAAAATTTCTTGTTTCATTTGTAAAAGGTAAATTACAATTAACTACTAATTTATTACTAGTTTTCAACTCATTAAGTACTAATTTAATACTGGAAGCCTCATTTTCGTAATTAATTCCTTTATATGCAATAAATTCACCACCAACTTTTAAAAGAGGCATAGCAAGTTCTAATAATATGTTAATATTAGCCACTGCACGAGCTGTTCCATAATCAAATCTTTCAAAATTGCTTCTTGCTAGAATTTCAGCTCTTTCATTAAGTACTTCTACATTCTTAAGGTCAAGTAACATTACTACCTGTTTTAAGAAATTGGCTCTTTTTGTTGTTGGTTCTAATAAATAAAATTTGGTGTTTGGATAATAGACGGCTAAAGGTATGCCAGGTAAACCTGCTCCACTTCCGATATCAACAACACGTTTATTTGTTAAATCAAAATCAATGATTTTTACTGCTAAAAGGGAATCGATAATATTCTTGATAATAAAATCATCTTTATTATCTAAAGCTGTCAAATTAAATTTCTTATTTTCTTCAAGTGTAAAATTCATGTACTTTTCTAAAAGAATTATTTTTTCATCAGTTAATTCTTTTAAGAATTCAATTTTATTTAAATCAGATAGTTCCATCATTTTTACCTTTTTTTAAATTCAAAATAAGTACTGATATATCACTAGGATTAACACCACTAATTCTACTAGCTTGTCCTAGCGTTTCAGGTCTTACTTTATCAAGTTTTTGACGAGCTTCAAGTCTTAATCCACTCATATTGAGATAATCTAAATCTTTAGATAACTTAATATTTTCTAACTTTCTAAATTTATTCGCTTCTTTTCTTTCATTTTCGATATAGCCTTGATATTTAATCATTACCTCAAGTTCAAATTCACCCAATGTATCCAAAGAAAGTGAATCATCCAGATTTAAATATTTTTTGAGCTCATGATAGGAAACACCATTTCTTTTTAAAATATCTGTTCCTTTCACTCCGCTTTGTAATCTTTCATATCCAAGCGAAGTTAAATATTCATTGATTTGGCTTGTCTCACCAAAATAAGTTTTTTCAAGTATTGATGCAATTTTAAGCATCGTTTCTTTCTTTTTGATAAATTTTTGATATCTTTCTTCGCTAATTAACCCTAAATCATGACCATATTCCGTTAATCTAAGATCAGCGTTATCACTTCTTAAAAGCAAACGATATTCGGCTCTACTGCTCAATAATCTATAAGGTTCTTTAGTTCCTTTTGTGATTAAATCATCAATCATAACGCCAATATAGGCCTCATCCCTCTTTAAAATGAATGGATCTTCGCCTTTTATATATTTAGAAGCGTTAATGCCAGCGATAAGACCAAGTCCAGCGGCCTCTTCATAGCCACTTGTTCCACAAATTTGGCCAGAAATAAATAATCCGGGCCATTTTTTAACCATTAACGAAACATCAAACTCTTCACTTTCTAAAGCATCATATTCAATTGCATAAGCATATTTAAGAATTTTTGCATTTTCTAATCCAGGCAAAGAATGAACCATTTCTACTTGTACATCTTCCAGCATACTGGTGGAGAAGCCTTGAAGGTAGATAGAATTTGTATCATAGCTTTCTGGTTCTAAGAATAATTGATGACGAGGTTTATCAGCAAAACGGACAATTTTATCTTCAATAGATGGGCAATAACGTGGCCCTACACCTTTAACAAGACCACCATACATGGCACTTTTCTCTAAATTAGCACGGATAATTTCATGTGTTTTTGGCGTTGTATAAATTAAATAACAAGGTATCTGATCTTTTAAAGGTACAAAAGAATGAGTTTCATAACTAAAAGCCTGATCATCAACGTTTCCATATTGAATTTCAGTTTTACTAAAATCAATCGATTCTTTAGCGATTCTTTGTGGAGTACCGGTTTTTAATCTTTGAAGATTAATACCCATAGATCTTAAGTTGTCACTTAACCCAACACTAGGCTTTTCACCATCTGGGCCGCCACTAAATTTATGATGTCCTCTTAAAATCTCACTATTCATATATGTGCCGGTTGCTAAAACAACAGCTTTTGAAGTGATTTTTTGGCCTTTTCTAGTAACTACGCCATATACTTTAGTTTCATCATGAAGTATCTCAACAACTTCATCTTCTAAAATAGTTAAATTAGGTGTCTTTAAAAGTTCTTCTTGCATGTGATGAGGATAACGATGTTTATCGGCTTGTGCACGTAAACATTGGACACCAGGGCCTTTTTTAGTATTTAACATCTTCATTTGAAGATATTCTTGGTCACAAATTTTCCCCATCATGCCTCCAAGAGCATCAATCTCACGAACAACAATACCTTTAGCACTGCCTCCAATTGATGGATTGCAAGGCATATTAGCCATCATTTTAATGTTTAAAGAAATCAGAAGTGTTTTATCACCACGATGCGCACATGCAAAAGAAGCCTCGCATCCTGCGTGGCCTCCTCCAACTACAATTACATCATAATCGTAATTAATCATTAACCAACACTTCCTTCCATATCCATCTTTATAAGTTGATTAAGTTCAACTGCATATTCCATTGGGAGTTCCTTTGAGAATGGTTCAATAAATCCCATAATAATCATTTGAGTAGCGTCTTTTTCACTAATTCCTCTACTCATTAAATAGAAAAGCTGATCTTCGCTAATTTTACTAACCGTTGCTTCATGTTCTAAATAGCTTGAATTATTGTGACATTCATTCTTTGGAATGGTATCCGATTTAGAATATGAATCTAAAATTAATGTATCACATTCAACATGTGCTTTTGAATTAATAGCTTCTTTTTTAATGCGACAAGTTCCACGATAATTACTTGTACCACCATTTTTAACAATAGATTTAGAAATAATAGAGCTTGTAGTATTAGGAGCTTCATGAATCATTCTAGCTCCTGCATCTTGAAATTGTCCTTTTCCAGCTACAGCAATTGAAATGCAAATTCCTTTAGCTCTTTCTCCTTTTAATATACAAGCAGGATATTTCATATTGATTTGACTGCCGATATTTCCATCAATCCATTCCATAATGCCATCTTCATAGACATTAGCTCTTTTTGTGACTAAATTAACAATATTATTCGACCAGTTTTGAACTGTTGAATAACGACATTTAGCGCCTTTCATAACGATAATTTCAACAACAGCCGCATGAAGAGATTCTTTTGAATAAATTGGAGCTGTACATCCTTCGACATAATGGACATCGCTTCCTTCATCACAAATGATAAGCGTTCTTTCAAATTGTCCAGTTTTTTCATTATTAATTCTAAAATATGATTGAAGAGGTTTTTCTAATTTGACGCCTTTAGGAACATAAATAAAACTTCCACCACTCCATACTGCACCATTTAAGGCTGAAAATTTATTATCAGCAACCGGAATTACAGTCCCAAAGAATTTTTTAACTAAATCTGGGTAAAGTTGTAAAGCCATATCAGTTGAAAGAAATATAACACCTTTTTCTTCAACTTCTTTTAGCATATTATGGTAAACCATTTCTGATTCATATTGAGTTGCGGCTCCACTTAAATATTTTTGCTCTTGTTCAGGTATACCTAATTTTTGGAAGGTATTTTTGATAGTTTCAGGGACTTCATCCCAGTTATTTTTGTCCCCTTTTGCATAACGAGTAAAGTAAGTATAACTATCAAAATCTAAATTAGTTACATCAGGACCAAAATTTGGGAAAGGCATTTTTATAAACTTGCGATAAGCGTCAAGACGAAAATTTAGCATCCATTCTGGTTCATTTTTAGCTTTGGAAATTTCTCTTATTACATCCTCGTTTAAACCTTTACCAGTTGAAAAGATGCTATTGACCTTATCTTTAAAATCGTATTTATACTCTTTATCTTCTTTTAAATTAATTTTATCTTGTGTGTCCATACTTATTTATCATCTTTCCCGTTTATGATATCTTCAACACCACTTGGACCAAGCGTAGCACATTTTATTCGAGCTGCTTGCTTATGAGTGTTAATAAAAACAATTAATTCATCAAGTACTGAATCATCAAAATCTTTTTCATAAATCATATTTTTATATTGTTCAACAATATATAGAGCGTCTTTTACAGATTTACCAATAATTAAATCACATAAAATATCAGTACTTGAGGTTGATATTGTACAAGCTACTCCTTCAAAACAAGCATCAATAATCTTATCATCTTCAATTTTGATATAGATGGTAATATCGTCGATGCAAGAGTCACTATCCATTCTTATTTTTTTATAGCCTTCTAAATTTTGAGGAACATTTTTATGAAGTGGATTATTATAGTGATCCATAATAATTTCACGCATCATTTGTGGATTAATTGAAATAGGCATCTAAGAAATTACCTCCGTTTTTTAAAGCTTCAAATAAAATATCAATTTCTTCTTTAGTGTTATAAAAATAGAAACTAACTCTTACTGTCGCAGGTGTTTTTAAAATATCTTTAAGAAGTTTGGCGCAGTGTTCGCCACTTCTAACACAAATCCCATGGCTATTTAAATAACTAGCCTCATCTTGAGCAAAAACACCTTTATAGTTTAATGTAATGATTCCACTATCAGCAGTTTCATTATAAATAATTAAATCTTTAATAGTTTTTAATTTAGAAATAGCATACTCGTGTAACTCATTTTCGTATTTTTCAATTTCATCCATTCCGATGCTATTTAAATAATCAATTGCAGCTCCAAATCCATAAATTCCAGCAAGATTCATAGTTCCAGCTTCAAATTTTGCAGGTGGTTCTAAATACGCTACGTTACCACACATATCAAAACGAGCATTATCTCCTCCACCAGTCATAAATGGATCAGTTATTTTAAGTAAATCATATTTACCATATAAAATACCAATGCCAGTTGGTCCACACATTTTATGAGCACTTAAACACATAAAATCACAATCTAGATCTTTAACATCAATCTTCATATGAGGAGCACTTTGTGCGGCATCGCAAACTAAAATTGCTCCAAATTCATGTGCAATTTTACTTAATTCTTTAATATCATTTTTAAATCCTAAAACATTAGTAATTTGAGCAACACTAACAACCTTAACATTTTTATTAATCACTTTTCTTAAATTTTCAGGAGTTAATTTGCCTTCTTTAGTTAAAGGAATATAACGAATTTTTGCTCCAGTTAATTCACTTACTTTAAACCAAGGTAAAACATTGCTAGCATGTTCAGCTTCAGTTAATAATATTTCATCGTCTTTTTTTAAATATTTAAAACCATATCCAAAAGCAACTAGGTTCATACTCATCGAACAGCCGCTTGTAAAAACAATTTCAATTTTTTTAGCGTTAAAAAAATTAGCAATCTTTTCTCTAACTAAATCAACTTCTTTATCAACTTTAAAAGCGAGATCGTAATCACCACGATGAGAGTTAGCACTTTCATTTTTATAATAACGGTCACATGCTTCAATAACAGAAAAAGGTTTTAAAGTAGTCGCCGCATTATCAAAATAAATTATTGGTTTACCATTATTAGAAAAATGATGTCCATTAAGCATTGGGAAATCTTGTCTTATTTTCTTTACATCAAACATACTAAAATTCCTTCTTAATTAGATTTTCGAGTTCTTCTTTATCTTCATCGTCAAAATAATTAACGATAGGATTTAAATAACCATAAGTAATTAATTTTTTAGCATCTTCTAAAGCGATGCCTCTGCTTAAAAGATAAAAAAGGTGATCATCGTTTAAACTACCAATTGCACAAGCATGGCTTGCTTCGATATCATCGCAATCGATTTTTAAAATTGGATTTGCTATTGCAGAGCTAGTTTGATCAAATAAAATAGCTTTTATTTTTTGACTAGCCTTAGATTTTATAGCGTCTTTTTCAATATGGGAAATTCCCTCAACTTTAAGTTTTGATATATCAGCATTAACGCTATAACCTTCCAAAATGGATTCACTCTTTTCGCCAATATGTGAGAACGAAATCGAATACTTTTTGTTATCATTTTTTGTTGTAAGAGATGAAAATTTAAAACTACTTTTTGAGCTTTCGCCAAGCAAAATAACATTGCTTAATAAGTTAGAGTCCCCATTAGAAAAATCAGCAAAATAAATGTTTAAAGTTGCATTATCGTTTAAATTAGCATGCAAAATTAAACTATTTTTTTGATTTTTGAAAAATATTCTTAGATTACAAGAACTATTTTTTTGTAAAAATAAAGTAAGAGAAGCATCTGAAATATTAGTTAAATCTAATGAAACATTTTCATCTTTTTTAACATTAATTTCTTGCTCTTTATTTTCTAAAAAAGATATTTTTTGTTTTATTAAATTACTTTCCATTTTTAATAATCTCTTTAGTTACACAAACACCGATTGAAACTTGATTCATGGCTTTTTCATTTTCGTTTTCTAGTGAAACATTAAGCTCGTCTTTAATCCATTCATATCCTTCTTTATCAATGCGTTGATAAATTTCTGGACCGCCTTCTAAAACAACTTTTCCATTAATAATAACAGCACTTCTAGTTGGCTTAATAAGTTCAAATAATCGAGCATAGTGAGAAATTATTAAAAAACCAGTTCCTTTTTCACTATATTCTTTATTTATACATTCACTAACAGTATTAATAGCATCAACATCAAGTCCACTATCGATTTCATCAAGCATAGCGATTTTTGGATTTAAAAGCATCATTTGCAAAATCTCATTACGCTTTTTTTCTCCACCACTAAAACCATCGTTTAAAGCACGATTAAACATTTCGAATGGAATTTTAACTTCTTTAGAAACATTATCTAAAACTTTATAAAACTGATAAAGTGAAATTCTTTTTTCAGAATGTTCTTGTAAAGCGTTTTTATAAAAATCGGCTGAAATAACACCAGGAATTTCTACAGGGTTTTGAAAAGCAAGAAAAAGACCTTTTCTGCTTCTTTCATCAACTTTCATTTCAAGAACATTTTCCCCGTTTAACAAGATTTCACCTTGGGTGACTTTATAACGAGGATTGCCCATTATTGCGTTTAATAAAGTGCTTTTACCATGACCATTTGGGCCTAGTAATGCGACTTTTTCGCCCTTGTGTATAGTAAGGTTTAAGCCTTTTAATATTTCTTTATTTTCTACACTAACATGTAAATCTTTTATTTCTAAAGTATCCATATTCATCCCTCAAGCAAAATATTTTAAACTAAAAGAGCCTAAGATTGAAACAATATGATAAAGAAATTCTTAATAAGAATTTAAATCATTTTGACATTTTTAATTTTTGTGTAAAAATCATTGCTAAACATGGTGAAAATTACAAATATTTCTATGTTGTCTAAATTATACTTATAGTATAAAATTATAAGCGCTAATTAATTTTAGCAATGTTTTTAATGTTGAAAGGATTGAATATGATCAAAAGAAAGAAATCAATATGCTTAGCTATTGCAGCTTTAAGCGCTGTTTCCCTTTCAGGTTGTAGTTCAGTAACAAGTAATTCAGAGGGGTATATTCTTACCTACACCTACAATGGAAAAGAATTGTCGATAAGTACACGTGAAATCATTGACCGTTATTTAAACGAAAACCGTAATGACCACGCTGCTGCTTTTTATAATGCCTTAAACGAAGTTGTTATTAGACGTGCTTTCGAAGAAGGCGGCCCATTAGCTAGTTTTAAATCTACCGTTGACAACAACGCAACAAATGATGTTAATAATGCAAAAGATGAAGCAGACGAAGGTGGCACAAGTTGGTCTGATTACCTTGATGGACAAATCACTGATGACTCTTTAACAACCGAAGAAAAAGAACAAGAGTTTTTCTTGAAAAAGCAATACGAAAGAATGCAAACTACCGTTGAAGAACAATATTTTGAAAACTTCAGCGACTATCAAAAAGATTCAAATGACAGCACAGCTGACTTACAAGATGAATATAATCTTTTATATGGAACCAATGGCTACATCCAAAACAAAGTTCCTTATCACATTAGACACATTTTAGTACAAGTTGATGCCAGCCAAGATTACGGATACTCCCGTGGCCATATTTCAAGTGATGATGCTCACCAAATCTATCAAGTAGTAACCGCTTTAGCAAATGGCACTTCTTTTGCTGATACTGCAAATCGTTATACTGATGATACTGGAAACAAAGATTCCAACACTGGAACATTAAATGGTGGTGAATACATCATGGATAGTTCTACTTCATTTGTTAATGAATTTAAACTTGGTATCTATACATACGATTTACTTTTAAGTGATAATGACTATAAAAGTGATACAAATTATCAAACTAAACTTGATAATCTTCATATTCCTGAAAGCGTTGAAGATACATTAACTGATTTCGGAGTTAGCTGGATTCCTTATGAAGTTATTCTCGAACTTGAAAAAGTAAAAGATCAAACAACAGCTAACGGTGTTACTGTTAATGACAATGATGAAGATTATTATCCAAGAAACATCTATTTCAACAAATATTTCCAAAATAGAAATGTTGCTTTTATAACTGATGAAGCTTTATTAAATGATTCACAATTAGGTTATACAACAAGTGATTACTCATCATTTAAAGGTGATAATTGGAAAGATATTTATATGGACAAAAGAAATGATAAAGTTTCTGGAAATACTGTCTATAGCGATATCAACGAAGAAGGTCATTACCTTACTTCTGACGTCACATCAACTAAATTAAGCGAATCACAAAAAAATAATTTCAAAAAAATAACAATTAATGGTGGCGATCCTAAAAATGTTCTTTGTGATCAAAATGGTAATCCAATTATGGTTGTAAGAAATAAAGAGTCTTCTTCTGGAATACATTTCATTGTTATTGAAAGATCTGCTTTTGATACTGCTGGTGGTACTGCTGAAGATGAGCCATATAAAGCGACAATTGAAGAATATTATGCACCAGTTACTCCAAAAGAAATTGATGGTATTGATCCAGATACACAAAAACCATATTGGACAACTGATGGTACATTCCCAGTTTATACTGATAATGGTGTTAAACTTCCAAAACAAACATACGTTCAAACAGAAGTTATTAGATCAGACAGTGATGTTAATAACACAGTTGCAAACTACTCCACTCGTGTTAGCACTTTAAGAACAAGTATTGAAACATCAATCGACACATACGATACATTTAAATGGTTAAATCCAGATTATGAAATTTCATTAAATGATATCGCTGGTCAAGATATCCAAAGTATGGTTGAAACATATATTAATAAAGAAACAAGAGCTAGCAAAGATACTGCTGCTCAATCTTTAGAAGATAGTTGGATGAGTTATGCTAACTCCATTGTTCAACAAAATCGTCAAAGACAATATATGCTTTTACCTGAAGTTTTAGCTAGACACTTTGGTGAAGCAAATCTTTACGTACAAGGTGCTCCTGGTTATAACGCTAAGTACGATAACATCAATTCAAGTACTGGTTCTGGTTCATCTCAAAACAACTAATCAAGGAGAAAAAGTATGAAGAAAAAAGCATTATTATTAACTTTAGCTACATCAACACTTCTTCTTTCTTCTTGTGGAAAGATTAGTGCTGAATTCCCAAATGAAAATGATCCATTAACCGACTCAACAATTGAACTTGATCATAACACTTTAAAAGTTATCTATGATTCAATCAAAAATTCTGATAGCTACGAAAGTGATGTATCTTCAATTTTAACTGCTGCAATTGCTAAAGAAGTTATTGGTGACTTCAGTCTTGTTGCAGACGAAACTAATGGATATCGAATTGTTTTAATTGGATATGATGTTAAAGAAGATGGCACAGCTACTACTAAAGCTGAAAAAACAGCATTTATCGAATCACATCCTGCTTATAACAATTGGGAAGTTTCTGGTTATAGATTGACCTTATCCGAAGAAGCACCAACCCCAGAACAATTTGATGCAAGATTGGAATCAATTAGAAACATTATCGAGAGTCAAATTATTACAAGCATTTGGAACGAAGCAAATGCAAGTGACTATAAGAGAAATAACAGATTCTACGAAGTTTTATTTGCAAGACATGTTTACGAACAACTTTATACAGTTGATATTCCTGCAAGTGAACTTTCTAATAACACCACTCTTGAAGAAATTTTATATACCAACCCAACTTATACTAACCACTATAACGAAGGTGAAAATGGTGAATTCTATGGATTTACCGACACTGTTGAAGACTTCCATGGATTAACAAATGGTGTATTAATTGATGGTACTTATGACACTACCACTAAAGATGGTAGAGAAAAGATTAAAGAAGTTTTACATATTAACTACTACTTAGATTATATTAATAACACTATTTTACCTGGTATTATTGAAAACTTATTAGTCGAACAATACATTTTTGAGCAACAATATACCGCTATCGGTAATACTCAATCAAGAAAAGTTAACTATATTTCAATCACTGATAACTCTGAAAAAGATGCTAAAGCTTTCTTATCAAGTTTCATTAGCGACTATATAATTTTTACTAACGAGACCAATAACGAGACCAATCAAAATTTATCAACAGAAGAGAAATTTGATATTGCTTCTACTGCTTGGAAGGGTATTGATTTTGAAATCGCTCAAAATGCAAGCGCTAAAGCTATGGCTGATACAAGATTTGGACCTTCTACAACTGAAAATCCATCTAATGGACTTGATGGACATAATGGTGCAAATAGTTACGAATCTTACTATGCAACATATGATAGTACTGAAGCTAATAAAAAATACTTCAAGTATTACGAAAACACTGAGTTTGCTGATTTAGTTGAACAATACTCAACATTAACAAACGATCCAGATACCAATAACGCTACAAATTATGAGACATTCACTACTATCGATTCTCATAATTATGATCCAGTTGTTGGTTTTACTATCAAAACTGATGAATTAATTGTTAAAGATTTCACTACTAGTGGTTGGCAAACTAGAGATGCAAGTTCATTACCTGATGCTATCAAAAATAAACTTTATAGTTTCAGTTTTGTTAACGAATGGAATTCTACACTTGAGACAAACGATCCTTTCATAGGTACTTATATCTATCAAGATCCAGTTACTCAAAAATCATACTTAAGAAAAGATTCATTTAGTTCAAGAATTGACTCTCTCTTATGGAATGATGGTGACAACTACTATATTGTTGAAATCGAAGACATCGTTACTCCTTCACTTGTTTCTATTACTAATGATGGTGAACAATCTCAAGATGAAAAAGTTGAAAGAGAAAAGAAAGCTAGAACCATTGGATATTCACTTGCAAGTAGCGATACTTATACAACTAATGCAATAACCTATTATCTTGAACAATGTAATATCAATTACCATGATCAAGATGTATATGATTATTTCAATACTACATATCCAGATTTATTTAAATAATTGAATCGAGTAGAGATTAATTTTAACCCCTCTCACACCACCGTACGTGCGGTTTTCCGCATACGGCGGTTCAATTTAAACATAACTTTTCTTTTCTAATTGATAGATATTTAATTGGATTGAGCAGTCCTTTCTTTTCTAAAAGACTTTCAGCAACAAATTGAGCAAAGGTTCCATGTGCCCCAATTTTGGCGTAATGGTTGCCCTGATTTGCTAATCCTTTTGCATTTTTCTTCATCAACCATTCCGGAATTTTCCAACCGCTTAAATCTTCTAGTTTCTTTCTAATCTCCCAACATTTGAGAAGAGCTTGTTCTCTCCTTTGAGGTGTTTTCCACTTTTTATAGATGATTACTCTTATTCTTCTTTTAATAATTCGCCAAACTTTATCTAATTTCCTTGGATTGATATCGGCATAGACAAAATAGTTAATCCACCCTCTAAATATTTGAGATACTTTCTCGCATATTTGTTCGGTGGTTTTGTTTCCTTGGTTTCTTCTAGTTGCTTGTCTAATTTTGACTTTCAGGGAAGAAAACTTTTCATCGCTTATTCTTGCTCGATATTCTTTCTTATCCTTATGAAAATAGAACGAATAACCAAGATAAGTTAAGCCCCAAGGTGTAATTATCTTTGATTTAGTAGCATTTACTTTTAATTTCATCTTCCTTTCTAAAAATGTGACTATTGATTTCATCACTCTTTTTGCAGCAAGATGAGATTTGACGAGTATAATGCAATCGTCAGCGTATCTACAAAATGATAAACCGCGACTTTCTAATTCTTTATCGAGTTCATCAAGATAGATATTGCTCAAAAGTGGTGATAATGGTCCTCCTTGAGGGGTTCCAATCTCACTAGGATTAAACTCATTTAAAGACATACTTCCTGATTTAAGATACTTTAATATTAGTGATTCGATATCTCCATCATTAATAAAGGCATGAACTTTTGACATGAGCCTATCATGTGGAACATTGTCGAAAAATTTAGCAAGGTCAATATCAACAATATAGTCATGTCCGTCATTAAATAACTCTAATGCTTTCAAGATTGCTTGTTGAGCACTCCTATTTGGCCTAAAGCCGTACGAAGAATTGCTAAATCTTTCATCAACTAGAGGGGATACAACTTGTAAAATCGCTTGTTGTATCACTCTATCAATAGAAGTAGGTATACCAAGTTTCCTTTTACCTCCGTTTGGTTTAGGGATATATACTTCTCTGACTGGAGAAGGCTTATACCTACGATTGCGAATTGCTTCCTTGATTTCTTTTCCGTGCAAAACAAAATATTCAGGTAATTCATCTACTTTCATGTTGTCGATACCTGAAGCACCTTTATTAGCCATTACGTTTTTAATAGCAAGGTTTATATTTGATTCGTTTAGGATAGTTTCAAGTAAAGCAGTCATGCTTCCTTTCCTCCTCTTTCTTTAATTTAGAAACATCCTTCGCCAACTCGGACTATCTAAATTAACATCTAATTTGTACTTGGCGATAAATTGTTCGGTCCTTCCTCTTTCGAGTACTATGACCTCGGCTGACTCCCTATCATTCGATTTTCTAGATATTTCTATCTTGATAGGGTCTCACAGGGTAAGTTACATATCTTTCCTCAAGTGCCTTCTTGATTTACTCCTCAAATGTCTCGTGGGTTACGCTGCTTTTTGTCAACTATCCCTTTTGAGTGGGCCTACTTATCAAGTTTCTGTTCGTAAGGTCTTGATTTTGTCTCTTCCTTCTTTCATCGGACTTATTACTAAGTACAACTTGGATTTGACTATGAGGTTTCTTTACGAGACCACCTCTACGGACTTTCACCGATTAGATATGTGACATGCCTGTCACACAAAAAGCCTCATTTTGCAGGCTTTTTTCTTAAAAATAAGGAGTTTTATAATATGGATTTTGATACAAATTGTGTATTCTGCAAAATTGTTCATGGAGATATTCCTTCAGCAAAGCTCTATGAAGATGAAGATGTTATGGCCTTTTTAGATGTTAATCCGGTTACTTATGGACACGCTTTAGTTATTTCTAAAAAGCACTACTCAAACTTCTTATCCACTCCAAAAGATGTTATGAATAAGGTTATGAACGTAGCTCAAAGAATTGGTCAAGTTCAAATGGAACAATTGGGTGCTAAAGGCATAAACATCTTAATTAATTGTAAGGAAGCTGCTGGACAAGAAGTTCAACATTTCCATGTTCACGTTATCCCAAGATATACAGCAACAGATGGATTTAAACTTGAATTAAAGCAAATGAAAGAAATTAATTTACCAGCCGTTGCTAAAGAAATAAAAGAAAAACTCGACAACTAAGCC
>UQFQ01000010.1 GCA_900540395.1 uncultured Mollicutes bacterium | reverse complement strand
AACGAAGTGAAAGAGTAAAGTCTACTATGAAAATTGTGAAAGAGTAAAATCAACGAAAGTTATTTAAAGTTGAATTTACTTTTACACTTGAGGAATGATTACAAAACTCTTGCATTCTATTTTTCGATGCTCTACAATAATTCAGCAACTGAAAAGTTCTTATTTTTTAGTGATTAGTATGATACACCAGGTATTGTGTGTATAAATGAAGGAGAAAAGAAAGATGCCTACTATTAATCAGTTAGTTAGACAAGGTAGAAAAGCACCTACCTTTAAATCAAAAGCACCTGCACTTTTAAAAAGATTTGATTCCTTAAACAAAAAAGAAAGAAATCAAAACAGTGCACAAAAAAGAGGAGTTTGCACCCGTGTTGGCACAATGACTCCTAAAAAACCAAACTCTGCATTAAGAAAATACGCCAGAGTTAAGCTCTCCAACGGATATGAAGTTACAGCTTATATCGGTGGAGAAGGACACAACTTACAAGAACACTCCACCGTTATGATTAGAGGCGGCAGAGTTAAAGACCTCCCAGGTGTTAGATACCACATTATTAGAGGTTGCCTTGATTGCGCTGGTATTGAATCTCGCAGACAAGGTAGATCTTTATATGGTACTAAAAAACCTAAAGGAAAAGAGTAATAAAGGAGAATAGTTATGCCAAGAAAAGGTAGTGTTGGAAAAAGAGATGTTTTACCTGATCCAATTTATAATTCAAAATTAGTTACTAGATTAATTAATAAGATTATGATTGATGGTAAAAAAGGTACAGCTCAAACAATTTTATATACTGCATTCAAGAAAATTGAAGCAAAAACACAAAAATCCGCTATGGATGTCTTCGCAACAGCAATCAACAACATTATGCCAGAAGTAGAACTTAAGGCTAAAAGAATTGGTGCTGCTAACTATCAAGTTCCAACCGAAGTTAGCCCAGAAAGAAAGGTTACTTTAGGTTTAAGATGGTTAGTTAACTATGCTCGTTTAAGAAAAGAAAAATCCATGGAAGATAAACTCTGCAATGAAATTATCGATGCTGCTAACGGCACCGGTGCTAGCGTTAAGAAAAGAGAAGATACACATAAAATGGCTGAAGCTAACAAAGCTTATGCACATTATAAGTGGTAATTTTAAAAACTATTTAGGGGAACATTTATGGCTCGTGAATATGATTTAGCGCATACCCGTAATATTGGTATCATGGCTCACATTGATGCTGGTAAAACAACCACAACAGAACGTATCTTGTTCTTTACAAATAAGATCCACAAGATTGGTGAAGTCCACGAAGGTGCTGCCACCATGGACTGGATGGTTCAAGAACAAGAAAGAGGTATTACAATTACTTCAGCTGCAACAACTTGTTTCTGGAAAGAAAATAGATTTAACATTATCGACACTCCAGGGCACGTCGACTTTACTGTTGAAGTTGAACGTTCATTAAGAGTTCTTGATGGTGCTATTACTGTTCTTGATGGAAAAAATGGTGTTGAGCCACAAACCGAAACAGTTTGGAGACAAGGTACAAAATACCATGTTCCAAGAATCGTCTTCGTTAATAAACTTGACGCTATTGGTGCAGATTTTGAAATGTCTTGGAAATCAATCCATGAAAAACTTGGAGCAAATGCACGTCCTGTTCAATACCCAATTGGTATTTCAAATACATTAAGTGGCGTTATTGATCTTGTTAAAATGGAAGGTTGGGATTTCACTGATGCAAAAAATCCAAAACAAGTCCCAATTCCTGAAGAATACATGCCAAGATGTCAAGAATTAAGACAAGAACTTATTGAAGATCTTGCTAGTTTTGATGATGATTTCTGTATGAAAGTTCTTGATGGTCAAGAACCAACAGTTGAAGAAATCAAAACTGTTATTAGAAAAGCAACTATTCAAGGCGAATTCCACCCTGTTTTCTGTGGTAGTGCTTATAAGAATAAGGGTGTTCAATTATTGCTTGATGGTGTTATTGATTATTTACCATCACCACTTGATATTACTCCAGCTAAGGGAACTACACCTGATGGAAAAGAATATACTTGTGAACCAAGAGATGATGCTCCAATGATTGGCTTAGCATTCAAGATTGCTACCGATCCATTCGTTGGAAGACTAGCTTATGTTAGAGTTTATTCCGGTATCTTAAAGTCTGGAAGCTATGTCTTAAATAGCAATAAAGGCGTTAAAGAAAGAATCGGAAGACTTGTTTTAATGCATTCTAACCATAGACAAGAAGTCGAAGCCCTTCACGCAGGTGAAATTGGTGCTATCATTGGTTTAAAAAATACTACAACTGGTGAAACACTTTGTGACGAAAACTTAGATGTTGTACTCGAAAAGATGGAATTCCCAGAACCAGTTATTGAAGAAGCAGTCGAACCTAAGACTAAAGCTGATCAAGAAAAGATGGGTATTGCTCTAGCTAAACTTGCTGAAGAAGATCCAACATTTAAAGTTCATACAAACGAAGAAACTGGTCAAACAATTATTGCTGGTGTTGGTGAACTTCACCTCGATATTATTGTTGATAGATTAAGAAGAGAATTTAACGTTCAAGTCAATGTTGGTAAACCACAAGTCGGATACCGTGAAACAATTAAGAAAGTTGGCGATTGTGAAGGTAAATACATCAGACAATCCGGTGGTAGAGGTCAATATGGTCACGTTGTTATTAAATTTGAACCAAACCCAGGCAAAGGATTTGAATTCGTTAATGCAATTGTTGGTGGTACAGTTCCAAAAGAATACATTAAGCCAACTCAAGATGGTTTAATTGATGCTTTACAAAAAGGACTTGTTGCCGGATACCCAGCAATCGATATCAAAGCTACACTCCATGATGGTTCTTACCATGATGTTGATAGTAGTGAAGCCGCCTATAAAATTGCAGCTAGTATGGCGTTAAAAGAAGCTGCTAAGAAATGTGATCCAGTTATCCTTGAACCAATTATGAAGGTTGAAGTTACTGTCCCAGAACAATACTATGGTGATGTTATTGGTGATATTAGCCGTAGAAGAGGACAAATGACTGGTGAATCACAAAGAGGAAATGCAAAAATCGTTGAAGCTGAAGTACCACTTGCAGAAATGTTTGGTTACGTCACCGATTTACGTTCATTTACTCAAGGTAGAGGAAGTTACTCCATGGAATTTGATCACTTCGGAGAATGTCCAAAATTCATTCAAGAAGAGATCATCAAAAAGAGTGGAGTTAACAACTAATTAAGGGCTTTAATAATTACGATAAATATTGATAAACGTAATTAATTTAAGTAAAATATTTACATTGCGAAAGCTATTTATTCTAGGAGGAAAAATTACTTATGGCAAAAGAGAAATTTGATAGAAGTAAGGTCCATATGAATATTGGTACCATTGGACACGTTGACCATGGTAAAACAACTTTAACTGCTGCTATCACACACGTTCTTTCCAAACAAGGTTATGCAAAGTCAATGGATTATGATCAAATTGATGCTGCACCAGAAGAAAAGGCAAGAGGTATTACAATTAATACTGCTCACGTCGAATATCAAACTGCAAAAAGACACTACGCACACGTCGACTGTCCAGGGCACGCTGACTATGTCAAGAACATGATCACCGGTGCTGCTCAGATGGATGGTGCTATCCTCGTTGTTGCTGCAACAGATGGTGTTATGCCACAAACAAGAGAACACATCCTTCTTGCTAGACAAGTTGGTGTTCCATATATTGTTGTTTTCTTAAATAAATGTGACTTAGTCGAAGATCCAGAACTTATCGACCTTGTCGAAATGGATGTCAGAGACTTATTAACAAAATACGGATTCCCAGGAGATACCACACCTATTATCAGAGGTAGTGCAAGAAAAGCTCTTGATGGTGATCCAGAAGCTGAAAAAGCAATTCTCCAATTAATGGATACTGTTGATAGCTATATCCCAGATCCACAAAGAGAAACTGATAAACCATTCTTAATGCCAATCGAAGACGTTCTCACCATCACTGGTAGAGGTACAGTCGTCACTGGTAGAGTTGAAAGAGGTACAGTTAAACTCAACGATCCTGTTGAAATTGTTGGTATCAAAGCTACAAAATCATCAGTTGTTACTGGTATCGAAATGTTCAGAAAAACACTCGATTACGCAGAAGCTGGCGATAACGCAGGTATTCTTTTAAGAGGTGTTAACAGAGACGAAGTTGTTAGAGGACAAGTTCTTGCTAAACCAGGATCAATTACTCCACACAGCAAATTTACATGTCAATGTTACATTCTTACCAAAGAAGAAGGTGGAAGACATACTGCTTTCTTAAGCAACTACAGACCACAATTCTACTTCCATACAACAGATATTACTGGTACAATTACTCTTCCTGCAGGAACTGAAATGGTTATGCCAGGTGATAACGTTTCATTCACAGTTGAACTTATTCACCCAGTCGCAGTTGAAAAAGGTACCAAATTCTCCATCCGTGAAGGTGGAAGAACTGTTGGTGCAGGTACAGTTAGCGAAATTATTAAATAGTTTCGAAACTGTTCGACACATTGATTTCATAAGGTTGTCCGAAAGGGCAACCTTTTTTCGCTGAAAAAATGCTACAAAAATACTACAAGCCAGTCTTTAAAAAGCAAAAGAATATTGAAGAAAAAAACTCCTTCATTAATATAAAGGAGTTGAGAATAATAATTTTAAAAAATATTTTATTGATGACTTAATGAAAATAGAAGAATTCCACAAAGGATAATTCCTAAAAGAATATATAGATAAGTAAATTTGGATTTATATTCTTTGAATACTTGTGGGAGTAGTTCAATAAAGAGCACATAAAGTAAACTTCCTGAAGAAATAGCGAAAATACTTCCAAGAAAGATTTCGTTTATGGAAATAGCTGAAATAAAGTAACCACAAATTGCTAAAACAAAGGCTGGTAGAGCACTAATTGTTGTTAAAGATAATGCAAATTTAAATGATTTGTCAGATTTTATAAAGGAATTACACATTGTAAAGCCTATTAAAAAATTATGAATAAATAAGATTACACTCATTATAATTCCTTGATAAGGGATGGAATTGTCTCCGACATTAAAATTGATACCAAGTGACAAACCTTCAGGGATATTGTGCACAGAAATAGCTAATAAAAAAATAAATGATGCTAGTAATAATGATTTTTCTCTGAATACTTCTGTAGAATGAGCGTGATCCACGCATTCCTCATCATCATTATTGTCATGTTCATGATGATGCGATAAACAATGTAAACCTTCATGCATGAAAAAGAATAATAAACCTACTCCACCAATAATAAGTAATGTATATAATGCCCCAAGTGCATCATTATTAATACCAGTTTGATAATGTTCAATGGCTTCTATTATTAATTCAAAAAATAATAATGCAATAATTCCTCCCACTGAAAAATTTTGGAAGAAATTAAAAATTTCCTTTCTCTTATTTGAGATTAATTTAGAGAAAAAACCACCAAGAAAAGTTGCAATTAATGTGCCAAAGGCACCAAAAATAAACATGTAAACCATATATAACATGCAAATTATATCTTTTTTATTTGAAAACTCAAGAATTGTGCAAGTGTTGAAAGCTTGAATTTTTAAAGTTTTATTTTTGGATTTAAGACGGATAAAGAAGTTAATATAGCATGTAACATAAAGGCTTTATCTTGTTGAAATTATTCGTTAGAAAGAAAAGAAATGTACATTTCTATATTAATATTTTGACTTTTTAGTGGAATCTTACTTTAAATACTCTAAAATTTGGCATAATGTGCACATTTAATAGAACATTTTAACGAATTAAATGATAAAATTTAATTATGAAAGTTGGAATTTTAGGTCAAGGTTTTTCTGGGATTTTTTTAGCCTTGTTTTTAAAAGAAAAGAACCCAAAAATTGATGTTACAATAATTGATAAGGAAGAAACTCCTGGCAGAAAAGTTTTAGCAACTGGTAATGGCAGATGCAATATTACTAATATGGCTATGTCTGATAAAGCATATAATTGTGAAGACGCAGCAAATATTGTTAATGACTTTAGTGCCGAAGATATTGTTAAGTTTTTAAATTCATTAGGAATTTTTACTAGAACTTACAATAATTTAGTTTATCCATATTCTAATAGTGCAAAAACTTTCTTGGATTTTTTGGTAGCAAGATGTAAGGAGAGAAAGGTTAAATTTGCAAATAGAGAAAGAATTGTTGACTACACTTTAGAAAATGGAAAAATCCGTGTGAAAACACAGAACAAAATTTTCATTTTTGATAAATTTGTTTTTGCATGTGGAAATGCTGCAGCGCCTCAACTCGGTGGAAGTGATCAAATATTCACTTTACTTGAGAAAAAAGGTTATAAAGTAGCTCCTTTAAGAGTTGGATTAGCGCCAATTCAAACAGAAGAAAAACCTGTTACTATTCAAAACGAAAGAGTAAAAGCAACTGTTTCGTTATATATTGATAAAGTTTTATCATATCAAGAAAACGGAGAAGTCTTATTTAAAAAAGATGGATTAAGTGGAATTGCAATTTTTAATTGTGCTTCAGTTATTGCTCGTAGTAAGAGATTTAAAAAATGCACAATTTCATTAGACTTAATGCCTGAATATGATTGCGACAGACTTGTTGAATTACTCTCTAAATTAAATGGTGAGTCAAAAGCTTCTGTGTTAAGTGGTCTATTCACTAAACATGTCGCTGAATACGTAAGAAAAGCAAGCGGCATTAAAAATCTCTATTCATATACGCCAACTGAAATTAAAAAACTTGCAGTAACACTTAAAAATCTTGTGTTTACTTATAAAGCAACATATGACTTTAAAGATGCTCAAGTTGCTGTTGGTGGGGTTGAATTTTCTAATATCGCTTTTGATCTTGAAAGCAAAAAAGAACCAGGAATTTATTTTGCTGGAGAAGTCTTAAATGCTGATGGGCTTTGTGGAGGCTATAATATCTCATTTGCTATTGCAAGTGCTCATAAAGTTGCTGAAAGCTTATTAGAGGTCGAAGAAAACGTATAAATTGGCTTAAAAGCCTCCTATAAGAAATGAAAATGGCTAAGAAAATTTTCCTAGTCATTTTCATTTTACTTAATTTTACTAAATTTATAGCAGGTTCCTACCTCGTGGATGTTAGTAATTAAAGTATATCTATTTTATTTTGTACTGCAGAATTTAGATGACTTATGTTTATTTTGCTTAATAGAAAATATTCATTCCGTGAAAAAAGATTAATTTTTTTCTTCTAAACTTTTAAATTCATGTTTTACAGGTTGGCCTTTAGCTAAGTATAAGACTAAGTAAGTTCCAACTTCACTATCTCTTGGTCGAGTGATGCTTCCAGGATTAAAAACATAAGTAGACCCAATTTTATTAACATATTTTTTATGAGTGTGACCAAAAAGAAAAATGTCACACTTTTTTTCTTTAATATATTGTTCTGGATTTATAGCAAAATTCAATGAATTCCCGTGCTCAAGATGGATTTTAAAGCCTTCTAAGATACAATCTCTATCTCTAGGGAAATCGTTATAATCGCAATTTCCTCTTACGCAGGTGTAACTATTTAGTAAATATTCAGGCAGTTCACTATCTCCTAAATGATAAAAAACATCAGCATCATAATTTTTCATTACGATATCATTTAATACTGTTAAATTTGAATGTGAATCACTTACAACAACAATTTTCATATCTATTAATTATTTTATTCCAAAATGAAAAAGATGTATCAAATTTATTTAAGAGACAACTTAGAAAATTATATAAATTCTATTATTATATTTAAGTTAATATGTTTATAATATAGTCGTTTTAGGTATGATTAACAAAGTTGAACAAAAGAAAACACCTTATTTAAAAGCTTATGAAAAGTATTTAAAAGAGCATACGGCTGCTTTTGATGTTCCTGGACATCATCAAGGGAATATTCGCACTGATTTTGATAAGATTTTCACACACATAGTTTATAAAAACGATGTTAATTGTCCACGTGGTATGGACAACATTATGCATCCAACTGGCGCGATAAAAGAAGCACAAGAACTCTTTGCAAAAGCTTGCGGAGCAGATTATTGTAAGTTTTTGATTAATGGTTCAACAAGCGGCAACTTAATAATGTTTTTAAGTGCTTTACAAGCTAACGACAAAGTTATTTTACCTCGTAACGTTCATAAATCAGTTATTAATGGATTAATTTTATCTGGTGCTGTTCCTATTTTTATAATGCCTGAACTTGATAAAAAGACAGAAATTGTTAATCAAGTTTCTTTTAAACAGCGGCGTAATGCAATCGATGATAATCCCGATGCTAAAGCAATATTTATTATTAATCCAACCTATTTTGGTGCTACTTGTGATTTAAAGAAAATTGTAAGTTATGCTCATTTACATAACAAAATAGTTCTTGTTGACGAGGCACACGGAACACATTTTTATTTTTCAAATAAACTACCTGTAAACGCAATGGAAGCAGGAGCAGATATGGCTACATTAAGTATTCATAAAACCGGGGGAAGTTTAACACAATCAAGTGTTTTACTTGGAAAAGGTAATCGTGTCCCACGATATGACGTAAGCAAATCTTTTAATTTAATTACAACAACTTCGCCAAGTTCAATTTTAATTGCTTCTTTAGATGCGGCTAGAAAATATTTAGTTTTTAAAGGAAGTTTAAAGATATATAACGCAATTAAACTTGCTAGACAAGCCAAAGAAAAGATTGATCAAATACCTGGTTTTATTGCACATAGCAAAGACTACTTTGTTAAAGAATGTGGTGCTTATAATTATGATGAAACAAAACTTTGTGTTGAGATAGATAAATTAACTATCAGTGGGTTTGAACTTTATAAAATCCTAAAAGACAAATATAAGATACAAATCGAACTTGCTGAAGCTTATGTTTTCCTTTTACTTTTTACAATTGGGAGCACTCAAAAAGATTTAGATAGATTGATTAATGCCTTAAAAGATATTTCTTTAAAATATTATGATCCAAATGTTGAGTATGCTGACCATCATTATATGAATGGTTTTCCTAAAATGGAAGTTAGACCTAGAGTAGCATATCATGCCTCTTTAAAAGTAGTTAAATTAAAAAATGCAGTAGGTAAAATATCAAAAGAAATGATTATGATTTATCCTCCTGGAATCCCGGTTATTATTCCTGGCGAAGTTTTTACTCAAGATGTTATTAATGAAATCAATTACTATTCTAAAAGCAAAGCAACAATATTAAGTGATTGGCATTCAACTAATGAAGTAAGTGTTGTTGATGAAAAGAAGTGGAAATATATTAAAGATTCAATAGATAAAGACTTTTAATTTTAAGCAAAAACCTTGCAAATATACATTTATTTCTATAAATTTCTAATTGTAGGAGGTTTTTATGTTCTCTAAAGAAAATATAATTTTATTACAAAGCGAACTCAAAAAGAATCACTTAAAGGCTTATTTAGTTTTAACTAGTGACCCTCATGATAATGAATATATAAGTAAATTTTATTTAAGAGAAAGAGAATTCTTTTGTCCTTTTACAGGTTCAGCCGGCTCTTTATTAATCACTGATAATAATGCTTATTTCTCTACAGATGGAAGATATTGGATTCAAGCCGAAAAAGAACTAAAAGGAAGTGGCATTAACCTCATAAAAGATGGCGATGTTGGTGTTTTAAGTTTGAATGATTTTATAAAAAAAGAACATTTATATCCACTTGGTGTTAATTATTTAAATATTACAAAGAGTAAACTTGATCTTTTAAATAAACTTGGCATAACAACGGTTGATATTGATTTTTCTAAGTTAGTAAAGTCAGATAGTGAAAGTGAAATTCACAAAGTTTTTAAATTAAGCGATGAACTTAATACCTTAACTTACAAAGAAAAGATAGATTTAATCTTAAAAGAGGTAGAGGAGAAAGGAGCTGACGCTCATTTAATCACAACATTAGACGATATTGCTTACGTTTTAAACTTACGAGGAAAAGATATACCTTGTAATCCTGTTTTCTATTCATATTTATATTTATCAAAAACCTCTGGCAATCATTTATTTATCGACCAAAGGAAAATAGATTTTAAGATTCCAAATATAGAAATTCATTCTTATGATGAAATTGATGAATTTTTAAGAAAACACTGTTATGTAAAAACTTTAGTTGATCCTAAAAGAGTGAATGCTCATCTTTATTCAATCTTACATGAACCTATTGTTTCTAAAAATCCATCATATTTAATGAAAGCTATAAAAGGTGAAAAAGAAATTGAAAATACACGTAAGATTCAAGCAATTGATGGTTTAGCATTATTAAAATTTCAAAAATATTTAGAGGATAATTTATCTAAAAACCTCACAGAATATGATTATTCTATGAAATTAGAAGAATTTAGAAAAGAATCTGAATTATGCTTTGATTTATCTTTTGAAACCATTGCGGCAGTCGGCAGCAATGCAGCAATGATGCATTATGAGCCAACAAAAGAAACTCATTCTAAAGTAACTAAAAACGATATTGAGCTATTAGTTGATAGCGGCGGTCAATATTATGGTGGAACAACAGATACAACTAGAACTTTTCTTATTGGAAAACCAACTAAAGAATTTATACATGATTACACTTTGACTCTAAAATCCTTAATTGCAGTATCAAAGGCTATATTTTTAGAAAGATCAGATGGCCATACTCTTGATATCTTGTCACGACAATTTATGTGGAACGAAGGTATGGATTATAAATGCGGCACAGGTCATGGCGTTGGCTATATTTTAAATGTTCACGAAGGTCCAAATGGCTTAAGATATCGAGCGGTTCCTGAAAGAGATGATCAGGCTGAAATTGTACCTGGTATGATTACCACTATTGAACCGGGTGTATATAAAAATGGTAAATATGGGATAAGAATTGAGAACAATCTTTTATGTGAAAAAGCTTTTCCAACAAGTGATGGAAACTTCTTTAAATTTGAAACTATTACTTATGTTCCTATAGAAACTCGTTGCTTGGATTTATCAATCATGACTAACGAAGAAGTCGATTGGTTAAATAATTATCATAAGCTTGTTTTTAGTAAATTATCTCCTTTGATTAAGGATGCCAATTTGTTTGATTTTCTAAAAACAAAAACAAGAGAAATCAATAAAAATAAGTAGTTTTAAAGGCTTTTTTGTAAAAATTTACATTATTTAAAGCAAAAATATAAAATTTTCAAAATTTGCATAAAGGCTGTTCGATTGTTCTTTAGAACAATAATGTTCAATGGTATAATTTATTTATGGTTTTAAGCAATGCCTGGACGAATTTTTGGAATGACTTTGTAGAAGCGATTCAAAATGCTTGGAATGATGTTACAAACTTCTGGATTGGAAGCGAAACTCAAACTCCATACATCGCTAATTTTTTATGTGCGATTGTTGTTTTAATTTTAGGCATTGCGGTTATTAAACTTTTTATTAGAATTTTGAACAAAACTTTGAAACTTGATAAGAAAGTTATTAAGGAAAGATCTGTAAAAGTCTTTATAGTTTCGACTATTAAAATTGTTCTTTATTTTGCTCTTGTAATTGTAATTCTTGCGATTTTAAGAGTTGAATTAAGTGGAGTTACTCAGATTTTTTCATCCGCTATTTTAGCTATTGGTCTTTCTTTACAAGATGTTATTTCAAATTTTGCTAGTGGTATTATAATTTTAACCTCAAAACCTTTTGTAACAGGCGATTACATAAAAGTTGAAGATCAATCTGTTGAAGGCAGTGTAGTCGATGTTCGTTTTTTAGTTACCACAATTGAAACAGTTAACAAACAAGTTGTTACAATTCCAAATAAAACAATTACAAGCTCGGTTTTAACTAATTACACACGTAATCCTTTAAGAAGAATTGTCGTAAATATTGGCGTTGACTATTCAACTGATATTGATAAAGCTAAAAAAGTCCTAATTGATATTGCAAATAGTGAAGATAGAATTTTAGAAAATCCAAAACCGGTTTGCTATGTTACAGCTTTTGAAGCCAGTGATATTAATCTCTCTCTTAGATGCTATGTTCCAAATGTTTTATATTGGGATGTATTTTTTGCTCTAAATGAAAAAATCTTGATTGAGTTTAACAAACAGAATATTCAAATTCCTTATAATCGTCTTGTTGTGCAAACCCTTGATGAAGATGGAAAAGTTAATGTAAAAAAAGGAGTTAAATCAGAATGAAAATTTGTAAAACTGATAAATCAACAATTCTTACTTATTTAGTGATTATGGTAATTGTATTAGGCTTGTCTTGTATAGGCTTTGCTTTTAATACGCCTTATACTTATTTTCCTTTAGTTGTTACTGCTATCTCTTTTGTTTGTGGCTTGATTTATTTAGCAGCTCTTCTTATGAGTGCAAAGAAGAAAGTAGAAGTAAACGAAAGCAACAAATCTCTTGTTTTAGCAGGACAACTAGGAAGCAATTTTTTGCGTTTTGCAATTATGATTATTGGAGTCTTGGCTTCATTTTTATTTATTTATTTTACTCCTGTAGATGGCGAAAAAGAAAAATGGGTTTATGCTTTAGTATTGATTGCAGGCGTTCCAATGATTATTGATATTGCGCTAATTTATTTTAGAAGCGCTTATGTAGAGTAGGATATGGATTTTTCAAACCTTTGGAAGTTTGATTTCGATAGCGTTTTTGTTCCAGAAATCTTTGTTTCATTAATCGTGATTATTTTAATCATTATTTTTTGTATTGTAGTATATTTCCGATTCAAGAAGCTCAATAAAAATCCTTTAGAAACACCAAAAGGTTTTGATTTAATTGTTACAATATTTGTTGAATTTATTGATAATTTAACAGTAAATACCATGGAGAAAAGAAACCGTAATTATGGCGGTCTTATTTTAACTTTGGCAATGTATATTTTCTTTGCCTTTACAGTTGGGCTAACTGGTTTACCTTCACCAATGACTTACCTTGGTGTCCCATTATCTTTAGCCCTTTGTACTTTTGTTTTGATTCATTATACGGCTGCTAAGGAAAATAAATTAAAGTATTTTAAAAGATTTATCGACCCTTTCCCTGTCTTTTTGCCTATTAACCTTGTGACAATGTGGGCGCCATTATTATCGCTTTCTTTGCGTATGTTTGGAAATGCGATGAGTGGTTTTTGCATTATGTCGATTGTTTATTTTGGTTTAGAAAATATCTCAAATATGATTTTTGGCTCAGCCTTTATGGGCAATTATTGGGCCAACGCAATTGGAGGAGTTGTAAGTGGAGCAAGTGGTCCAGCTGGAATTTTTGTCGCTCCTTTTATTACGCCAATCTTACATATGTATTTTGATATTTTCTCAGGATTTGTTCAAACCACTGTCTTCATTCTTTTAACAATGATATTTATTGTAAATGAACAAAATGAAGAGAGTGAGGAAATCCAATTTGAAGTTGTTAGAAATTAGGAGGAAAAACTAATGGATATATTATTAAATCTTGTAAACGTCTTAGCAAGTGATTCAGCTGGTATGGTTTATATCGGTATTGGTCTTATGGCTTTTGGCTTAGGCGCTAGTGGAATTGGAGAAGGATATGTTTGTGGTAAGACTATGGAAGCCATGGGAAGAAATCCAGAAATGTATTCAAAATTAAGAACAGGTATGATTCTTGGCTGTGCATTAACTGAAACAACCGCTATTTATTCTTTACTAATTGCATTACTCATGCTCTTTATCGGGTAATTAATATGAAAAAATGGGGAAAATATAAATTTATATTATCTATTTTTCCTGTTTTGTTTCTTTTAACAAGTTGTTCCGCTGATGAACTTGGAAATTCTTTAAGTGATAGCATAGAAGCAAAACTGATTCCAAATATTTGGGCTTTTTTAGTCCAACTTTTTGCCTTTATTATTTTGATTATTGTTGTTACTAAATTCGCTTATAAACCTGTAAGAAAATACTTAGATAAAAGAAGTGAACTTTTAAATAACGAGAAAAAGGAAACTGAAAGTTTAAATCAAAAAGCAAAAGAAAATATATTTGAATCAGAGAAAAAGCTTGCAGAGGTTAGAGATAATGCTAGTAAAATTATTGACGATGCTCGCGAAAAAGCCAAATTAGAAAAAGAAAATATTCTTAAAGAAGCTAATCAAGAAGCAAATAAAGTTAAAGCAAATGCTTATAAGGCCATTGAAGAAGAAAAAAGCAAGGCCAAACAAGAAATCAAAGAAGATATTGTTGATGTTGCTTTTACGATGACTTCAAAACTTCTTGAAAGAGAAGTTAGTGATGAAGACAATAAGAAGATTGTCGATGATTTTGTTAAAGAATTAGATCAAGATAACAAAAAATAGATATGAATGAAGTAGCTCTTTATAACAATTATGCAATTGCTTTATTAGAAGTGGCAATTGAAGAAGGTAAGGTTGAAGAATACCGAAAGGAAATTAAAGTTTTAAAAGAGGTTTTTAAAACTAATTTTGACTATGTTCGTTTTTTAGGAGACTATAATATTTCTCTTTCGGAAAAATATAAAACGATTGATCGAAGTTTTAAAAACGTTAATCCTTCAATTATTTCTTTTATAAAAATAATTGTTAAAAATAGGAGAGCTTTATTTCTTGCAAAAATTTTTAAAGAAGCTGTATATCGCTTTAATGATTATCTTCATATTGAAGAAGGTAAAATCTATTTAGCTAAAAAGATAGATGAAAAAAGTAAAAAGAAAATTATTGAAGCGATAGAGAAAAACGAAAAAGCTAAAGTTGAACTTGAGGAAATATATGATCCAAGTTTACTTGGGGGATTTATTGTCTCAATTAAAGACAACGTCTATGATGCAAGTTTAGTAAACAAACTTGAAAAGATGAAAACAACAATTCTAGGAGGAAAGTAGAATGGAAATAAAGGCAAATGAAATTTCTTCTTTAATCAAAAAAGAAATACAAGATTTTAATAAATCCACAGAATATAGTAAGAATCTTGGAACTGTTGTTGAAGTGGGTGATGGTATTGCTATTATTTATGGCTTACAAGACGTTATTTTAGGTGAGCTTCTTGAGTTTAAAGACGATGTCTTTGGAATGGTAATGAACCTAGAAGAAGATTCATTGAGTGCAGTTTTACTTGGTGAAGCTAATAAAGTTAAAGAAGGCGACACTGTAAAAGGAACTGGCAAAGTTATGACTGTTCCTGTAGGAGAAGCAATGCTAGGAAGAGTTGCTGATGCTTTAGGTCGTCCAATTGATGGAAAGGGTGAAATTAAAACAACTACTCGCTATGCAATTGAAAGAAAAGCTCCTTCTATTATTTCTAGAGAAAGTGTTAACTCACCTCTTGAAACCGGAATTAAATGCATTGATGCTTTAATACCTATTGGAAAAGGTCAAAGAGAATTAATAATTGGTGATAGGCAAAGTGGGAAAACCGCCATTGCCGTTGATACTATTATTAATCAAAAAGGTAAAAATGTTATTTGTATTTATGTTGCAATTGGGCAAAAAAATTCAAGCGTTGCAGCGATTTTTGATAAATTGAACACTTTTGGTGCAATGGATTACTCGATAATTTTAAATGCTAGTGCTAGTGAGTTATCTCCTCTTTTATATATTGCACCATTTGCAGGCATGAGTATGGCGGAATACTTTATGGAGCAAGGTAAAGATGTTTTAATTGTCTTTGATGATTTAAGTAAACATGCAATCGCTTATCGTGCTTTATCCTTACTTTTAAAAAGATCACCTGGAAGAGAGGCTTATCCAGGAGATATTTTCTATCTTCACTCTAGACTTCTTGAAAGAGCAGCTAAACTTAATAAAAAATTAGGTGGAGGTAGTATAACCGCTTTACCTATTATTGAGACTTTAGCTGGTGATATTTCTGCTTATATTCCAACTAATGTAATTTCAATTACGGATGGACAAATTTTCTTATCAACTGATTTATTTAATGCCGGACAAAGACCAGCGGTTGATGTTGGATTAAGCGTTAGTAGAGTTGGAAGTAATGCACAATATCGTATTATGAAGCAAGTTTCTTCTTCAATGAAAATGGAAATTGCTAATTACAATGAATTAGCTAGTTTTGCTCAATTTGGAAGTGATATTGATAAAAAGACAAAAGATACTATAAAACATGGTGAAATATTATGTGAAGCTTTAAAGCAAGACCAATATTCTCCATATACTAGCGAAAGAGAAGTTATCGAAATCTATGCAGTAAAAAATAGATTTTTAGATGATTTAGAAACTAAGGATGTTCCTGAGTTTTTAGAAAACTTATGGGAATATATGAACAATTTCTATAAAAACATTATTGATGAAATTAAAGAAAAGAAAGTTTTAAATGATGAACTTGAAAGTGAATTAAATAAAGCAATTACTGTTTATAAAAAGGAACAAGAAATTAAAAATAAATGAGTCAAAGTTTAAATAAGGTCAAAAAGAGAATTGCAACAGTACAAGCAACTCAAAAGTTAACGGGAGCCATGAAACTTGTCAGTAGTGTCAAGTATTCAAAACTCTCAAAAGAGATCTTACATCGTCAAGATTATTATTTTTATCTTAATGATTTAGCCTCTACTTATTTTAGTGCGGCAAAAATTAATAATCTTGATATACCTTATATTAGAAAGAACCTTAACACTAAAAAAAGATTATTAGTTGTTGTTTCTTCTTCAATGGGAATGTGCGGAGCTTATAATATCAATATTAAGAAAATGTTAGAAAACGAATATAAAAATGGCGATGAAATTCTTGTTATTGGGAAGAAATTAAATGATGAAATTAATGGTGAAAATTTAAACATTAACACAAGTTTTGAAGGTATTTTAGATAATTTGAGTATTTCTTCGGTTAGAATTTTATCAAATTATTTAATAAGTAAATTTTTAAATAAAGAGTATAGAGAAATTGTATTGCTTTATACTAAATTTCAAAATTCGATTTCATTCATACCTAAAAAAGTTTCACTTTTACCTGTTGCTTTTAAATTTGATAAAAAGAGAGGTTTAAATCCAGGAGACTTTGAACCTAATCTAGTTAGTTTTTCTAACGAATTCATTAGACTTTATTTAATGACGGATTTATATTTCAAGATTTATGAAAGCTATTTGTCAGAGGTCGCTTCAAGAAGAAATGCAATGGACAATGCTGATAAAAACGCAAAAGATTTAATTGATAAATTAACACTCGAATTTAATAAAGCTAGACAAGCAAGTATTACTCAAGAATTAACCGAAGTAGTTAATGGAAGTATGAATAAATAGGAGGAGGCAAGGATGAAAAATATATTAAACAAAGAAGCCGAAAAAGGAGTTTTAGTTCAAGCTGTTGGTCCAATTATAGATGTTCGATTTTTGGATGGTTATTTGCCTCCAATTTTAACTGCTTTAACTCTTGATCTTAATGGATCAACTTTAGTGTTAGAAGTTGAACAACATGTTGGAGATGATGTTTGCCGTTGTGTTGCAATGGGCCCAACTGATGGAGTTAAAAGAGGAATGGAAGTTATTAATACACATAAGCCAATAGAAGTTCCAGTAGGAGAAGCTACTCTTGGTAGAATGTTTAATGTGTTAGGTGAACCAATCGATGGAAGAGAAGATAATGCATCCATTAATAATGCAAGAAAAATGCCAATTCATCGTGACGCTCCAGCTTTTAAAGAGCAAATACCTCAAAAAGAGATTTTAGAAACTGGAATTAAAGTTATTGATTTACTTTGTCCATTTGTAAAAGGTGGGAAAGTTGGCTTATTCGGTGGAGCTGGCGTTGGGAAAACTGTTTTAATCCAAGAATTAATAAATAATATTGCTACTGAACAAAATGGTATTTCTGTTTTTGCTGGAGTTGGCGAAAGAAGCCGTGAAGGGAACGATTTATATAACGAAATGAAAGAAACAGGAGTTATTAATAAAACAGCTCTTGTTTATGGTCAAATGAATGAAGTTCCTGGTGCAAGAATGAGAGTTGCTCTTTCGGCTTTAACTATGGCCGAATATTTTAGAGACAATGCTCATCAAGACGTTCTTTTCTTTATCGATAATATTTTTAGATTTACTCAAGCCGGTAGTGAAGTTAGTGCTCTTATTGGTAGAATGCCTTCGGCTGTTGGTTATCAACCAACTCTTGCAACCGAAATGGGCCAACTTCAAGAAAGAATTACTTCAACAAAAAATGGTTCAATTACTTCAATTCAAGCCGTTTATGTTCCAGCAGATGATTTAACTGATCCTGCACCTGCTACAACTTTTAGCCATCTTGATGCTAAAACTGTTTTAGATAGAAATATTGCTGCTTTAGGAATTTATCCTGCAGTTGATCCACTTGAAAGTAGTTCAAATATATTGGATCCAAAAATAATTGGTGAAGAACATTATAAAGTTGCAAGAGGGGTTCAAGCCATTTTGCAAAGATATAAAGAACTTCAAGATATTATTGCGATTTTAGGTATGGAAGAATTAAGTGAGGACGATAAGCTTATTGTTAATAGAGCCAGAAAGATTCGTAACTTTCTTTCTCAACCTTTCCATGTCGCTGAAGCCTATTCTGGTAAGCAAGGAATTTATGTCCATTTAAAAGATACAATCTCATCATTTAAGAGAATTTTAGAAGGGGAATTTGATAAATACCCAGAAAATGAATTTTTATATCGCGGAACTGTCGATGAAATAAAAGAAGGTAGTCATGAATAATAAAATCAAATTTAAAATATATTCTATTGATGGAAAATCCTTTGAAGAAGAGATTGATGCAATTTATTTAGATGTTCCAAATCATGGAATCATTGGTCTTTTAAAAGGTCACACACCTTATTGCGCAATGCTTCATATTTCAACTTTTTATACCATTAATAATGGTGTGAAAACTTACTTTGCTATAAGTGGAGGAACAATCAACTTTAAAAATAATGAAGCAATTTTATTAGCCCAAACTTATGAAAAAGAAGACGAGTTAGATAAGGCCAGAATCGAAAAAGTGCGCGATGAAGCCATTAATTTGCTATCTAAGATTGATAAAAATGACCAAGTTGCCTATGATAATGCCTCTTTTACCCTTAAAAAAGCCATTAACAGACTAAAAATTTTAAAGTAAAATAAAAGGTGCGAGGGCCGGGATGATGAAAAATTTTATATTTGTTTCACCACATTTTCCATCAAGTTATTGGAGATTCTGTCTTGCCTTAAAAAATAGGGGTTTTAGAGTTTTAGGAATAGGAGATGCTCCATACAATGAACTAGGGGAAGAATGTCGTTTTGCATTAGATGAATACTATTGTTGCACTAATATGGATGATTTTGAAAATGAGAAGAAAGCTGTTCAATATTTTCAAGATAAGTATGGGAAAATAGATTATATCGAAAGCAATAACGAATATTGGCTAGAAAAAGACGCCCGTATTAGAAGTGAATTTAATATCACTACAGGACCTACTTTAAATGATATTGAAAAATATAAATTAAAGTCTCTTCAAAAAGAATACTACGCTAAAGCTGGATTAAAATGTGCTCGTTATATTCTTGTTGATACTTTAGAAAATGCTAAAGAATTTGCTAAAAAAGTTTCATATCCAATTTTTGCTAAACCTGATAATGGGGTTGGTGCTCAAGATACACATAAGATAAATAATGAAGTTGAACTAGAAGCATGGTTTAATCGAAAAGATAATAAGAAAACATACATCATGGAAGAATATGTTGATGGAAAAATTATTTCTTTTGATGGTGTAAGTGATAGTAATGCCAATGTTATTTTTGCAACATCAAACATTTTTGAAAATGACAATAGTGTAATTGTTGAGCAAGAACTTGATGATATGTATTATTGTGTTCCTAAAATTAGTGATGAGTTTTTAGAAATGGGCAAAAAAGCAATTAAAGCTTTTGAAGTTAAAAATAGATTCTTCCACTTAGAATGGTTTGTTTTAAATAGCGATCATCCATATTTAGGCAAAAAAGGTACAATTGTTCCTTTAGAAGCTAATATGAGACCTGCCGGAGCTTATACTCCTGATTTAATTAATTTTGCTAACTCAACAAACTGTTATGAAATTTATGCAGATAGTATTGCATATGATGAAAATCGTGAAGACATGTCCTATACAAAATACTATGCTTGTGCATGCAGTAGAAGAAATAAATATAAATATGTCCATTCTCTTGAAGATATTTTAAAGAATTATCATAATAACGTTTGTTTTTATGGAACATATCCTCTAGTTTTAAGAGATGATATGGGTGATTCATTTGTTATGGCTAAATTCTCGACTTTAGAAGAAGTTAAAGCCTTTGATAAATTTGTTAGAGAAAAAGTAAATTAATATAATAAAAACCTTTAAATTTTAAAAAATGGTCGCAGATTTGCGACCTTTTAATTTTTTAAAGCGGTTATTGGAACAACGAAAACGCCATCATCTCTTTGATAAAAGGCGCTGCCAATGCCAACAATTACACACAGAATCTTTGGAGGTATTCCCCCATCTTGTTCAATCTTTTCTTTTATTTTTAATAAATTTTTAGCTGCAGAATCTATTTGATAAGAACCTAACTTAATTTCAAAAGCACACCATGTGCCATCGTCTAATTCTATTACAGCGTCAATTTCTTTGTCGTTATAATCTTGATAATGGTATAAAGTGCCTCCAAAAGAATCCGCGTAGATTCTTAAATCTCTTTCGACTAATGATTCAAATAAAAATCCGAATGTATTTAGATCATGTATCAATTTAGTCGGAGTTAATTTTAGTAGAGCACAAGCTAATGAAGGATCAGTAAAATGCCTTTTAGGTGATTGCTTAAGCTTTGTTTTTGAGCGAACATTTGTTGAGAAAGGTAATTGGTTTTCAATTATAAAGAGACGCTCGAATGCGCTTAAGTATTTAGATACTGTATCTTTATCGATTGTAAGTTCATCAACCTCTTTTAAATCGTCAATTAATTTATTCTGACTTGCAGTTGTTGATTCGTTTCTAGCTAAAGAAAGTAATAACTTATTTATTTTAATAGAGTTATAGCTTATTTCGTCTGTTCTTTTGATATCATCAGCGATGGTTCCAATATAGGAACTTGGTAAAATTGTGATATTTTCCGAATCTGTCTTTAAATTTCCTGGCCGTCCGCCTCTAACAACATAGTCAGCTAAATCCTCAAGAGATGTTTCTTTGTTCATGCCTGGAGTTAATTTACCGGCGCATAATTCTTCTAAAGATACTTTACCTGTTGAGTCACCAGATTCGTATAAAGACATTGTATGCATTCTGATTTTTGCAATCCTACCTGCTCCACTATGTAAAATACCTTTAATTGTTGGAGTTGAAGAACCAGTTAAAATAAATTGACCAGCCTTGTTTCTTCTATCGACTTCATATCGAATTGCGTCCCAAATTGATGGAACTTCCTGCCATTCATCTATTAAACGAGGAGTTTCGCCGCTTAATATGTAATCAATGGATGTTAATGCTAAAGTTCTGTTTTGAAAATTATTTAAAGGATCGGCTAAAAAGAATTCACTTTTTGCATGGAAAGAGGATGTCCGTGTTTTACCGCACCATTTTGGTCCTTCTATGCAAATTGCACCAACAGTGTTTAAATATGTTTCAATTTTTTGGTCAATAACTCTTTTTTTATAAAAATCATAGTTTACTATTTTATTCATGTCTTTATTATAGCTAACTTAGCTAGTTCCAACAATAAAATTCCGCCAGATTAGGTAAAATTATTCCCCCAAATTAGTAATAGTTATTCCGCCAGATTAGGTAAAATTATTCCCCCAAATTGGAAGATTCCATAAATCTCTTTTTATAAGTGCAAGTTTCATTTAAAATATTAATAATACATTTAAGAGGAAAAATTATGTCAAAAGAAGGTCAAAAGAAACTTTTTTCTGTCTTTAAAAAAAGTGATGTACGTCCAGATTTATTTAAAGCGGTTATTGAAATCCCAAAAGGTAGTAAAACAAAATATGAACTCGATAAGGAAACAGGGCTCATTAAATTAGATCGTGTTTTATTTACCTCAACACATTATCCACATAATTATGGATTTATACCTTTAACATATTGTGAAGATGGTGATCCTTTAGATGTTTTAGTTTTATGTAGCGAGAAACTTTTTCCTTTGACTATTTTAACAGTAAGGCCAATAGGAGTTTTAGAAGTTATCGATGGAGGAGCAAGAGATTCTAAAATAATTGGTGTGAGTGTTGATGATCCATTTTATAACTCTTATTATGATACGAGTGATTTACCAAAACATATTTTTGACGAAATTAAAAACTTTTTTGATGTATATAAAAAATTAGAAGGAAGCAAACTTTTAACTGGAGAGATTGAAGGGGCTGATAAAGCAAAAGAAGCGATTGCTCGCTGTATAAAGTTATATGAAGAAAGAGAACATTAAAACTTATAGTAGTTTTTAATGTTCATCATTGCTTCTTTTATACGATTAAATTTATCAATGGAGATATCATAATATATTTTATCTCCTCTTTTTTTATAATAGTGGAGAGCCCAATAATAGAAAATGATATCTAAAAAGCGACAATAAGTGTCTACCTTTTTCATTTTCAAATTACTGAATTTATAGCCATAATATTGTTTTAAAAAGAATTCTTCTTGTTCTTTAGATAAATTGTTTTCACTAATAAAACTAGCTAAATCAAATAAAGGAGAGTTCATTGAAGCGTATTCCCAATCAATGAGAACTAAACCATTAAATTTGAATAATAAGTTATGGTGAACTAAGTCGTTATGACAAAGACAATATTCTTTTTTATCATCAAGAGCTTTAATGTCCTTAAGAATCAATTTTTCATACTTTTCATCTAAAAAGGATGCAGAATCTACATATTTTTTGTAATAGTCAATCTTTTTAAGTGCTTCATAGTCTTTGGAAACCTTGATTTTTGAAGAATGTAACTTCTTTAAAGTTTTGCTTACATAACGAATTTGCTCTTCGTTAGGAGTATTAAAATAAAAGCGAGTATTATGAACAAATTTAGTAACTTTTGTCCCCTTTTTAGCATCTAAAAAAATGACCTTTTCAGAAATCTTTAAAGGTTCAATTTTTTCATATACTTCTTTTTCAAGTTTGTAATTGATTAATTCATCATGATCTTTTCGAGGAAGACGTAAAACAAAAGCATCATTTATTAAATAATTTTCATTCGTGATGCCTTCTTTAATTGGAATTTGAGTTCTAACTTCTCTTTGAGTAATTTCTTCAAATAACCTTTTTACGCCATGAATCATAACTACAAATATTTTAAAGTAAGTGTGTTTATTGTGCTACAATTTTAAGCATGGTTGGAATAATTTTGTTTAGACCTGAAAAACCAGGTAATGTCGGTAATATTATTAGAACTTGCATGGCAAGTGAGGCTCGTCTTTATATTATTGGTCCTCTAACTTTTTCTTTAACGACTAAAGAATTGCAAAGAGCAGGGATGGACTATATAAAAGAAAGCGATTTTGTACTTTATAAGGACTTTGAGGATTTTATAAAGGATTTTAAAGATAAGAATATTTATTATGTAACTCGCTACTCTAATAAAGTTTATTCTTCTTTTGATTATTCTAAAATTGAAGACGATATTTATTTTATGTTTGGAAGAGAATCGACTGGGATTCCTCATGAGTTATTAAAAGAAAATCTAAATAAGTGTATTAGAATTCCGATGACGATAAGTGCTAGAAGTTTAAATTTAAGTAATAGCGTTGCAATTGTTTTATATGAGTGTTTAAGACAAAGAAAATTCTATGGCTTAGCCACCTATGAAACAATTAAAGGCGAAGATTTTTTGCTTAATGAAGATATTAAAAACGATTAACGTTTTTTAAATATTCGTTAAAGTCATAATGAAATTCTTTTATATAGTAAGATTCATAATTTGATAAAAGAACAAGGCCTGGTTCTTTGCCTTTTTTAATTGTTTTGCATTTTGCTAATATAACTTCCCCATCTTTTTTGTTTGATAAGAAAAGGGCAAACTCTAAAGCAAATTCTAAAGTCTTATCATCAAGATTATGTTTAAAGATAATGATATGATTAGAATGCATGTTCTTAAGATGGATAAAATAATCGTCTTTACTAGCATATTTAAAAGTTAAATTATCGTTTTGAAGGCTATTTTTTCCAAAGCCAATTTTAGTATCATTAAATAAAATATAATAAGGCTTTGCAGCGTTTTTTAAATTTTTAGGCTTTTTATAGTGGCTAATTTTAAGTATTTTTTTATTAACAAGTTCATCAATAATTTCTTGATAGTCGTCTTCATTAAATAAAGATAAGTTATTAATAACAGAAGTTAAATATTCAATTTCTGACTCGGTTTTCTCGATATATTCTTTAGTTGAAGTAATTGTAGCTTTTGCTTTTTTATATACTTTATAGAATCGTTCAAGATTTTGAGTAGGCGAAAATGATTCGTTTAGAGTTATCTTTTTGTCTTCATAAATAAAATATTCATCCCCTCTTTTAACTTCATCAAGAATAGTTAATAAATAATCAGCATAATCTTTATAAATAAGTTTTTCTTGAGCTTCTTTTTGGTCAACTTTAATTTTATCAAGCTTCTTCTCTAAAGATTTTTTTCTTCTTTTAAGTTCAAGATTAATTTCTTTATATTTTTCAGACAAATGAAGTTTTTCGATGTTATCAAAATATGTATTTTCGTTTAAAAGATCTTTATCTTTTATTTCTTTAGAGTATGGAGCCTTTAATGGTGGTTCATAGATTGCGTTTTTTAAAATTGGATGATGTGTATCAATCCCTTTAAAGCGAAAAGCTTCATCAACTTTTTTGTCAACGAGTAAAACTAGATTTGAATTACTTTTAAAAATTTCAAAAATTAGAGAGTAATGAATTTTATCGTATGTATCAGTTGTCTTAATAAATTCGAGTTCTAATATATTATCTTCATTATATATAGAGGCTTTTAAAAATAAGGAATTTAAAAGTTTTGCTTTTAAACGTAAGAAAAAAGAATTTGAAGTATTAAAATTAAATTTTTTATCCGTTATTTTTAAGAAAGGGTTTTTAACATTAAGGGATAAAAAAATACTTTTACTTTTGCTTTTTGAAAAGGAAAACAGGTAATCATAATCGCTTAAACATTGAATTTTGTTTAAGTAAGTTCCGCTAAGCGATGCGTTAATTTCATCAACATTTTCTTTTAGTCGTTCAACATAGGTCATAAGTAAAATTATTTTATTACATTGAGACATAAAGGTTAATGTAAAAATCAGGAAATACAAAAAGATATATAAGAAAGAAATAACTCTAAATCTTTTGCTAGCAAATGTCTACTTTGTGATCTTGAATTTTCGAGCAACTTGACTTGACTATGTAGTGAGAGTATAACGATAAAAGGAGGGTATGATATGCCAAAAATTCATTTATTTTGTTATTTAAGTTTAAGCTTATTATTAGTACCATTAAGTTCAAATGTTGTTAACGAAGGAAAACTTAATAGGGAGGAGGTAAGCACCGATACCAATCGTGCCAGTGCATATAGTACCGATTCTGATTACGTTTATTATAATAAAAAAGTTTGGTACGGAAATAGTCAAACACTTCGTGTAATTGCAAAAAATGGAAATGCAAAACTAGGGTATATGGATGCGACTGTTAGAGCCACTAAGTTTTACTCGAAAACCGAAAATAATTTTTTTGTTTTACTTAATTTGGAAACTTCTTCCACACCTGGTCTTATAGCACACCAATCGGACAGTTCTTTCGAGAATGGGCGGAAAACTAAAAGCACGAAAATTAATGTTGGGATTAAACCTGACCGAAGTACAACAGATATTGAGTATAAGTATGCTGGCCCTGTTTCTACATTTAAAACTGTAACAGTAACTTCCAGTTTTGGTTCAAAATTTGGTGTTTTGGGAACGATAAGAAGCAGTGGTCTTTCTTTAAAAAATAATTATATCGAAACTTCTTTTACTGGTGAAATTTGGGAAGATATTCAAACTTCTTACAGTTATGATGAGCCTGTTTTAAGTGCTCAGTTTAATCCAGTTGATCAAACGAGAAAAAATCTTTCTTATTCTTGGTTTTATGATTTTAACCGGGATTTGCAACCTAGTATGGTTACTACATATACATATGAATCTTTTTTGTTTGAAGTAAATCCAAAGTATAAGTTATCTGATTCTGATTTTGGAGTTAACTTTACTTTAGGCCTTGAAATGATTTGCGACAAGGATTGGTTTGCTGGTGACCATGGATCTTCGACTTCCTATACAGTAAACATTTGATTTATGCTCGTATTAAAGAATATTTCAAAAAAATATAAAAAAGTTGTACTCGATAATTTTAATTACCAGTTTGGAGATGGCATTTATGTTATTAAAGGCCAAAGTGGTATAGGAAAAACCACATTACTTGATATTTTATATGGTGAAGTTAAACCAGATAGTGGTGAAATATGTATCGATGGCATTGAGACACCTTATAAAAAGCTAAAGAAAACTATTTTTTTCTCATATTTAAAATCTTATTCATTATTAAATCTTTCTAAAAGTTTTAATAAAAACATTAAAAGTTTTAGAAAGAATAGTTTAGTTGATTTTGATTTTGAGTTATTAAACTATCTTATTGATTTCTTTAACTTTAGAGATATGGCTGATAAGCCTTTATATAAGTTAAGTGGTGGTCAAGTAAAGTTAGCTAATATTATTTTTACATTTTCAAAGAAAAGTTATTTTTATCTACTAGACGAACCTTTTTCGGATTTAGACGAAAACAATAAAACTAAGGTAAAAGAAATTATTACTGATAAATTAAAAAACAAATGCGTCATAATCGTTAATCATGAAAATGAAGCAATTGGTTTTGATTATACTGGGATAATTGATTTAGATAAATGTGAATTTACAGCAAACGAAACTACATGTTCTTTTGATGAAGAATACTGCAGAAAGCCAATAAAAACAAAAAATAAATTTATTATTTTATTAAGTTCTTTAAAGGAAAATGTAGGATTTAATTTAATGTTTTTGTTTTTAACTGTGCTTTGCACTTTATCATGCGGAATTGCATATGCATATGCTCCTTTATCTCAAGTTGATTATTTTGAGGTTTGTATAAAAAATGATCCTTATACATATGAAAAGATAGTAGACCCTCAAGCGAAGTATAGTGAGACTCAAGCCGTAGGAGATACTAGATATATTACAAAACTAGGAGAATTAATGTCTCTATTTAGTTTCAATAGTAGTGGTGAGAACTCGGCGTTTGGCAGATTAAATAATGTATATGTAGTTACCTCTGAAGATATTGAAAAACCTACTGTTTATAATTCTGATTTAATAAGTAATACAAATATAGATTTCGAATCAATATTTAGCCAAGTTGATTACAAGAACACTGGGTATCAAGGATTTGATAGTTATTATTTTGTTGATAATGGCTTAGATGAAGCTCTAGTCTTAGAAATTAGTGAAAACGCATACATTAATTTGTTTAAAAATGGAGAAATTAGAGAACTTAAGAATAGCGATGATAACAATTTTATCAACGAAAATTCAGTAAATGGGTTTTATATTGGTGGATTAGATACTAGAACATTCTTTCCAATCGAATTTGATGAGGAAGTAGATAATATTGTTGTTCCTAGTAGATTTGCCGGAATGAATGCTAGTATTTTTACAAGTTCTTATGACACAAAATACTTTATTAATATAAGTGATATTTCTGTAACCTACGATGATGTTAATTCTATTCATGTTTCACACGACACTTATTTTAAATTATTAACCACTTTAGATCTTCAAAGTTTTTTGGTTAATAAAAGTGAAATTAATTATTTTACAGACTATTTAAACTTCAAGATTCCTACTTTACCAACATATCAAGAATTTTTTGAAACTGATTCTTTATATTTTGTTGTGTCGTTAATTGGTTTAATTGTGGCAATAACATTATTTATTTTTATTGTTGGATTTACTTGCTATTTTAAATTTAAGAAGCCTTTAACAAAAGAAGTTAAGTCAAGGTTAAAACTTTATAATTTCTCTAATTTTGAAATCAAGCTTTATGATTATCTGGCTATATATTTGAGTGGTATTGTTGCTTTAATTGTTGCAATTCCTGTAGCTTGTCAGCAAACTATCTCAATAAATACATTGATTAGAGATAAATATTTTACAAATGGTTATTCATTAAGTAGCTTCGCTAATAAATATAGTGAAATATCGCTGGTAATGTTTAAAGAAATTGATGTTTTAACTTTTTTAAATATCGTTTTAGTTTTAATTGCGTTAATCGCTTTTATCATTATTATTTTGAATATATTGAGGAACATCTATGCTAGAACTAAAGGAAATAAGTAAATCTTTTGGTGAAAAGGTAATTTACGATAAGGCAAACTTGAGTTTGCCTAATTTTGGTCTATTTTTGTTAGAAGGGGAAAACGGTGTTGGGAAAAGTACCCTTTTAAACATTATTGATTATAATGATACTGATTTTACAGGTAAGCTAATCTTTAATAATCAAGAAATTAATAAGAAGAATGCTTCTAAGTACCGTAAGTTTAATGTTTTTACCTTATACCAAGATACAATATTATTTGAAGATTTAACTATAAGACAAAATTTGATTAAAATTTCTCCTAAAAAGATAAGTGATGATGATATTAAAAATATCTTAGAACAAGTAAACTTATATAACGATTTAGACCAAGTCGTAAATAGTCTTTCCATGGGTGAAAAGAAAAGATTAATGATTTCTTTTTCTTTTCTTTTTAAACCAGACATACTCCTTTGCGATGAGATAACTAACAACTTAGATGAAGAAAATACTAAAGATGTATTAGAAGCAATTAAAGCTATTTCAAAAACGTGTTTAGTTGTATTTGTATCACATTATATTCCTGAAAAGTTAAAAGAGATTTTTGATGATAAGATTCTTATTGAAAATCATAAACTATCCTTAAGAAAAGGTGAGATTAAGGACAATGATTTAATTCAAAAGCAAGATAAAACACAAAAAAGAAGCGTGTTTTACAGCGTTTTTTATCAAAACAGGTTTTTTCTGATTTTCTTTTCAATTTTAAGTATAGTCTTATCAGGCTTAGGTTTATCTTATGCTGGTATGACGCTCCCTTATACGGATCCAGACACATTTATTACTACAAAGAAAATTGAATACATTCAAAACAATTTCCCTTATGTTTTTTTCTCGAAAATAAATAATGTGAAGGCTGACGAACTTGAAAATGATGCTGATATCTATTCATTCTGGGCAATGTCATTTTCTTCAAATAATGAAGAGGCCGGAACTACTATGTTCTACATGTTTAAAAACCCAGCTCAGATTGAACTAGTCGATGGGGTTCACCCTTCAAATCAATATGAATTTTTAGCTCCTAGTTCAAAATACGACGAGAGTGCAGTTGGCACGACTTTTAAAATAGAAGAAGCGGATTATAAAATTGTTGGAATTTACAAAAGCTTAGATGAAAATTCAAATAATATTAATGAATTATCTATTAAAGAGAATGTTAATACTTTTGAATCACATTTATTTCTTGATGGTTTAATCGGTATTTATTCAAAAGATTTTAAGTTAACTACTACACTTGCGCAAACTGTCTCCTATGGAATCAGAAGCGATAAAACGGATATAATTAGCAAATATAAATTTGATTCTTTTTCCCATACTATGTTTTTAAATGATGGAACTAATGCCGACGAGTTTTTAGGGAAAATATACCAAGATAATATTACAAACAAATTATTAGCCGTCCTTTTCATATGCTTTTATTTCTTATTCAATTTAACATCTTTAGTTATACTTTTTAACTTAAATAAAAAGAAACTTATTATATATCGTTTATTTGGATTAGACAGAAAATCTATTGCACGAACTTTAATTGAACTTTTGCTTATTTCTGCTATTGCTCCATTAGTCATATTTATGTCAACGAGTATTATAAGTAGTTACTTTTTTGACGCAAATCTTGTAGGTCAATTCCTTTATTCAACAAGTTTATCTTTAGCACCTTATAATTATCTATTTGCTGTATTCTCAATACTTTATATTTTATTCGTTCTTGCGCTTGCTCTTATTTATAATAGAATTTCATTAACTGGAGATTTAAAAGAATCTTTAGCATTAGTAAGAAAGACATCAAATAAATAGAACTAATTAAAATTACGATTTCTTTTAAAATGTAAACGCTTTCTTAAAAGAATTTAATAAACATTTATTAAAACTTGTTGAATATTAAAAATTTAAAAGTCTATAATCTTTTTATGAAAGGGCTTTTAATTGTTTTAAGTGGTCCTAGTGGTGTAGGCAAAGGGACTGTTAGAAAAATACTTATGGAAGATAAGTCTCTTAATCTTGCCTATTCTATTTCTATGACAACTAGAAAGCCAAGGGTTGGCGAAGTTGATGGAGAAGATTATTTCTTCGTTAACCAAGAAGAATTTGATAAGGCAGTTGAAAATAATGAACTTTTAGAGCACGCCACTTTTGTTAATAATAGTTACGGAACTCCTAAAGCTTATGTTGAAAAATTAAGAAACGAAGGGAAAAATGTTCTTTTAGAAATAGAAACAAACGGCGCGCGTTCTGTTATGGAACAAACTAAAAATGATGATTTATTCTTTTCTATCTTTTTATTACCACCATCTTTAGAAGAACTTGAAAAAAGAATTAGAGGTCGCCGTACTGAAGAAGAAGAAATTGTACAAGAAAGACTTTCTAAAGCTAAAGGCGAAATCTCATTACAAAATTTATACGATTATAAAGTTATAGATATAACACCTGAGCAAGCGGCTAAAGAAATTAGCGATATTATAAAAGAGAAAATGCATTTATAATTTAAGTATGTATTTACTTAAGGTTTTAACTCAAAATAATGTCTATCTTTTAGATAGAACTTTTTATTATTTATCTGATAAAGATGTCAAAGAAGGAGTAAGAGTTAAAATTAATTTTCATAATTCTTCAATTGTTGGATACGTTGTATCTTCTGAATTTAAAAACAAGTCAAAAGATGAGATTGAAGATGATTTAGGTATAAATTTAGTTTTTATTGAAGAAATAATAGATCAAAAACCAATCTTAAATGAAAACCTTTTAAAGTTGGCTTATGAACTTAAAAAAAGATATATGTATCCGCTTATTGGCGTTTTTCAAACAATGCTTCCTCCTTCTTTAAAGCCAAAGAAAACTTATGAAAATTCAGCAAAAGTTAAAGAAGTCGAATACTATTATTTAAACAAAGAAATAATTAGTGAAAATATTTTCAATAATAATGAAAAAAAACTGCTAGGAAAATTTAGAGGTAAAGAGATTATTGCAAAAAGAGATCTTGGAAAATCTAAAACACTTAATTCTTTAGTTGAAAAAGGAATAATACTAATTAAAAAAGAAGAGAAATATCGTTATGAATTAAAACAAGTTTTTAATGACTACGAAAAAGATATAGTTCTGAGTAATGAACAAGAACGTGCTTTTGAAAAAATCTTAAAAGAAAAAGAAAAACCTGTTCTTTTAAAGGGTGTCACGGGGAGCGGCAAAACAGAAATTTATATTAAACTGATTCAAGAAGTGAAAAAAGAAGGTAAAGGAGCAATCATTCTTGTACCTGAAATTGCGTTAACACCTTTAATGATTTCCCGTTTATACAATTTCTTTAAAGATGATATTGCGGTTCTACATTCATCGTTAACAGATGCAGAATTATATGATGAATATCGTAAAATTTCTGATGGGAAAGCTGATATAGTTATTGGTACAAGAAGCGCTATTTTTGCACCTGTATCCAATTTAGGTTTAATTATAATTGATGAAGAAAATGATGAATGTTATAAGCAAGACGATCAAGGGCTTTTATATAATGCAAAAGAAGTGGCATTAATGCGTATGAAAATTGAAGGAGTGAAAGTAGTATTAGGTTCGGCGACTCCTGCAATAGAAGATTATGCAAAAGCAAAAAACAACATCTATACTTTAGTAGAACTTAATAATCGATTTAGTGACCAACCACTACCTGATGTCTTTTTGATTGATAATACAAATTATAGAAATTTTTCAACACAATCAAATGTATTTTCTTTAGAATTGATTCGTCAATTAAAGATGACTCTATTAGAAGGAAAACAAGCGATTTTGTTTATTAATAGAAGAGGATTTTCTAACTACTTGATTTGCAAGGAGTGTGGACACGTATTTAAATGCCCTCATTGTGGATTGCCTTTACATTATCATAAAGAAAAAAATATATTGTATTGCCATCATTGTGAATACAATGAGACCATACCTCATAACTGTCCTAAGTGTGATTCAAAATATTTAGGTTTTGGCCAATTTGGTATTGAAAAAGTCGAAGAAGATTTTAAAAAACTTTTTCCAAGTGCTAAATATTTAGTTTTGGATAGCGATCGCACAAAGAAAACTTTCCAAATTGAAGCCGTTCTTAAAGCTTTCAATAATAATGAAGCACAAGTATTAATCGGTACTCAAATTGTGGCTAAAGGACACGACTTTAATAACGTAAAGTTAGTTGGAGTTTTAAACGCAGATACTTTATTGAACTTCCCTAACTATCGAAGCAATGAAATGACTTTTTCGATGCTGACCCAAGTTATTGGTCGTTGTGGAAGAAAAAAAGATAAAGGAATCGCAGTTATACAAAGTAGTGCAACTAATAACTATGCTATTTTATCAGCAGTCAAGCAGGATTATGAATCATTCTATATTGAGGAACTAAAGAATAGAAAACGATTTAAAAATCCACCTTTTAATTCAATACTTGCTATTGAGATTTCTAGTAAAAACGCCGCAAATCTTGAATATTTTATTCCAAAAATTAAAAATTTCTTTTTAAGTTTAAGGTTAGAAGATGTGTATGTTTATGGGCCTTCTATTTTAAATTACACTAAATATAAATCTTGGAAATTTATTTTTGTTAAATATAAAAAACTTATTGATTTAGTTGAACCTATTGAAAATCTTTTAGCAGTTTATAAAACTGAAAATAAAATTAAAATATCACTTAATTTCAATCCTTATAGTTTTTAATGTTTTTTCTTATAGTCTTTTTGTTAGTAGAAACTGTTTATTTTACTTAGGATTACGTTAAATAACCTTGCAAAAACAACTTATTTTATTTTTTTATGTGACATGTAGAGGTTGGCAGGTAAGATTACCAGAGGAAATTTTAACCGGAATTTTCAAAATTAAAGAATCTTAGAAATTTTAAATTTTCCACATTAAGCCTAAAAATATAATCGAAAATAGTTATACGTGCACAAAACTATCAAAAAATAGATAACAAACGTATTTTTAGGTCACACATAAGCCTATTGCTCTTTTTGACATAGTAGACAGTCAATTATTAAAAATTGAAATCAGAACGATAATAATCTATGATTATTATTGTTAAAAAAGCGAGGGAATATGATTACAGTTTCAATATTAGGCACAGACCCATATCTTGTTAGACAAATTTCAAAAGAAATGACATCGCGTTTAGCGGATATTTACGAATGCAAAAAGGATGATATTAATTTTTATGCACCTGAATGTTTATTCATTCATGATGGTGTTGAACAAAATACATGGAATGTTTTAGTTAGAGTTCATGCTCCATTAAAAGTTAAGGTAATGGAAAAAGACGCAGCTAAAATTATTCATGAATTTATGAAAGACGCCTGCATAAATTTAGCAATCGAATTCTACTATTATAGCCAAGATAATCGCTATGAGTTTATAGATGATACACATCCTCGTTTCATGACCGAAGATAATAGTGTTGAAATTAGTAATGATGATTCTCTCGAAGATGAACTTCATGATGAAAGAGATGAAGATGGTTATGAAGAACCATATCTTGGAAATATTTTTGAAGATTTCGAAAAGAAAATGAACGGAGGAAAATAGCTATGAACACAAAAGTTTATGACCATAGCTTTAATGTTTTAAGAAGTGTATTAAAAGAGCATTTATCTTTTTCAGTCGCTGTAAAGAATAATAGTAGAGGTGTCTCTAAAGATGAATTCAGTGGCATGAGCGCACTTGCTGGAATATTTTTAAGAAATTATTTTTCAATTAAAGTTATTGCAGAAGCAGTTTTTAATGCAACCCAAGAAGAACCAGTTATTTATATTGGTTTAGTTTACGTGAATAACCTTTACAAAAAATATGTCGACGAAAAAGAATCATTGACTTACCTTGTTAATAAACTAAACCTTTATCAAGTCAAATTCGATGATACTATTAAAGAAAACTTTAAAAAGGCAATCGAAGATAAGAATGCCTTCTTAAAAGAAATTATTAATAGTAAGAAAATTTCAAAAACTCCAAGAACATATCTTTCCTGCATTACAAACTTGCCTGAATGGATTATTAAAATGCTTCATACTCAATATGGTCGTGATTATGGACTAGATACCATTCATGCTATATTCAAAATGCCTAGACAATATGCTGTTTTAAATAAAATTTTAGGCGAAGTAAAAGAAGAAGAACTTTCAGAGTTTAAATTAATTGAACCTGAACTTTATGAATACAAAAGCAAAACATCGATCCGTAAAGATGTTTTAGTTCGTGAGTCTAAACTTATGCCAATTCAAAGGGCTGAGTTTGATATGGTAAAAAGTTTGCCTGATGGAGAAAACTTAGCTGTCACTTTCTACTTTGAAGAAAAAAACTCAATATATGTTTCGATTATTAACAAATATTTAAATGGAACTAATAAAGTTTCTTTAGCAAGTAATAATCCAAGATTAAATCCAGATTTATATTCAAAAATTAAACCTCTTAAAAAAGAGAAACTTGATATTTATGAATCAACAGAAACTGAATTAATTGCTCATCTTTCAGAGAAGCAAGATATTTTTGTTCTTTTGCCAAAGAGCAGTAATTTAGAAATGCTTAGAAGAACTCCAGAGTATGGAATCATTTTTGAAGAAAAAACTCTCGATGGACTTATTGAAAACGAACTTAATGAATTAGTTGATGTTACTCAATATCTTAGCGATAATGGAAAACTTGTTTATTGTGTTCCTACTTTTGACATTAAAGAGACTATGCTTATTGTTCATAAATTCTTAGAAATGAAAAAAGACTTTAAATTAGTTAAAGAATGTACATATTTCCCATTTGAAAAAGATAATTCAGTTTTCTATTACGCTGTTTTTGAAAAGAAAGATAATTAGTAATGATAAATCTTTACGACTATAGTTTAAATAAACTTGAAGATCTAGTTGTTTCGCTTGGCGAAAAGAAATTTCGTGCGACCCAAATTTTTAAATGGGCTTATAAACGTGGAATAACTGATTTTGATGAAATGAGTGATATTTCTAAAACTTTTAGAGAAAAACTAAAAGCTGATTTTTGTTTTCAAAAACCTTCAATCTTTCAAAAGCAAGTTAGTAAAGATGGAACCATTAAATTATTAGTTGAACTAGAAGATCATGATAAAGTAGAAACCGTTTTAATGCGTTATAACTATGGAAATGTTGCATGTGTTTCTAGTGAAGTTGGCTGCAATATGGGCTGTGCATTTTGTGCTAGTGGACTTTTGAAAAAGAAAAGAGAATTAAAAGTCAGTGAAATGCTTGGTCAAATTTTAGTTTTAAATGACTCGCTAGCTTTAGAAGGCAAGGGAGAAAGAATTACTCATGTTGTTGTAATGGGAACCGGCGAACCTTTTGATAATTATGATAACGTAATGGATTTTATTCGCATTTTAAACCATCCACATGGCTTAGAAATAGGGGCACGTCATATTACTGTTTCAACTTGTGGAATTATTCCAAAGATTTATGATTATGCTAAAGAAGGATTACAAATTAATTTAGCTATTTCTCTTCACGCACCTAATGATGAAATTAGACATAAAATAATGCCAATTAGCAGGGTTTATCCTTTAGATGAACTAATGAAGGCAGTTAAATTTTATGAAAAAAATGCTGGACGTAGAGTAACGTTTGAATATATTCTTCTTAAAGGTATTAACGATTCTAAAGAAGACGCTATTGAACTTGCTAAACTAATTAAAGGCACTTTGGCATATGTGAATTTAATACCTTATAATGAAGTTAATGAAATGAAATATCGCCGAAGTGATGAAAAAACAGTGCATGATTTCTTAGATACTTTAATGAAAAATGGGGTTACCGCAACAATACGAAAGGAATTTGGAAGCGACATTGATGCAGCCTGCGGCCAATTAAGAGCTAAAGATGAAAAACGCATTTAGAGGGAACTATTGTTATAGAACTGACATAGGGAAAGTTAGAAGTTCAAACGAAGATGAAGCCAAAATTGTTACTAATTCAAGTGGCAATCTTCTTTTAATTGTGGCTGATGGAATGGGTGGACACAATAAAGGAGATTTTGCTTCTTTTGAAACTGTTAGAATCATTAGCGAAGCTTTTAAAGACAAAAAAGGCTTTGTTAATGCTTATTTTGCTTCTAAATGGTTAAAAAACATTACTAAGATTGCTAATTCAACTATTTTTAATCTCCAAGATCAAGATGTTACTTATAAAGGTATGGGGACAACTTTATCAATGGCATTAATTATGAAAGATAAACTTGTTATTTTAAATTGCGGCGATTCAAGAATTTATATTAAAAAAGATGGCAAACTTATTCAACTTAGTGAAGACCAAACCTATGTTAACTTCCTTGTAAAATCTGGTCAAATTACAAAAGAAGAAGCTTTAACTCACCCAGAAAGACATGTATTAACAAATGCGATTGGAATTTTCCCATCTTTAAGTGCAGATGTACGTATCTTAGATTATAGTGGTGAAAGTGTTTTTATTTGTAGTGATGGTTTATATAACAACGTTCGTGAAAAAGATATTTTAAATGTTTTAGAAATGCATATACCTACTAGTGATAAAGTTCAATCTTTAATATCTTTAGCAAATTTCAATGGGGGAAGCGATAATATAACGATTGCTTTATGGGAGACACTCCATGATTAGAGTAAACGATGTCATCGGACAACGTTATAAAATAATTAGTGAACTTGGAAAAGGTGGAATGAGCGACGTTTATGAAGCTCGTGATGTTATTTTTCGTCGAGAAGTTGCTTTAAAAATTATTAAATATGAAAACGCTAAACGTATTGATAATTTAATTCGCTTTCAAAATGAAGCTAGATTTTCAGCCGCTTTTAATCATCCTAATATTGTTAAAATTTATGATTATGGTGAATATAACAATTTACCATATATTGTTACTGAATATGTTAAAGGCCAAACTTTAAGAGATGTTTTAGACTATAAAAGATGTTTTTCTCTTAATGAAAGTTGTTCGATTATGCTTCAACTTTGCGAGGCTTTAATTGAAGTTCATTCTAAAAATATCGTTCATCGTGATATTAAGCCTCAAAATGTTTATTACGCTAGCGATGGAGAAATTAAACTTGGCGATTTTGGCATTTCAGTTTTATTAGGAAGTGGAATGAATGTTAATGAAAATAAAAAGGTAATGGGTACAGCTCAATATCTTGCCCCTGAGCTAGTCTATGGAGAAAAAGCGACTTTCCAAAGCGATATTTATGCAATGGGGATTACTTTTTTTGAACTTTTAACTGGAAGAGTTCCTTTTGATGGCAAAAATCCACATGATGTAGCAGTAATGCAAGTCGAAAAAGAAGTTCCATCTCCTTTAACCATAAATCCTGATTTACCTAAAGAAGTTGAATACATTATTTTTAAAGCAGTCAATAAAAACTTGGATGAACGTTATAAAAGTGTTAATGAAATGAAAAAAGATATATTATCTTTATATAAGAATAAAAAGATTATGCGTAAAAGAGGTTCTCTTTTTGCCCGTATTTTTGGGAGAAATTAATGAAAAGAAACGTCGAAGTAAGTATTTCTATATTAAATGCTAATTTCTTATATCTTGAGCAAGAGATTTTAAAAGCAAAAGAGGTAGGGATTAAATATTTGCATTTTGATGTAATGGATGGTCATTTTGTCCCAAATATTTCTTTTGGAGCTCCTGTTTTAGACTCAATTAAACATAATTTTGGTCTAATTAACGATGTTCATTTAATGATTTCTGATCCACCTAAATATATCGAAGATTTTGTTAAAGCTGGTGCTGATATAATTACTTTTCATTATGAAGCTTTAGAAAGTGATGAAAAAAGATGGGAAGTCATTAACAAAATTAAATCTTTTAATGTAAAGGTGGGCATGTCAATTAAGCCTAAAACTGATGTTAAAGTTTTATTACCTTTTTTAAATGATTTAGATTTAATTTTGATAATGTCTGTTGAGCCAGGCTTTGGTGGGCAGAAATTTATGGAAAATGCCTTAGATAAGATTAAATTTTTATCTCTAGAAAAAAATAAAAATGGTTTAAAATATTTAATAGAAGTAGATGGAGGGATCAATAGTCTTACCTTTAAGAAGTGTAGCGACTTCGGTGTAGATATTTGTGTAATTGGGAGCTACTTATATAAAAGCAGCAATATGAAGGAAAGTTATGAACTATTAAAGGTATAGTTATGAGCGAATTACAAGGTGCGTTTTTAGCAAGTATTGGTGTTGGATTAGTTTTATTTGTTCTCGTTTTTATTTTTGAAGGACGAGCTTTTTCAAAAACCGGAACAAGTAAATATAGTCTATTACGTTATTTTCCATTTGAATTAAATTGTTTTAAAAGAAATTCAAAATTAAGTTATATTTACCCTGTTGTTACTTTTATGGGAACGCTGATAATTTCGGCTGCTTTTTTATTTTTTGCTTTAGAAACACAAAATAATGGTGGAGCAATAACAGTAGCTTATATAATGTTTGCTGTTTCTTGTTTGACTGGTTTAGTTTTTAATGCTTTAACCTTTATCAAATTATCAAATTATCAATTACACCTTATTTTTGCGGTACTTTTTGTTTGTTTAAATCTTTTAGAAATGATTTTATCTCTCTTCTTTTTACCTAATACAAATTATGTTTACGTAAATGCTCCTCATCAAGCCACTCAAATAGCTGTTTTTATTGTTACTTTCCTTTTATTAATTTTTGAAGCGGTCTTAATGTTTAATCCAAGTTATAAAAGATGGAATAAAATGGTAAAAGTAGATGCTGAAACTTTTAATAGACCACGCTTTAATTATTTAGCAATGCTTGAGTGGGGAAATTTCATTATTTATATTTTGAATTTATTGCCTATAGGAATTGTAATGTTCTTTTAATTATTTTGTTTTTTAAGTTCTTTTTTTCTTTTTACTAAATCATAAATAAATACGCCTAGCATAATTAAAAAGGCAAAAGTAGAGATAAACACTATATATTTTTCGCCATAATATTGCCATGCAGAAATGTCATGATAATTAACAAAAAATGGTAATATGATAATTCTATTAAGTGTATCTGGTATTGGTTGAGGGTATATATTTCCTTCGAGTTTATAAGAAAAAGTCGGACTAATCCAATCGAAATATGTAGCTACAATTAAGAAATAGATTGAAATAAAGTCTATTCTTTTGTGTTTGTTAAATCTAAATAGCATTATAAAAGCAATAATGGTCAAAATAGCAGAAAAGAAAAATCCTGTTAATCTGTTTAAAAAGTAATAGTCAAATAAAATATTTTGAATTAAAGAGTCGACAAAAATTATAATGACGAGCATTAATAAAAAAGGATTAAATCTTTTTAAGCTAGAAGTATTATTTTCTTTTATTTTGGTTATGTTATTTAGTCTCTCTTTTCTTTTAATGAAATAGATAACTATAAAATAAATGATTGAGAGAATAAAAGAAAAAAGAAGAGATGAAATATAAACATGTGTTATTCCTCCGCCATCGATACTAACATTAATTGCAGTACTTAAAAATATGTATTTCGAAACAAAAGAGTCGTTTCCATAATAGCTTGTTAGTATTGGACTATAAGATAATGAGTCGATAAAAAAAGTAATGAATGTTATAAACAATAAAACAAAATCTAAAGAGTTTCTCTTTTTAAATGTAATTAAGGCATAAATAAGAAGAATAGAAAAAAGAACGAAAAAAAGTACTAGAAGAATAAACATATTTAAGTTATTAAAAATACTAGGTCCTATTAAGAAAAATTGCTGAACAAAAAGGTAAACAAACTCAAAAAGAATTATTAAAATGGCAAAATGAAATTTATATCGGTCTTCTTTTTTATTAATGCTAGTTTTTATTAATTCATAAATATCTTTTTTATTTGTAAGTTTGTCTTTTGCAATTGCATTTTCAATTCTTGCTTTTTCATTAACGAAAGTGACCTTATCATAATAGCCTTTTTTAGATAGAGTAAAATACAAATAAATTAAATATGATTTTTTCATAAAATTTAGCAGATATCCAAAGTAAAATCGCAGCCACGCATTGTTTATATTTTTATTTAAACATTTTTTTGTTTTTCCTGTCTATAGACTTATATTTGGAAATTGAGGTCATGAAAATCGATTAGAATGGTTTTAGGTTGAATAATGAATTATAAGTAGGTTTTTATCTTGCCTTTTAGAAAGGTTATAACTATTTATTGTTATATGAGTATTAATAATTATGAAGTTTTTGGTAAAAAAAGAACTGCCTTGCGACAGTTCTTTTAATTAATTTTCTTTAAGTGATTTGTTAAGAGTACGATAAGCTCTAGCGCTCATTCTTACCTTGCAGACTTGGCCATCAATTTCAACTCTGTAGGTATGGAGATTTACATCCCATCTTCTTCTTGTGGCTCTTAAACTGTGTGAACGATTGTTTCCGCTCATAGGTTTTTTACCAGTAATAGGACAAATTCTTGACATTTCGTTTCCTCCTTTCAAATCAGCCTTAAGATTTTAGCATAGATTAATAAATCATGTAAAGCAAAAAAAGTGCAATAAGTGGCTAGTGATAATTATTTTAATAAATCTTTGCCATCTTGAAAAGCATTTCCTACTTTGTCTTTGACAAGAAGATAACTAGCATTAGCTGGATCAAAAGCGATTGCTTCTAATTTATTAGGATCAATTTTTCCTTTTGTTAAAATACTTTCATCAACTGAAACATTTAAAATTTCTCCAGTTAAGATTTCGGTGTTTTCATCGTAATTTAATAATTGACACTCAAGTGTAAGAGGTAGCTCTTCAATAAGTGGAGCATTAACAAATTTAGAATCAACAGTGTGAAAATTACAAACCTTGAGTTTATCTTTAACAGTGTTGCCACTTGTAATACCTAAATAGTCACATTCTTTAACATATTTTTTTATAGCAGGAGAAACAGTAAATGCTTTATTTAAAAGAATGTTTTTTGTTGTTTTATGAAATGCACTTAAAGCGATTGAAATTTTATTAGAATCGCTGATTCCGCCCCAAGCTGCATTCATGCAATCAGGATTTTTATTTTCATCATAAGTTGCAATCATTAAAACAGGTTGTGGATATATGAAAGTTTTTACGCCAAAATCTTTTCTCATATTAAAAAGAACCTCCTATAAAGTAACATTTGGAAATTTATTGTGATATTCCTGTTTTGAAATTAAGTTTTTAGACTTTGCTAAAACAGCTTTTAATATTTTTTTATCTTTATCTAAAACAAGATAAATAGGGTGACCCTTTGAAGTATAAAAAAGCAGTGTTTCGTGTTTTTCAGTGTATTCTTCATCGACATATAAAATATCTTGAAAGGAATATTTAACTTCTTTGGTCCATTTATGATGAATGATTCCATCTTTTAAGATTACGTAATAATTTTGCTTTGTTAAAAGGAAGTAAGAAATGACAGAAAGTACAATCCAAACAACTATACATGCCACATCTTGTACTATACAAGAAACTACCATTTCTTCCCCTTGATAAGCCCAACCAAAGCGTGAGGAAAAAATCCCATAAATTAGGAGAAGTAGAACCAAGGAATACAAGGCAAAAATTTTTAAAATCTTGGTTTTTTGAGGGTAAATTCTTTCAAAATTCATAAATAATTTAAGAAAATTTTGTAGGTATATTATATCAATAAATGATATAATTTAATAGATTTAAAGAACATGAACTTATTTGAAATTATTCCACAAAACTATTTTGGTTTGTTCGGGGGGAAAAATAGATACATATATGTTGAAAGCCTCCTTATTTTGTATTCTTTGATGGAGAATGATGAAACTATAATTTCTAAAAATGATTTCATCAAAACTTTAAAAGAGAAAGCAGAAGATCTTGATAAGTTTACCTACGAAGATGAAGAATTTGATTCAACCGAAGATGATGCTTTGTTGATGAACACTGTTTCTAGTAAAGCCGGTTTTATTTGTCGACGTTTAGAAGAAACTGGCTGGATTGATATTGCAATGAATCCAGATACATTTGAAGAAACTATTGTTCTTCCTCAATATACAATTATTATTTTAAAAGCTTTTAAAGATATTATTTCTGATGAAGAATCACCATATCTTTCTTTAGTTCACTCAACTTATAGCGAGCTTAAACTTGAGGATGAAGAAAGAGATGAATTAATGTATGCTACGCTTTTAAGAGCTTTTGATAATACTAAAAAACTTAAAGTTGAACTTCTTACTTTAACAAACTCAATCCGTATTTTTAAATCTAAGTTATCAAAATTATTCGATACTAATCGTGTTTTACATGATTATTTTGATGTTTATAAAAGAAAGATTAGTGATCGTTATTACCATCCTTTAAAAACTTTTGATAGTGTTGCTCGTTTTAAAAGACCAATTATTCGTATTCTTGATGGATGGCTTAACGATAAAGAAATTAGAGATAAACTTGTCTTTCAAGCTTCACTTTCAGCGCAAGGAAACGACAAGAAAGAAATCGAAAAAGACGTTATTGAAAAAATCAATTATATAACTGACACCTATGAAAGATTGAATGTTTTAATTAGTGGAATTGATAAAGAAAATAATGCTTATACAAAAAGTAGTACTAATAAAATTCTTTATCTTAATAATAATGACAGAACCATTAAAGGCCATCTTGAAAATATTCTTAAAACATATGCAAAAAATGTTAATGATACAAGAACACTTTCAAAGATTCTTTCTAAAATGCAAGATGCCTTATATTTTTATGAACAGGGCTATATTGATTCAACTAGTGTCACTTTACCAATTTTAAGAAGATTTAAATTTGAAGGCGATCCAATGGAACTTGTCACATTTGATGATGCCATTGGTTACATGATGGATGAATTTTTAGAAGAAACTAAAGCAATATTTACTGATGAAAAAGTTTATGGCTTTATGGAAGAAGCTTTTGGTGATAAAGATAGGATCAACATTAGCGAAATTCCTCTTGTTAATTTCGATGCCTTTATTTGTTTGATTTTAGCAGTTATTAAAAAAGATGATGAAAATTGCTTCTATTATGTAGAAGAAGTAGATAAAGGAAAAGTCCATACTGATGGATATATAGTTCCTAATTTTGATTTTATTAAAAAGGAGTGACACTTATGTTTAATGAAGATTTTGTCAAAATGCCACCTAGTGAGCAAAATGAATTCTCATCAGTAGTTAACACCCTTTTACTTAAAGGTTTTGTAGTTCGTGATATTTTTGATCCAAAAGAAAAACTTATGAGAACTAACGAAACTTATCGATATATTGAGCGTCATTTTGATTTGATTGAAGACTACCTTAAATTTAGTGGCTGGCATATTGAAAAAGACGTTATTTTAGGTGTTATTTCTTTATCTAATTTTTATTCTGAAAATAGAATTAGAATGGATAGAGAGACTTCTTTAATTATTTTTGCTTTACGTTTAATTTATGAAAATGAAAAGAACGAATCTAATTCTTCAACACAAGCAATTTATATTACAACTCCAGGCCTTATTAAAACCATGGTTGATGATGGAATTGTCATGCCAGGAAAAAGATTATATGTTAGAGGAATTGCTAAATCTTTAAGATTTTTAAATAACCACAATATTATTGCGAAAGTTAGCGGAAGCTATGATGAAGGAAATGTTTCTTTTTACATTCTTCCAAGTATTGTTTATGCGCTTGATAATGACAAGATTGTTGCAATGAGTAATGCTCTTGACGAACTAAATAAACAAAAAGACAGACAAGGGGGCTTATTAAATGAAACTCTTAACTAGAATTAAAATTATAAATTGGCATTATTTCTGGGATGAATTAATTGAAATTAAGCCTATTGTTTTCTTAACTGGTGTTAATGGTAGTGGTAAATCTACCTTAATTGATGCTATTCAAGTTGTTTTACTTGGTGATACTAGCGGCCGTTATTTTAATAAGGCAGCAATGGACAAGAGTGCTCGTACTTTAAAAGGTTATCTTAGAGGAGAACTTGGTGATACAGTCGATGGTGGCTTTAAATATTTAAGAAATACGCGTTTTACCTCTTATATTGCCCTTGAATTTTTTGATGATGTAAATCAAATCCCATTTGTAATGGGAATTGTTTTTGATTCGTTCGAAGATGGAAGCGAAGAACATCATTTCTTCTATTTGGAAAACGCTATTCCAATTAATAATTTTGTTAAAGATAGAGTACCAATGGATTATAAAACTCTTTTACAATTCTTTAATGAAAATTATCCTGGAAAGTTCCAATTCTTCGATAGTAATCGACAATATCAGGATTTCTTGAAGAGAAAATTTGGCGGATTAAAGGATAAATATTTTTCACTTTTGAAAAAGGCAACTTCCTTTACTCCAATTACTGATATTACAACCTTTATTACCGACTATGTTTGTGACCCTCAAGCTAATATTGAACTTGATGCATTGCAAGATAATATTCTTCAATATAAAAAACTTGAAGTTGAAGCTAATAATATAGAAAAAAGAGTTAAAAGGCTTGAAGAAATTTCACAAAATTATGATGTTTATAAACGTCAAAAAGAGAATTTTGTTATTGCTCAATACATTATTGATAAGTGTCAACTTGAACAAAGCTATACTAAACTTAGAAATTTAAATAACTTAATTGAACGCAATCAAAAACGTATTGCTGAAATTGATGAAGAACTTAAAGATTTTGCAAATAATCTAGCCGAACTTGAAAGTAAAAAGACAAAACTTATTAGTGATAGAGCAAGTAATGATTCGATTCGTATTGCTCAAAACTTTAAAGATGAAAAAAGAGATTGCGAAGATAAGATTAATGCAATTAACCAAAATGTCGATATTGTTAAAAGATCACTTTCTGGATATGTTGACAATTTTGAAAGATGCGCCAACGCTTTAAATAATGATTTAGCAGAAATCGATATTGATGTTTTAGGCGAAGATAAAGCTGAAGAAGTAAATGAACTTAAAGCATCAAGTAAAGAGGTTATTAATGCTTGTGAAAACTTTAAAAATAACTTCTTAACTGACTTAACAAAACTTACTAAAAGTGACTTATCAGATTTTAGAGATACACTTTTAATCTTTAAAAATCATGTTTCTTCGCTTGCAGTTAATTTAGCTCGTACAATTCAAAATCTTGAAAAAGAAGTCCGTGAAATTAGATCTCAAGAGCAAGATATTAAAAAAGGTACAAAGAGCTATGACCAACGTTTAAGCTATATTAAAAACGCTTTAGAAGAAAGACTTGAAAGACAATTTGGCAAACATATTGAAGTTTCAATTTATGCTGACCTTGTTGATATTCATGATTTAAGATGGTCAAATGCTATTGAAGGTTTGCTTTATGCTCAAAAGTTTAACCTTTTTGTTACTCCAAAATATTATGATGATGCTTATAAGATTTTAAGAAATCTTTTAAATGAATACTCATATTATGGAACTGCTCTTGTTGATGAAGAAAAAATTATCGAAAGAGAACCAGAATGCCAAGAAGGTTCGCTTGCTGAAGAAATTATCACCGACCATGAAGGGGCAAGAGCTTATACTAATTTCCTTTTAGGTCGTGTTCATAAATCAAAAGATCCTAAAGAAGCTAGAGAAAGTGGAAATGGTATTACCATGGAATGTGATTTATATCGTAATTTTGCCATGAGTAAACTTAACCCAAGAACCTATGCATCTAGCTTTATTGGACGTAATATTGATTCTCGTTTTATTAACGAAAAATCTCGTCAATTGCAATCTAATTTAGACAATTTAAAGACTTATAGAGATATAAAAGAATTAATCGATGAAGCAAATCGTCTTGAACTTTTCACTTCAAGCGAAATCGATAATATCTTTGTGTTATTAAAGAGAATTAGTGATTTACCTGGTCTTAAAAATACCCTTGATTATATTAATGAAGAACTTAAAAATAACGATTCTCCATTAGCTCAATCACTTGATTCTCGTATTGCTGATATTGATGCTGATATTAAATCGATTAATGAATCTAAAGATAAAGTTAACCTTGAAAAAGGTAATTTAATCAAAGATATTGAAAATATTAAATCAGAAAGAATTCTTGCTGAACAAAAAACTGTTAAAGATAAAGAAGATGCCATCAATTCTCACTATGATCCTTTCCTTGTTAGTGATCAAGCTTTACCAATTTATGAAAAAGAAATTGCTGATGGAAAATCTACTCTTGAAATTTTGCAAGAATTTAATGTGGAATTTTCACGTTTACAATACCTTGTTAATAACATCTACAATCAAGTAGTTCGTTTAAGAAGAGATTATTGTCAAGATTATCACTTAAGTTATGATGTTGAAACTGAAAATAACGATATTTTTGAAAACGAACTTAAAGAATTTAGAGATGTTAAACTTCCTGAATATAAAGAAAAGATTGAAGATTCTTATCAAAAAGCAACTAAACAATTTAAAGATGACTTTATCTTTAAATTAAGAGGTGCTATTGAAGATGTTGAAGATCAAATTGAAAATTTAAATACTGCTTTAAAACAATCTTCTTTCGGACGTGATTTATATCGTTTCACTGTTAAACCATCAATTGTTTATCGTAGATATTACGATATGTTAAAAGATGATTTAGTTATTAACGGTGGAAAAGATGACACTGAATTCATCAATAAATATAAAGATGTCATGGAAGATCTTTTCAGACAAATTGTCGATGTTGGTGATAACTCTAAAAACAATCAACTTTTAGAAAATATTTCTAAATTTACTGATTATAGAAGTTATCTCGATTTTGATTTAATAGTGTATAATAAAGATACTGGTGATGAGCAAAGACTCTCAAAAATGATTAAGAAAAAGAGTGGTGGTGAGACCCAGACACCATTCTATATCGCTGTTCTCGCTTCCTTTGCACAACTATATCATGTCAATGATGAAGGAGAAATGGGGAACACATTACGTCTTATCATATTTGACGAAGCATTCTCTAAGATGGATAGAGGCAGAATGACAGAAGCTATCAAGCTTTTAAGAAAATTCTCCTTACAAGTTATTCTTAGTGCTCCATATGATAAGATTCCTGATATTTCACCATTAGTTGATGAAACCTTAATTGTTTTACATGACAAGAATAAGAGTTGTGTTCGTCTATTTGAAAAAGAATAAATAGGAGGTTTACGCTAATGGCGCAAAAGGTAGTTGCGATGATACTTGCGGGTGGGAAAGGCACTCGTTTAAAAGCTTTAACCAAAAAGATAGCTAAGCCAGCTGTCCATTTTGGTGGCAAATATCGTATCATCGATTTTTCGCTGTCTAATGTTGCAAATAGTGATATTACGGTTTGTGGTGTTTTAACCCAATATGAATCCGCCGTTTTATCAAATTATGTTGGAAACGGATCAACTTGGGGTTTTGATGGTGTCAATGGTAAATGTCAATCACTCGCTCCACATCAAACTGAAGAAGGAGCTAATTGGTATAATGGAACTGCTGATGCAATCTATCAAAACTTAGATTTCTTAGATGATGAAGAACCTGATTATGTTTTAATTTTAAGTGGCGACCATATTTATAAAACTACTTACAATGATATGATTAATCTTCATATTTCTAGTGGCGCTGTTTGTACAATTTCAGTTATCGAAGTTGCTTGGGAAGAAGCTAGCAGATTTGGTATTTTAGAGGTTGATAGCAACGACCAAATTACTAAATTTGTTGAAAAGCCAAAGAAACCACAATCAAATTTAGCAAGTATGGGAATTTATGTTTTCTCATATAAAGAACTTAGAAAAGCTTTAATTGAAGATGCAAAAGACCCAAATTCTTCACATGATTTTGGTAGCAATATCATCCCAACTTTACTTAAAGAAAATAAGAAAGTTATGGCATACCGCTTCTCTGGATATTGGAGAGATGTCGGAACTCTTGATTCATTGCATGCAGCTAATATGGAACTTCTTCCTTCAATGGGTAAAGAAGACATTATTCATTTTTCTGAATTCCCAACTGTTTTTAGCGAAGATACCCATTCGATGCCTCAATATATTGGAAAAGATGCAATTGTTGATGACTCTTTAATTAATCAAGGAGCTATAATTCTTGGCCAAGTCAGTCAAAGCGTAATCTCTAACGAAGTTTTAGTTGATGAAAAAGCTAAAGTTGTTAGAAGTTATGTCATGCCAGGAGCTAGAATTGGAAAGGGCGCTTATGTAGAAAACGCTATCGTTGGACCAAATGTCAAAATTAAAGATGGCGAAGTTATTAATAAAAACAATGAAGGTGTTGTTTTAGTTGATTAAGGAGACCGAGTATGAATAATGTTTTAGCAATTGTTGATTTATACGAAAATTGTGATTTAGGTCTTCTTACTAGAGAGAGACCTCTTGCAAGTACAACGCTTTTAGGAAGATATGCTTTTATCGATTTTGCTTTATCTAATTTATCAAATAGTGGAATTGATAATATTTGTGTTCTTGCTAAGAATCATTCTAATTCAATTTATAAACATATTGGAAATACCAATACTTACTTAGCTAATCCAAAAACAGGTTATTTATCAATTCTTATTAATGAAGAAGGTATTATTAATCCTGTTTTTAATACTGATATTAATAACATTAAAGAAAATGACTTCGTCTTATATGATGACAAAGTCAAATATGTTGTTATTACAAATAGTGCTTTTATTATGAAAATGGATTATAAAAAAATAGTCGAAGATCATATTAAAAGCGGTAAACAAGTTTCACTTGTTTATAAAAAAGTTGAAGACTCAACTGAATTTTCAAAATGTAAGAAGCTTGTAGTTGATAACTTAAATTGTGTACAAAAAATATATGAAGATCAAAAATCTTCAAGAGCTAATATTTTACTTGATACCATGGTTATCGACAAAACTTTACTTCTTGAACTTTTAGTTAAATCAAGTCAAATTTCTGCCATGATTAATGTCGAAAGCTTGGTTGGATATCTTGTTAATTTTGTTACAAGAGTTAACGCTATCGAATTTACTGGTTTTGTTAGATTCTTTGATTCTTTAGAACATTATTTTAAATATTCACTTGAATTATTAAATAACCCAGAAGTTTTAAGAGAATTCTTCCAAGATCCAGAGTGGGTTTATTATACAACAACTCATAACTCACATCCTGTTTTGTATGGACCAAATGCTAATGTTACAAATTCATTAGTGGCTAATGGAACAAATATTGAAGGTACAGTGAAAAATTCAATTATTTCTCGTGACGTCACTGTTGAAGAAGGGGCAATTGTTGAAAACTCAATTATCTTTACCCACACAACAATTAAAAGAGGAGTCCATCTTAAGAATGTAATTGCTGATAAGCGCACCATCTTTGAAAACAAAAAGGATGTTTATGGAACTGAGTCTCATCCACTTTATTTTCCAAGAGGAGTAATCGTTTAGTTTATGAATATCTTAATGTGTAGTAGCGAAGCCTTACCATTTTCTAAAACTGGGGGCTTAGCTGATGTAGTTTATGCTCTTTCGAAAGAAATAGCCAAAAAAGAAAAAGATGATACGATGAGTATCATCTCTCCTTTTTATGGGAGCATTGATAAAAAGAAATATCGTTTTAAATCTTTATATACTTTTAACGTCAAAATGAATTGGCGTTCAATTCCTACTGAAATTATGCATGTTGAGTATGAAGGAATTGATTATTATTTAGTGAAAAACGATAACTATTTTGCTAGAAATGGTGGTCTTTATGGCTATTATGATGATGGAGAAAGATTTGCTTATTTTTCTTTAGCAGTAATTGAACTTATTCGCCGTTTGCCTTATGAAATTGATGTTGTCCATTGTCATGATTGGCAAACTGGTATGGTTCCTTGTTTATTAAAAGAAAAATATTCTCATGACACACAACTTGGCAAAGTTAAAACTGTTTTAACAATTCATAATCCTTTATTTAAAGGTTATTTTGGTGTTGATTCACTTTATGATTTTTATGAACTTGATGCTAATTTATTTTACTCAGGAAAAATTAGACTCGATGGTCAAGTTTCAACTTTAAAAGCAGGCATTAGGTACGCTGATAAAATTACAACAGTTTCACCAACTCATGCTTATGAACTTAAAACACCAGATGGCTCGAAAGGTCTTTGGTATGATTTAATTTTAAGACAAAATGATTTTTGTGGAATTTTAAATGGTATGGATTATAAAGAATTTAATCCAGCACATGATAAATTAATCTACAAAAACTATAATCAAAAGAATTTTGCTGAAGGAAAAAGATTAAATAAAAAGGCTTTTTGCGAGGAATTTGAGTTAGAACAAGGGAAACCATTATATAGTGTTGTTTCTCGTTTATCTGATCAAAAAGGTCTTGAGTTAATTAATGCCATGGCTGATTTTGTTGTTTCTAGTGGTGGTAATTTTGCAATAGTTGGAAGTGGAGAAAAATACGCTGAAGATTATTACAATGCTCTCCATATGAAATACTTACATAACGTCAGAGTTTATATTGGCTATAACAATGAAATGGCTCATAAATGTTATGCCGCTAGTGATTTCTTTATTATGCCAAGCGCTTTTGAACCATGTGGCTTAGGTCAAATGATTGCTCAACGTTATGGAACTTTGCCAATTGTTAGAAGGACTGGTGGATTAAAAGATAGTGTTATTCCTTATAATTATGGTTTAAATAATTATAAAGATGCTGATGGATTTGGATTTGATAATTTTAGTGTTAATGATGCATTAAAAGCTACTGCATTAACGCTTATGGTTTATAATTCTCGTCCAAAAGAATTTGAAAAGATGAGATTAAATGCTTTAAAAGCTGATCATTCTTGGATTAAACCAAGTCAAGAATACCTAGCACTTTATCATTCATTAATGCCTAAAAAATAAAAGGGGTTAATTTGGCTAAATATATCGAGTGAGGTTATATTAAACTCAATTTTAATTAAATAAAATGAATCAATGTGAGGAAAGAAATTTATTCTTTCCTCACTTTTTTAAATATCATTTAAAATTTTCTTTATTAAAGGTCAAATCTTAATATTTTGATTATATTGAAAAAGAAGAATTAAATCTTTATAATTTTTGCAGATGATTAATTAAGAATTTAGCTTTTTAGAGAGCTAGCGTTTGGTGAAAGTTAGTAAGTTGAATCTTAAGTCTCACATCTATTTAAACTATAAAATCAATAAATGAGTGCATCTAATTAAAGATGAACTAAGGTGGTACCACGTAAATTACGTCCTTAGAATTTCTAAGGATTTTTTTATTAAATGGGAGGTTAATTAAATGTATAACCATAAAGAAGTAGAACAAAAATGGGCTAAAGTATGGGATGAAAGAAAAGAATATAAGTGCGATACTTTAGATTTTTCTAAACCAAAATATTACATTTTAGATATGTTTCCTTATCCAAGTGGACAAGGTTTACACGTTGGTCACCCTGAAGGATATACAGCAACAGATATTGTTGCTCGTATGAAAAGAATGCAAGGTTTTAATGTCCTTCATCCAATTGGATGGGATGCTTTTGGGCTTCCTGCTGAACAATATGCAATGAAAATGAATGAGCATCCTGAAAAGTTTACTTTAAAGAATCTTGATAACTTCCGTAGACAAATTAAGATGCTTGGTTTTTCTTATGATTATGACCGTGAAGTTATGACTTGTGACCCAAAATATTATAAGTGGACACAATGGATTTTTAAGAAAATGTTTGATAATGGCTTAGCTTATGTTGACTATAAACCAGTTAACTGGTGTCCTGAACTTGGAACAGTTTTAGCTAACGAAGAAGTCATTGATGGGAAAAGTGAAAGAGGCGGCTACCCTGTTATTAGAAAACCAATGAGACAATGGATGCTTAAAATTACTTCTTACGCTGATAGACTTGATGAAGACTTAAAAGGGCTTGATTGGCCTCAATCAACCATTGAGCTTCAACACAACTGGATAGGCAAGTCTTTGGGCACTGAAGTTGTTTTTAAAATTGAAGGATGTGAAAAAACTTTTAAAGTTTTCACCACTAGAGCTGATACATTATTTGGTTGTACATATTGCTGTTTAGCGCCTGAACATCCTCTTGTTAAAGAAATTGTCTCAATGGAGCAAAAAGAAGCTGTCGAAAAATACATTGAAGAAGTTTCTCATAAATCTGATATGGATAGAACCGAATTAAATAAAGATAAGAGTGGTGTATTTTTAGGAAGATATGCGATTAATCCAATCAATAACAAAAAAGTTCCTATTTGGATTGCTGATTATGTTTTAGCTAGCTATGGAAGCGGAGCAGTTATGGCTGTCCCAGCACATGATGAAAGAGACTATGCCTTTGCTAAAAAATATAATCTTGAAATGATTCAAGTTTTAGAAGGCGATATTTCTAAAGAAGCAATGACAAAAGATGCCCCACATATTAATAGTGATTTTATAAATGGTAAAAATATTGCTGAAGGAAAAGAACTTGTTACTAAAAAATTAGTTGAACTTGGTGCTGGCAATTTCAAAGTGAATTACAAATTAAGAGATTGGCTTTTCTCACGTCAAAGATATTGGGGTGAACCTATTCCAATTATTGAGTTTGATGGTAGCGATAAAATGATTAGTCTAAAAGAAAATGAGCTACCACTTGTTTTACCTGAACTTAGTGAATATAAACCTAGTGGAACAGGTGAATCTCCATTAGTCCATGCTCAAGATTGGGTTCATATTACTTATGATGGTAAAAAAGCAACCAGAGAAACTAATACAATGCCTCAATGGGCTGGAAGCTGCTGGTATTATTTAAGATATATTGATCCACATAATGATAAATGCATAGCCGATAAAAAACTTTTAGACCATTGGTTACCAGTTGACCTTTATATTGGTGGACAAGAACATGCTGTCTTACATTTACTTTACGCTCGTTTTTGGCATAAATTCCTTTATGATCAAGGAGTAGTATCTACAAAAGAACCATTTAAGAGATTATTCCATCAAGGCATGATACTTGGTGAGAATGGCGAAAAAATGTCTAAATCAAGAGGAAACGTCATAAATCCTGATGATATTGTTGAAAATTATGGTGCTGATACATTAAGACTTTATGAAATGTTTATGGGACCTCTTGAAGCTTCTTTACCATGGTCTAATAGTGGTTTAGAAGGAGCAAGAAGATTCATCGATAGAGTTTATAGAATGTTTGAAGATGAAGCTTTTAGAGCTAAATTCAGTGATAAAAATAATGGTAGCTTAGATTATGTCTATAATGTAACAGTTAAAAAAGTAACAAAAGACTTTGAAGCTCTACAATTTAATACTGCTATTTCACAAATGATGATTTTTGTAAACGAACTTTATAAAGCAACTGAAATTTATAAACCATATATTGAAAACTTCATAAAGATGTTTGATTGTATTTGCCCATTTGTCGGAGAAGAGATTTGGCATAAATATTTAGGTCATGAAGAAATGATTACATTTGCACCTTGGCCAACATATGATGAAAGTAAAACGACACTTTCAACTATTAAAATGGCTGTTCAAGTAAATGGAAAATTAAGAGATACAATAGAAGTCAATAAAGATGAAAATGATGAAGTTGTAAAAGAGGCCGCTTTGTCTTCCGAAAAGGTTCAAAATTTTACAAACGGAAAAACAATTGTAAAAGTAATTGTTGTTAAGAATAAAATCGTATCAATTGTTGTTAAATAGTTAAAATAATTGAGATTTGCAGTGTTTTTATTCGAAGTAAGACTTTATAAAAGCTTGCAAATCTCTTTTTATTTGCTTTAAAAACTTGAAAGTGGTTTAATAGTGGCTGTAAAGTTCACGGTACTTATTAAAGACTGTAGAAAGGAACAAATTTTATGATTTTGTGTTTAGACTGTGGAAACACATCTATTAAGTTTGCTTTGGTTGAAAATGGATACATTATCAAAAGCTACTTAATTAGAACGAATAGAGAAAGAAGTAGTGATGAGTATGCTTATTCTCTATCCTCTATTGTAGGAAAAGATGTAAAACTTGAAGGCGCAATTATATCAAGTGTTGTACCTTTGTTAACCCCAATTTTACATCGAGCAATAGAACTTGTTTTTAACGTGGATGCATTGATTTTAGGCAAAAAGATTAAGACTAAATTGCCTTTAAAAATTGATAATCCAAATGAACTTGGGGCTGATATGCTAAGCGGAGCATTAGCGGCAAAAAGCAAATATGGAGAATGTTCGCTAGTTGCTGATTTAGGTACTGCTACAAAAATTTATATTGTAGATAAAAATGGTGCCTTTATTGGTGGAGCTATAACTTCTGGTATGGAAATTAGCCTAAAAACCTTAGTTTCTTCAACAAGTCAACTTTTAGAAACTCCAATTATTGTTCCAAATCGTGTAATCGGAAGGAATACAAAAGATTGTATTGAATCTGGAATTGTCTACGGACAAGCTTTTATGATTAGAGAATTTGCTAATGAGATGGAGAATGAATGTGGCTATCGATTAAGAAGAATTTTAACTGGAGGTTTTTCTAAGATCATTAAAAACGTATTAAATGAGTTTACTTATGATGAAAACCTTATACTTGATGGACTTTACGAAATTTACAAAATGAATGAGGAGAGCTCAAATGTATAGGAAAACAATATTTTATATTTCTTTTTATGCTTTGTTTTTAGCATTATTTGTTATTTTTTCTTATGTACCTTATATTGGCTACATTACGCTTGGCCCAATTAGTTTTACTACAATGCATATTTTAGTCTTAGTTGGTGCTTTGCTTTTTGGAAAATGGACTGGTGGGGTCTTTGGACTTTTCATGGGCGTCCTTTCTTTGCTTGTCGCTTTGCAATATCCAGGAACAATTAATTACTTATTTTTGAATCCATTCGTTTCGATTTTACCAAGAGTTTTATTTGGATTTATTTCTGGATTAATATTCGATATTTTTAGAAAAAAGACTACTTTTGCAGGTTTTTTGACAATTTCAGCCCCAATGTGTGGTATTTTAACTTTATTACATACTGTTTTAACTTTAGGATGCCTTTATGTATTTGGTTACCTTGATATTTTCTACATTTCACATCTAATGGATTTAACTTCAATTATTGAAGGTAGTACAGAAATTTTTGGTAGCTTTGGTAACTTTGTTGCTACTTTTATTGCACCTGGTGCGGTTTGTGAAATTGCTGCAGCAATTATTCTTTCGCCAACCATCATGGCTGCTTTATACAAATTTGTTGTTAAAAGAAACGAAAGAATTTTTGATTTAAATGTCAGTTTTAAAAGTGAAGCTGATACGACAGCTTTAAATAAAACCTCTTTAATCTCAATAACAGTTATTTTAGGCTTTGTTGTTGTTGCTTTATCAGCTCTAGTTCTTTTCTTATTTTATTACTTTAAATAAAAAATCATTAAAGTAAGAAATCTTTTAACTTTGTTATATAATTGTAAATCGAGAGTTGAGGTGATTAACTATGAATATTAACTTTAAAGAAATCTGTAAAAAATATGAAAAAGAAGCGTTAGATACTTTAATTAAAGACTGTTCAATTGATTCGGTTTATGATGAAAAAACAGTAAGCGAAACAATGCCATATGGAAAAGGCGTTCATGATTGCTTTGAGTTTTTAAAAGAATTAGCCTTAAAAGATGGTTTTGAAATAGATATGTGTGATGGAAGATGTATTGAAATTTCAACCGGCGAAGGAAAACAACTCGTTTCTATCTTTGCTCATCAAGATGTTGTGCCTGCAACTGGAAATTGGAATCATCCTCCATTTAGTCCATATTTAGATGAAAAGGAAAACAGATTATACGCTAGAGGGACTAGCGATGATAAAGGACCTGGAATTGCTGCTTATTATGCTTTAAAAGCTTTGAAAGATAATGGTCTTATTAAGAATTATCGAGTAAAACTTGTTTTTGGTGGAGATGAAGAAAGAGGATCTTCTTGTATTTCTTATTATTTTGAACACCTTAAAAAAGAAGAACCAACTTATGGCTTTACTCCTGATGCTGATTTTCCATTGATTTATGGAGAAAAAGGTATTGTTAACTATGCTTATGATGGTAATTTACCTTTAAATAATATTGTTTCTATTAAAGGTGGAGTTGCTTCAAATGTTGTAATTGATAGTTGTATATGTAAAGTTACTGAACCTGAAAAACTTGATGAATATCTTAAAAACGACACTAAAGTTAAGTTTAATAGGTTAAGTGATGATACCTTTGAATTTTTAGGAAGAGCAGCACATGGCTCAACTCCTGAACTTGGTCTTAATAGTGGAGTTATTGCTCTTGGTGTATTAGGAGAAGTTTATAACAACCCTATGTTAACTTTACTTTGCAATGAATATAGCAATGTAAATGGAAAAAACATGCATGTATATTGCGAAAGTGAAGATATGGGAAAAACCACTTTTAATGTTGGTATTTTAGATTATGAAAATGGCCATTTTAAAATGGTTGTTAACTTTAGACATCCAGAAAATTGCGATGTTGATAAAACAATCACTAAAATTCAAGAATGTGCACCTCTTTTAATTAGAGTTGAAAGTAAAACACCATACTTATATTTTGATCCTAACAAAACTGATTTTATTAAAGAACTTTATAAAGTTTATGTTGAAGAAACAGGCGATAGAGAACATAAACCAATGGCAATAGGTGGTGGAACTTATGCTAAAGAAGCTAAAAACACTGTAGCTTTTGGAAGTTGCTTCCCTGGTAAAGTCGATCATATTCATGAAGAAAATGAGAAAATTGACTTAGATGATTTCTATTCTTCAATGCCAATTTATGCTCATGCAATTTATGCCTTAGGTAATTTAAAGAATGAGAAGTAGATATAAACCTTGGGCAATAGAGTATTTAAAAACAAATACTAAAAATGGATTTTTCTTAAATGATGAGGTTATAGAAGAAGATAAGATCATTTCTTTCATCAAAGAAAAAGATACTTATTTAGAAATCGGGCCAGGTCGAGGGCAGTTTATTTTATCGATGGCTGCTAAGTTTCCTGAGTTTAATTTTTTAGTTATTGAACTAGATAAATCGATTGCAGGAACAGCATTAAAAAAGATTGATGAAGCTAATTTAACTAACGTTCGTCTTATTGCTGGAGATTTCTATAAGTTGTCAAAAATTTTAAAAAAAGATTTATTTTGCGGGATTTTTCTAAATTTTAGTGATCCTTGGCCTAAGAAAAGACATGAAAAAAGAAGACTTACTTCTCCATCATTTTTAGTTGAATATGCAAAAATTTTAAAAGAAGGTTCGAATATCTTTTATAAAACAGATAATGATGGATTTTATGAGTATTCATTAGAAAAGTTTAATGAGTATAAGTGGGAAATTGTCTATAAAAATGAGGACTATGATTCATCAAAAGAAGAGTTTGACGCATTAACCGAATTTGAAAGTCGATACAAAAGTGAAGGCATTAAAATTAAAAGATTAATACTTAAAAATACCAAGCAAACTTTAAAAGAAATAATTGAAGAAAATAAAGAGACTGAAACTAAGTAAGTCTCTTTTTAAATGAAAAAGTCAGTCGATAGTTCGACTGACTTAAGTTTTAATTGGTTAAGAAGATTAGTTAGTAGTTCCAGCTTCTTGAGTGAGATCTTCCAAATTTTTCTCTTCTCTTCTCATGTCAATTGAGCCTTTAATTCCAGCGACTAAACAAGCAAGAATTACGGCTGCAACAAAACTTATTGCTCCATTAAGAATTATATTTAAACCGCCACTTAATTCAAATACTGATGGAAGCGTGTAAATTGGCTTAGCATAAGTTGTATATAAATATGTTGTTGTGGTTTTTAATTGATCGGTATATGAAGTAAGTTGATTTGTAATTGTTTCTAATGTTTCAACATAAGTTTGAGGGGCTTCAGAGTAGGTTGAAGAAGTCTCATTAGAATATGTAACTTCAAGTTTAACTCCGTTTCCGCCACTCAATTGAGCGCCAAGTTTATCAGCAATAGTTTCGATACTATCATATAAATCTGTGTTTGTAGTGGTTAAATTATGAATTGAAGTAATGAAATCATTTGGAGAGGAAATGATAACGCTGCCAGCATTTGTGAGCATTTCTTTCCATTGAGTTTGTAAGTTATCAATTTTGGTTTGGTTCAAATTGTATTCATGAACTAAACGATCTAATTCATTTTTTAACTTGTCAATCTCGGTAGGTTGCTTTGATTTTACATATCCATTTAAACGAGCTTCACTTTGAAGGTTTGCTAAATTATATTGAGTAAAGAATTGTCTAATAATTGTTAATTCTTGAGATACTGTTGTAGTTGAATTTTCACTAATAGAAGCACTTTCGCCAAACGTTGAGATTAATTCAGAATAGTTAGAGTAAATTAAATCTCTTTGGTTGATTAAATAACTGTATTGATCTTCGTAAGTTAACGCTGTAGAAGTAAGCTCTAAATTTTGATTATAAACAATTGCATCGTATAAAGAATTTGCTAACTTATTTGGTGCTTCTAAAACATCTTTTAAGAAACTTTTAGCTTCGGTTTCATCATCGAAATAGGAAGCAGAACAAGTAAGAGTAATATAGTTAGGCGTAGTTGTTGGGACTTCTTCGCCTTCACTGTTATAAACATTTTTAATTGTTTGCTCAACTTGAATTGCATTTTTATCAATCATTGATTGAATGTCAATATTGGCATAAGCAGAATTGCTATCTTTTACTGCTTGAAGAGCACTAGGTTCGATTAAGCTTCTATAATCAAATGTTGTTCCGTTTGGATAGAGACCTTCACTAGCTCCTCTAAATTGATAAGTGACTGAACCACTATAAACTTGATTAGGTTTTGTATATAAATAGTGAATTCCGACGACTCCAAGAACAAGAACAGCAGCAAATGTTACACCGAGTGTAATTTTTGCATGCCATATTCTTTTAAAAATATCTCCAATTGAGATACCTTCTTTTTCTTCTTCGACAATTTCAATATCTTTATTTTCCATGAATAGACTCCATTAATAAATCTATTATAATGAAATTTGTCTTTCGAGTATATATTTAGTTGATTAGAGAGACACAAGTAAATACTCTGTTTATATATAAAAGATATATAAGATTGCAATTTAAGTCATAGTTTAATTAGGCTATAATAATCAAGCGCATGAGGAGTTTAACTTTATGAATAGATATGGTTTATTTTATAACTACAAAACATTAGGAGATGTCTTACTTATTGTTTTTAAACCTACCGAAAATCCAGATGAGGTTATTAAAATGGATGATGTAGTTGTTTTAAAAAAGAATAATGAAGTCATTGGTATTAATATCTTTAATATATCTAAAATTATGAAGATTAAAGCAAATGGCTTTATTCCTTTAGTTGAAGATAAGGTTTTAAATATAATTAATCATATTTTAGAAAATCACCAAGTCAAACCTCTTGAAAAATTAGATAATAGCGGTTTTAAAGTTGCACAAATAGTTGATATTGAAGAGCATCCAGAAAGCGATCATCTCCATATTTGCAAAGTTGATGTTGGTCAATCAGATTACCTTGAAATTGTTTGTGGTGCTTTTAATGCAAGAAAAGATTTAAAATGCGTTTGTGCCTTACCTTATACTTTCATGCCAAGTGGCCGCCAAATTATTCCTGGAAAATTATTAGGCATAGATAGTTATGGTATGCTTTGTAGTGGCAGAGAACTAGCCTTAGAAGGTTATGAAAATAAAAGAGGATTGCTTGAATTGGACGATACTTACACAGTCGGATCTGATTTCTTTTCGTATTAATTTTTCATTATTTTCATAGACTTTCGAAGTGTCATTTTCATTTATTTTCATAAACTATATAATCGTTTTAAAGGTCAAAATATTTGATTTTTAAAGCGATTTTTCTTTACTTAAATCATTTAAATAGGTAATGTATGAGTATAGCGAATGAAAAAATTTTCATTTTGCAAATAAATAGAATAAGAAAGGGGCTTGAGAGTGGAAAATTTAAAAGAACGAGTTACGATTTACGAAGTTGCAAAAGCTAGCGGTGTTTCACTTGCTACCGTCTCCCGTGTTATGAATGGAAGCGGTACGGTCAGAGAAGATACTAAGAAAAAAGTTATGTCAGTTATTAAAAAACTCGGCTATAAACCTAGTGGTCTTGCTCAAGCTCTAGCGACAAACAAAACTACAAATATTGGTGTTATTATTCCTAGTGCTAACTATGTTTATATCGCTAACATGTTAAATGGTATTACTGATGTTTGTAAGAAGAATGGTTTTACAGTTATTCTTTATACCACATCACATAGCAGAGAAGACGCTCTTGGATGCTTAGAAAGAGTTATTAAGTCTCACGTTGATGGTGTTATTGTTTTCGATGATGAGTTAGATGGTGAAGATCTTGAAGTCTTCAATTCATATAGCGTTCCAGTTATTGATGTTAATAACTCAGTTACGGCTAGTAAAATTGGCTGTATTCCATTTGGTTATGAACATTTAATTAAACATATTATTGAAGATAACTTCATTAAGGGCGATAAAAAGATGACTTTCTTGCATGTTCATAATGCTGGTCGTTTATTATCAAGAGTTGAAAATCAATTTATTAAAGTTCATTTAGAGAATGACCGTGAATATAGCATTATGAACTGTGACGATTCTTATCAAAGAACTTATCAAGATTTTATGGATCGTTTTAAACAAAAAAGAAAAGAATATATTATTGCTTATCGTGATTCGATTGCAGCGGCTGTACTTAATGCTGCAACTGATTCAGGATTGCGTGTTCCAGAAGATGTAGAAGTTCTTTCAATTATTGGAACAAAATATTCATCAATTTTGCGTCCACAAATTTCAAACTTACATATTAATTTCCAAGAAGTTGGTAAACGAGCACTGTATATGTTGATTGATTTAATTAATGGTACACTTATCGAAAAGGAATATAAGTTTGAAAGTGAATATATTAAAAAAGATTCGACATTGTTTTAAGGAGTAAAGTATGGATTTTTATGATGAATATATAAGAACGGTTGTTGATTATCCAATTAAGGGAATTAAATTTAGAGACATTACTCCTTTACTTGCAAACGGAGATGCTTTCCATCAAGTAATAATGGACTTAAATAAAGAACTTCCTAGTTATGAAAAATGGGATAAGATTATTGCTGCTGAAAGTAGAGGATTTATCTTTGCCGCTCCATTAGCTAGTTATAATAACAAAGGTTTAGTCCTCGCAAGAAAAGCTGGTAAATTACCTTTAGTTGGTTATCGTGAAACTTATAAGCTTGAATATGGCGAAGCTACAATTGAAATTCCATTAGATGCAATTAAAAAAGGAGATCGAGTAATTATTATGGACGATCTTATTGCAACTGGAGGAAGTGCTAAAGCGATGGTTGACCTTGTTAGACAAGCTGGTGGTATTCCAATTATGGGCTTATTCTTAATTGAACTTAGAAGTTTACAAGGATATAAAAAACTTGGAATTCCTGTTGTCTCAATTGTTAATTATGGACTTCACGCAAATGACTTACTTCAATTAGAAGGCGAAAAAGAAGAAATGGGTAAGTTTGTTAAAAAGATGGATGAAGAAGAGATTGAAGTCGAATTTTCAGATAAAACCCACGCAAAAGTCCATAAAAATAAAATTATTTCTGTTGTACAAGTTGGAAAGGATGGTAGATTAACCTACATTAAATATAGGGATTAATTATGATTAACGTTATTGATGATTTAAATTACAGAGGCCTTATTAAAGAATACTCTAACGAAGAAAATGTCCACAAATTATTTGAGAGCAAGCAAACAATTTATTGTGGATTTGATCCAAGTGCTTCTAGTATGCATATTGGTAATTTTGTTATGATTTCTATTTTAATGAGACTTCAAAGAGCCGGTCATAAAATTATCGCTCTTGTTGGGGGCGGCACTGGTATGATTGGCGATCCTAGTGGTAAAAGTAAAGAAAGAAATCTTCTTACTCCAGACAAGGTTCAAGAAAATACTAATGCTATTAAAAGACAACTAGAAAGATTTATTGATTTATCTGACCCAGAAAAAGGCATGATTTTAAATAACTATGATTGGTTAGGAAAAGTTAGTCTTCTTGAATATTTAAGAGATACAGCTAAATTTTTCCCAGTTAATTACATGCTTAGTAAAGATATTGTTAAGTCAAGACTTGATGCAGGTATTTCTTTAACAGAATTCTGCTATATGACTTTACAAAGTTATGACTTTAAATATTTACACGATAAATATGGTGTAAATATACAAATCGGTGGAAACGATCAATGGGGAAACTTAACTGCTGGCCTTGATTACATTCGTAAAACTGAAGGCGATGAAGAAAAAGTAGAATGTATGACAGCTCATCTTATCACTAGAAGTGATGGTAAAAAGTTTGGAAAGAGCGAAGATGGTGCTTTATTCCTCGATCGTAATTTAACTTCACCATATAAACTCTATCAATTCTTCTTTAATCAAAGTGATGAAGATAGCGTTAAGTATTTAAAAGTTTTCACTTTCCTTTCAAAAGAAGAAATCAACGAAATCGAAAAAGAACATTTAGCAAACTTAGGTGCTAGAATCGCACAAAAACGTTTAGCATATGAAGTTGTTAAAATTATTCATAGTGAAGAAGATGCTGAAGAAGCTAAAAAGATGAGTGAAGTTTTATTTTCTAATAATTTCGCTTCACTTAAAGAAGAAAGCTTAAAAGAATTATTTGCTAACGCTAAGATTGAAGTTAAGGAATCGATGAAGTTAGAGGATTTATTAATTTTCATCAAAGCTGCAAGCAGTAAAAGAGAAGCTCGTGAATTTATTAAAAATAATGCAGTTAGTGTAAATGGAGAAAAAGTTAACGACGCATTAAAAGAATTTACTAAAAACGATGCTTTATTTGGTAAATATTTAGTAGTTAAAAGAGGTAAAAAGAATTACTATTTAGTAGAAATTGCTTACTAAAATGCTTAATTTTAAAAAGATAGATTACATTGTTATTTCTGTGTTTATTTTGCTTGAGATAGCTTTATATCTATCTTTTTTATTTATCGATAAAGGAATATTTGTAACTCGGATTGAATCTTCTACTTTAAAATATGCGAGCATTTCTTTATGCTTAGCTTTTTCTTTATATTGCTTAATAAGAAAAAGAAAAATAGTAAATTTCTTTATTTCTATCGCGCTAGTTTTTACGTTAATTAGTGACTATTTTTTACTTTTTAATACGAATCAAAATTTATATGTATATGGTCTTATCACTTTTATAATTACTCAGTTAATCTATTTTGCTTTTATTTTATATTTAAGAAAAAGTAAGTTGGAATTATTAATAAATTTACTTGTTAGATTTCTTTTAACAATAGCAGCACTAGTAGTAGCTTTTTATTTAAATTATTCTGATGTATTGACTATTCTAGCGCTTGTTTATTTTGTTGAGCTTCTTTCTAATTTTTTATATTCAACTTTTTTAATTAAGCTTGATAAAGAATATATAATCTTTTCGCTAGGTTTACTTTTATTTATAGGCTGCGACATAAATGTTGGATTAAATAACGTTCATCTTTTTGAAGGAATCGACTATAGTTTAGTAAATTTTTTAATGTGGGTGTTTTATTTACCAAGCCAAGTTTTGCTTTCTTTAACGAATTTTATTGCTCAAGAAAAAAGTATTAAACTAATCTAATAAGCCTGCAAAACTCAAGTAAAAGTAATAAATTAGTATATTTCTAGTATTTATTTGTGGTAATAAAAACTACCTTCTTTAACCATTTCTGAAGTATTTTTATTAGTAATTGTTTCAAGAAGCAATAAAGCAAATTCAATGGTAGCCATTGGGCCTTTACCAGTAACAAACTTTCCATCTTTTACTGCGTAATGATCAATATAAGTGCCGCCAAAATCTTCATTCATTGAGTTAAAGCAAGTATATTCTTTACCTTTCAATAAACCTAATTTTCCTAAAATAGTAGGTGCTGCACAAATTGCTCCGATATATCTATCTTTATTAGAAAAATACTTAATGATGTTTAAAAAATCACTATTAGTTTCAAGTTCTTGATATTGAGGACCTCCTGCAATAAATAAACAATCATAATTATCTAAATCGGCTTCTTTATAATTTTCTAAATCACTTATTTTTACATTATGTGCACCCATTAAAGTAGGTCCATGAAGTGAAAAAACATCAACTACAACGCCGCCTCTTCTTAAAACATCAATAGTTCCTAAGGCTTCCATTTCTTCAAAACCATTTGTCAAAATAACCAAAACTTTCATATCAAATTCCTCTTTTATATTTAAATTATAAAGCCTGAATAAATGATTAAATATCTTTTTTATAAATATTAATATTTATAAC
>UQFQ01000009.1 GCA_900540395.1 uncultured Mollicutes bacterium | reverse complement strand
GCAGACCATTAATCACATTTTCTTCATAAACCGAATAATCGAATTTCCTATACTATAAAAAAACACGATAACCATCGTGTATTTTTAAAATTTTGGTACTCTGTACGGGATTCGAACCCGTGAATGTTGCCTTGAGAGGGCAATGAGTTAAGCCGCTTCTCCAACAGAGCAAATCGCAAGAGATATTATACAAGTATCTCCTGCTTATTTCTATAATCTTTTTATAATTTCTTCTATCCTAAATAAAGCCTCTTTTTCTCCTAAAATTTTCATAATAGAGAATAGATTTGGAGTAACTTTTCTTAAAGTCATAGCTATACGGATAATTTCGCAAGCATCATTTGTGCAACCAGTCCACTTTGATGGATCTTGCTTAAATAATTTATTATCAGTACAGAAATTGCATTTTTCAGCTACTGCTTTGACTTTACTAAACCATGTGTTTTCATCAGAATCTAATGCAAAACCGGCTTCTTTATATAATTTTAAAAATTCTTTTATCGTTTCTTTAGAAATATTAGGATTAAACTCTAAATTTGCATTCTTAAGCATATCTACATAAATATCATGATCAAAGAATTTGATTACTGGATAGATATCAGAATACTTTGCATAATCTTTTCTTGGGTTTTTCTTTTCTCTTTCAATATTTAAAATTTCTTCAAAACGAGAATAATCTTTTTCGATGAATTCTTTAAGCTCTGGAGAATAGACTTTACTCCATTCATAAGCTTTCCTACTAATTTCACTCTTATTCATCTTTGAAAGGACTTCTTTGGCATAAAAATCAAGTTTGTCGTTATCAAACAATGCACCATCTAACGACATTTTTTTAAGAGACATCTTAAAGTGATCTAAATTGTAATCCTTATCACGAACAATAAAGTCTTCATAGTTAGAATTAACAATAGTCATTAAATAAACAAGTAGAGCGTGTGGTTCATAACCTTCTTGAAGGAAGAAATCAACGCTGGCCTCTTTATCCTTTCTTTTAGAAAGCTTACGTCTATTACCATTATCAAGTTTCATAATAACTGGTAAGTGAGCATATTTTGGAGTTTTAAAACCTAATGTTTTAAACAATTCAATATGAATTGGTAAAGAAGAAAGCCACTCTTCACCACGTGTAACAAGATTTGTTCTCATAAAATGGTCATCAACAACATGAGCAAAATGATATGTTGGAAGTCCATCACTTTTATAAATAACAATATCTTGATCGTTTTCAGTGAGTTCTAAATCGCCCCTAATTTCATCATGACATTTAATTTTATTTAAATGGTTGCCGTTTGATTTAAAACGAATAACATATGGTTTGCCTTCTTTTATAAGTTTTAAAGCTTCCTCAGGAGATAAATCACGGTATTTAGCATATTTTCCATATACCCCTGTAATTTCTTTATTCTTGGTTTGTTCTTCTCTTAAAGCCTTTAAATCATCTTCAGTTAAAAAGCATGGGTAAGCAAGCCCTTTAACAAGCATATCTTTAATAACGACTTCATAGATTTCTTTTCTTTGAGATTGAACATATGGTCCATAATTTCCGCTTTCAGAATCGCCTAAATAGCCTTCATTAGGAATAATACCAAAATCATGTAATTGCTTAATTAAAAGCTTAGCGCTACCTTCAACTTCTCTTTTTGTGTCGGTATCTTCGAGTCTTAAATAAAAAATACCGCCACTATCTTTTGCCATTTTATAAGCTACTAAAGAAGTAAATAAACTTCCTGTATGCAAAAATCCAGTTGGGGAAGGAGCAAAACGAGTTACCATGGCGCCTTCTGAAAGTTCTCTTTCTGGATATCTTTTTTCAAGGTCTTCAATAGTTTCATGAATTGAAGGAAAAATGTAATCAGCTAATTCTTTTCTAACGTCCATAAAATATCTCCAAATTTTTTTAAAATTAGTGTTGACACTAAATTTATCTATATCATATAATAATCAAGCACGCAGGTGTAGTTCAGTGGTAGAACGTGACCTTGCCAAGGTCAATATGCGAGTTCGATTCTCGTCACTTGCTCCAGACTTAAATCTATCGCATTCCTTAATGCGTACCCAAATAGTGTATCAAAGATACACCAAAAGCGGAAGAAAATTCCGTCTTTTTTTTACCTTTTTTTCGATGTTTTAACTTCGATATTTAACAATTGTTTTTGTTCGAACTTAAGAGCTTAAAATTAAATTATTTTTGCTAGTTTCCCTTGCTTTTCTGTTTTCAGATTTTAGATCATATTTTAAATTTTAGGTGCTTTCTGCAAGCTTTTTAATAAATTTTCCTCGATTAAATTAAAAAAGAGTAGCATATTTTACTACTCTAATTTCAATTAAAACTTGACTTGCTAGATATTATTTTTCCTCTTCTTTTTTCTCTTCGTCTTTCTTTTCTTCTGAAGAGGCGTTTATAACTTCATCAGGTTTACTTTCACTATTTTGATTTTCTTCTTTAGCAATTCTTTCCATTTTTCTTTTATATGGAAGATAGGAGTCATCTTCAGCATAACCTTTATAAATTTCTTCAGGGTTTAAGCCTTCAAAGTCACTATCTTCATAGCCGCGTTTTTTTAGTTCTTCAATAAAACCATTTCTTAATCCGTCAACCGATCCTTCAGCTTTTTTTAAATTTTCTGCCCCAATTTTAGCAGTCATTGCATTATTTGCTTTATAAGCTTCAAGTTCTTTTTGTGCATTTTCTAAGAAAACGCCCATGAATAAAACTGAGAATTTCTCCCACATAGCCTCATGCGTATTAAAAATGATTGGTAAAAATGGTAAGCAAACTATAATTCCAATAACTATTGCTGTTAAAGCGAGGATTGATAAACTCATTTGAGTAGGTCCAAAATAACCAAGTAAGAAATAACTTAATGTAAAAGAGACAACAAACAAAATAGTTAAAGGATATGTAGTTGAATAATAATTAAGGTTATATTCCTTACGATTCATCTTAATAGTTTTAACAAAAATAAATTCTACAATTGGTTTTGGAGTTCTTGGCCCTAAGGCTGTAGCTAAATAATACTTTAATGTATACTTACAAATTGTATGTAAGAAATAATAAACAGCACATAATAATGGGAAAAATTGAGTTAATAGGCCAAGTTCATTAATAAAATCTTCATGTGCTAATAAAAGATTTTCTATTTGAGCCATCATTTCATTAGTATTACTACCCGCACTTGTTAAGATTTTTGATATTTCACTAACAAGAAGATTAAGCTCGCTACCAGGAACAAAAGAAATAAAATAAACAATCATCGAAGCAATAAATCCTAAGATTATATCGACACAAATTGCTTTTAATAAGTTCATTGATAAACGAAGCTGACCACTAAAAGGTGGACGAGTCCCTAATAAATAAGTTTTTAAAAAACTTGTATATTTAATTTTATCTTTAACTTGAGTATGGAGACCTCCATTAATCGCAAAAAAGCTATATATAAAAGGAGAAACCAAACCCAAAACTAAACATATGCCAATAATAGCGATGAAATATTCAAAAAATCCAAGCATCGATAAAGAGCCTATTTGATTTAAAATCAACGCAAAAATGAGGTATATAATTAAAAGAGCAACAGTAATTGTGCCGCTCATTTTAATTGTAAACCCTACATCATCTGAGAAAGTTTTGTATACTTTTTTAAAATTTACAATAGGTTTGAAATTCATATTTAGTAAATATCCTCATTAGTCGTATCAGCATAAGATTGTTTACCATAAAGTCTTGAAATATCTTGAACAGCATATTCAAGTTGCTTTTGATCCATTCTTCTAACATCGCGTCTTTCGACCATCTTAATAATCTTTTTAAGATTCTTCCTTGAAACAATAAAGGAATTATCTTTGTTTAGTTCATTAGCATTTTTTATTACACAATTATCATTAATAATTACAACACTTATAAAGAAAGAAGGATCAATTTGAGTGACAAGAGAAAGTTTTTCGACTCTTTTTTCATTAATACTCATCGGATTTTCCATTTCGTATTTTTTCCCATCACTAGAATAGAAAAACCAAGTTGAGTCTTCTTTATTACCACTTATTGCCCCGCGATAGAATCTATCTTTAATAACGTAAATATACTTATCACCAAATAATACGTGATCAATTCGACAAACGAGTTGATTGTTATTTTTGATAACAAGATTATTAATTAAACAAAAATCGTTTATATCAGCAATCTTTCTAATTGCTTTGTAATAAATATTTTGGAAATTTTTAAATGCGTAATGTCTTTTGGCAATAGGAAAAATAATCAAAAATAGAAGCAAGATGCCAATTAAACAAATCGCTACTATTGCAATTGTAAATCCTAAAGGATTCTCCCCTGGATCAAAGATGTTAGCTAAAACATTTAAAAACAATTCAATCACCCCTTAAGCTAAAGTTAAAGCAAGTTCGACCATTCTTGTTAAGTTATGACTTCTTTCTTCTTGGGTTAAATCCTTTTCATCATTAACAAAAGAATCACTGACAGTTAATAAGCAAAGGGCTTTTTTATGAAGTCTCATTGCGTTTAAAAATAAAGCATAACTTTCCATTTCAACGGCTAAAATTCCTAATTCTTGTGGAAGTTTATAGAAATCTTTTTGTGGATCATAGAAGATGTCACTTGAGAAAATTGGCCCGACGTGAACAGGGATGTTATTCTTCTTTGCATTTTCATAAGCTTTCATCATTAAGCCAAAATCACTACATGGAGAAACATGTAAACCTTTATTGCTATAGTAATTTGCAAAATTAGAATTACTAGAAGCGCTAGTTGCAATAATAACATCACCAACATGACATTCTTTTTGATAGCTTCCAGCTGTTCCAATACGAATAATATTTTCTACTCCATAAAAAGTAAATAACTCATAAGAATAAATACCGATTGATGGACAACCCATTCCACTTGCCATAACACTGATTTCTTTGCCTTCTTTAGTTTTACCAGTGTAAGCAAAAATTCCACGAACATCACTTACTAACTCATAATCTTTTAAGAAAGTTTCAGCAATCCATTTTGCTCTTAAAGGATCACCAGGCATTAAAACAGTTTTAGCAAAATGTGCACTATCTTTAATGTGTGTTGACATATTTTTATTCTCCCTTCGTTAAGATAAATTTATCTAATTCACTTAACTCGTTATACTCTTTATTAAATATAAAACCTTTCTTATTAATTTTACTACTATTAATATAAATTTTCATAACAAGTAAGTAAATTGGTGTAACTAATTCTTTTTTAATAATGTTTTTTGATTTTAAATCAGCTAAATTTATCAAATCTTTAATTTCATAAGTAAATTCATTTTCTTTGCTAAATATCGAATCAATTCTCTTTTTTAAGTCATCTTTTAAAGATAAGGATAAGGAAGGAGAAAAAGAATATAATTCTTTCCCTTTCTTTTTTTCTTCAAGAAGAATCTCATCATTTTCATTTTTAATAATGCATTTAACCTTTAATGAAAGATTCTGATGAGGGTTTAAAGTGTCAAGTTCTTCAAATTTATCAAGCTCACTTAATGATATAGAAATAATTTGGTCTAAGATTTCACTCTTTTTAGTTAATGTAAGTTCAACCTTAGAAAGTTTAGCTAAAGTTAAAATATTAATAATGTAAGAGTAAATAGTTTCTTTACTCTGCATTGTCCTTCTTCTCCTGAGAGTCGATTGGAGTTTTAGCTTGTTCCATAATGTTAGCAAAAGCGTTTTTAAAAGTATCACGATTATAATGCTCTAAAACACCTTTATAAGCAATTGAGATATTACCAGTTTCTTCGCTAACAACAACAGTAACACAATCATATTGTGAAGATATTGCTAAAGCTGCTCTATGACGAGTTCCATATTTTCCATCAAGGGTTGCTGTTGAAACGTCTTTATACATAACAGCGGCTGCATAAATAATGTTACCTTTAATAATTACGGCTCCATCATGAAGTCTAGTACCTTTATAAAAAATTGTTTCGATAAGTTCGGTGTTAACTGGCGCTTTTAAAATAACGCCATTATTTCCATCTTCACAAACTTCGGTTAAATTATCGTTTCTCACAAACGAGAGCAACGCACCAATTTTATATTGAGATAAATATAAAACACTTGTGTTTATAATGTCGTAAAGATCACTTGCTGCATATGGTTCGTCAACTTCAAGAGTTGTTTTCTTTTTCTTAAATTTAATTCCACGATTAAACTTATTAGCAATAATTGGTCTAAATTCACTTAAATTAACAAAAATAGAAACAATTGCAATAACTGTAATAACAGCTAAAGAAATTTGAGCAAGATAATCTAAAAGGAAAATATGTGATATTAAGAAAATAACACTAAAAGCAAGAAGAGAATACCAAACAAATTTTCGTTTAACAAAATAATCAATAAAAACATTTAAAACACTAATTGCGATAAAAGAAAAAATAAAGTCGCAAATAGCGGCTGCACCACCTCCATCAAAGACAGTTACAAGCAAATTAAGATTCATTCCTACTCACCTTCTTTACTTAATATATCACGAGCAATATAAACGCCATTAGCTCCAGCTTGTGCTAAGCCTCTAGTAATACCAGCGCCATCTCCTCCAACATATAAATTTTTAATTTTAGTTTCAAAATGGTCGTTGCATTCAACCCTATCACTATAAAATTTTGCTTCAACTCCGTATAAAAGAGTATGTGCATTAGCAATACCAGGAGTAATGTGGTCTAAAGCTTGAATCATTTCAATAATTGATTGCATTGTTTTGTATGGTAAAACAAGACCTAAATCACCTGGAACAGCTTCTTTTAATGTTGGGTTAACAAACCCTTCTTCAATACGCTTATATGTGCTTCTACGCCCTTTAATCAAGTCACCATATCTTTGAACAATAACCGTACCATTTGATAATTTATTTGCTAAGGCTGAAATGTCTTCAGCATATTCGTTGCTATCTTTAAAAGGTTCGGTAAATGTATGTGAGACTAAAAGAGCAAAATTTGTATTGTTGCTTCCTAAGTCGCTTGAGTTATAAGCATGACCATTAGCAGTTATAATTCCATGATTGTTTTCAACAACAACGTGTCCACTTGGATTAGAACAGAAAGTTCTAACACTAGTTCCTACACTAGTTGAATAAACGAACTTCCCTTCATAAAGTTTTTCATTAATTTCGCTCATGATGACATCGTTTGTTTCTACTCTTACACCGATGTCAACACGATTGTTAGTGAGTTTAATACGATGTTTTCTTAAACATTTAGAAAGCCATTGTGAACCTGGGCGACCAACATTTAAAACAACATATTTACCATGATATTCTTCGTTTTTGGAGTCAATAACTCCGCTAATCTCGTTTTCTTTTGAAACAATAATATCTTTAATCTCGGTATTAAATTTCATTGAAACGCCTTTAGCTAGAAGTTCTTCATAAATCGATTGAAGAAGTTTAAGATTAACTTCGGTTCCTAAATGACGAACTTGACTACGTAATAGTTTAAGTCCAACTGCTAAACCTCTTCTTTCAATATCTAAAATTTCTTTAGTGTTTGGATCTGTAATTTTATCTGGTGCACCATGCTTTAAATTAATCTCATCAACATAGCGAATCAAATCAACAACTTCATCTTTTGGGAGATAGTCGCTCATCCAACCACCAAATTCGCTGGTTATATTGAACTTTCCATCAGAAAAGGCACCACATCCACCAAATCCACTTGTCATTGAACAACTTGGATAACATTCACTTTTACCAAAAATGTCTTGTGGACATTGCTTTGTTTTGCCTTCTAAAATAGGGCAAGTACGATGATAAATATCTTTACCTTTATCAAGCAATAAAACTTTTAAAGAAGGATTCTTCTCTACAAGTTCATAGCATAAGTAAATTCCACAAGGTCCAGCCCCAACAACTATTACATCAAAGTTCTCCATATATAACCTCACCGTTTAATATTATACATAATATTAAAAGATACCTAAATATGAATTTACGATAAATCAGTTAAACAGTTCGTTAAGGTTAGACTTTTTTGCATCCGAAAATTTATAAATTAAATATTTGACTTCCCTTTTTTTGTCTAATTCTAGAATTTTTAGAAAATCTACCTTTTAATTGCCTAAAGTCAAACTAAAGTACAGTAAATAAGTCTCAATTAAATTTAAATCTATGCAAAACCCAACTATTTTATTTTAAATAGGTAACGTTATCGCCTTTTCTTTCTTTTGCATTAGGAACGTTTTTTGCATATCCAATAGCCGCAGAGCCGACAACTCTATAGCCTTCAGGCACACCAGCTTCTTTTAAAAGAGCTAAGAATTCTTTGTTATCATATAGCTCAGGTTCACTAAGTTGATTAATCCAAACTGAGCCTAGGCCTAAAGCGTGTGCACTTAAAAAGATATTTTCTAAAGCACAACTTCCATCATGCTCATAAATTAATCTATCGCTAACTTTATCACTAACAATAATTAAAACTGGTGCATGATAAGTAACATGATAGCTATCTCTTCCCATAAATTTAGCAATCACACTACTCATTTTATTTAGCCAGTCCTTATTCGTAATAACTGAAAAATGCCAAGATTGATTATTCATTGCGCTAGGAGCAAATGAAGCACATTTTAAAATTGTTTCAATATCCTCTTGTTTAACTTCTTTATCAAGATATTCTCTAACACTACGTCTAGTTAATAAACATTCAATCGCTTCCATAGATTTATCTCCTCTAATTTATTTATACATTTATTTTAAATCTAAATACATTTAATTAAAGCTATTTATCTAAAAAACTTGCAAATCAAAGATATTTTAACTATCTTTGGAACATTATCTTCTCCGAATTAAATAGTTTAGCCGTGATAAAAACAAGCAAGCCAGATAAAACTATATTCATTATTGCAGTAATTGCAATGTAAGGAATTAATAATTCTAAATTTGTTTCTCTGATTAAAAGGTTCATTGAAGATACAATGTTTAACAAAGGAATAAAAGCATAACCGATACCACTCATATCCACTGAAAAAGGAATAATAGCCGCAACCATTAAAATTGTCATTATTGGAGTTAGATATGATCCAGCTTCCTTGATTGATTTAGAAAAAGCTGAAATTACAAGTCCCATAGTAACAAAGACACAAAGTGTTGTAAGTATTAATAGCAAAAGCATAATAAAGGAAGCTGGAGAAAATAAACTAGATAAAGTCATTCCTCCACCATATAAATTAGGTAAGGATATAACTAGACCTAAAAACGAAACCATTCCACTTGCTAAACTGATAATAGTTAATGCTGAAATTTTTCCAATTACTAGTTCTGTTCTTTTCATTGGTGTCATAAGTAAAGAAGCCAAAGTCCCTCTTTCCTTTTCTCCTGCTATTGCTTCTGGACAAATTGAAATGACTGTTGAGAATAATAAAGAAATCGTAACAAGTGGAACAATAAAACTCATAATGTTTTTGAATGTATAATTTTCTGGACTAACATTACCATCTACATAAATTCCATCTTCAATGTTTACAGTAAAATTAGTATATGTGGTATCAACTAATGGAGTAAAAACTGTATAAAGATATGTTGATATTGAATCGCTACCATCATAATAAAGAGAAATATTAGTTTTAGTACTACTTGTTTCGCCTTTAAGTGCATCTTCAAAATTATCATTAAAGACTAATAAAAGGTCATATTCATGATTTGAGAGCTGCTCTTTATAAGAGTCTATTTCAGAAGTATTTATATAATAATATTGAACTTTATTTGTAGATTCATTTATAGGTAAATATGCATCGAAAACTTGAAAAATTAATGGAGCAACATCTTCTTGTGTATTTGATGAATAATTACTGGTTGCAACAATCTTATAAGTATAATTTTCAGGCTTTCCACTACTTGGTGCAAAAGAAGTTGTCATGAAAGAACCCATCAAAGTATAGAAAAGATAGATAATAATGCCAGGCAAAAATAAAGCAGCAAGCATTCTAGGTTCAGTAAAAAATCTTCTAATTTCTTTAAAGAAAATTGTTTTAATATTTCTCATAATTACTCTTCCTCCGTATAAAGTTCAAAGAAGATATCACTTAAACTTTTCTCTTTTGCTAAATCTTTTAAATCTCCTTCAAGAACTTTTTCGCCATGCAAAATAACAGCTACTTTATCACAAAGTTTTTCAATAATTGAAAATATATGAGTCGAAATTAAAATAATTTTATTTTCACCTTTTAAAGAAATTAAATAATCTTCCACATCTTTTGTTGCAACAATATCAAGTCCGTTTGTTGGTTCATCAAAAATAATGATTTCCGGATCGTTACATAAAGAAATAGCTAAGGAAACTTTCTGCTTCATGCCGGTTGACAAATCAGCAATCTTAACATCTTTAAAACGGTTAATACCAAATCGATTAAATAATTTTTCTTTGTTGTCTTTAATAGTTTCTTCATCAATGCCATAAAGTCGAGACATATAGGTGAAGGTATAATCCGGAGTAAAAAATCCATCTAGTTTAAGTTCGCTAGTTAAAAAACCTACTCTTTTTCGATAACTATAAACATCTTTGTAAATATCTTCACCATTTAATTTAACTAAACCTTCATCAGGCTTAATTAAAGAAGAAATAATTCTTAAAGCCGTTGTTTTACCAGCTCCGTTAGGGCCTAAAATTCCTAATATCTCTCCTTCTTGTAAGGTCAAAGAAAAATCCTTCAAAGCAGTAAGATAAGGATCATTAGTTTTATTTGTTTTCTGTTGCTTTTTACTTAACTTAAATCTTTTTGTTAAGTTTATTATTTCAAGTTCATTCATGTAAAAATTTTACCATGAAGGCCTTCCTCCTTAATATATAAAGATTGTAAATTTTGCTTTATAATTGATATATATGTTTGGTGCGCTTGTTGGAGATATTATAGGTTCTCATTTTGAGTTTAATAATACTAAGTCAAAGGACTTTGCTTTCTTTAATGAAGATACAAGATTTACCGATGATTCAGTATTAACTCTTGCAATTTCCAAGTATTTTTTAAAATTTCCTAAGGAAATAAATAAAAATGAACTAATAAAAATCATTAAAGAAACCGCTCAAAAATATATTAACGCAGGATATGGACCAAGCTTTTTAAGATGGATAAATAGTAACTCTTCATTACCTTATAACAGCTATGGAAATGGCGCCGCCATGAGAGTGTCTCCTGTTGCATATGTTTCAAATTCTTTAGACGAAACGATTAAGCTTTCAGATTTTGTTACTTCCATAACTCATAATCATGAAGAAGGTTTGAAAGGTGCAAGATGCATTGCAACTTCAATCTATCTTTTGCTTCATGGAGCAACAAAAAGCGAAGTTAATGAATATGTTGAAAAGAATTATTATCAACTCAATTTTGATTATGAAAATTTAGTGCAAAATTACAAATTCGAAATATCCTGTCAAAAATCTGTGCCACAGGCAATCTACATTTTCTTAATAAGCAAAAATTATATTGATGCATTAAGAAATGCTATATCAATAGGCGGAGATAGCGACACAATATCTGATATGGTATTAGCTTTAAGCGAGGCTTATTATCTAAACAAAAATAATAAAGAAGGATATGCCATCATTTCCAATTTATCTCAAGAAAAAAGAGAAGAAATTACTAAGTTAAATAGTGTAGCATTATCTTATTTAACTAGCGATTTACTTAAGATTTGCAAGGTTTTTAATAAAAAATATGGACTTTCAATAGATCAAAAATATATAAATTATCCTAACAAATAGTCAAGGCTCATCATAATTAAAAAGCCGATAATGAATGCAATAATCCCGTAGTGATTTTTGCCTTCACCACTTACTGCTGTCGGAACTAAGTCTTCAATTGTTACATAAATCATACATCCAGCTGCTAAAGCTAAAGCCCAAGGCATTAAAGGTTGAATATAATAAGCCAATAAGACACCAAAAACAGCAACGATTGGTTCAATGATTCCACTAAACATACCATATAAAAAAGCTTTGTTAGTAGTGTTGGTTTCTTTAAAAGGTAATGACACTATTGCTCCTTCAGGGATATTTTGTATTGCTACACCAATACTTAACATCAAGGCCGAGCCCATTACTGCAAATAAATCACTTCCACTTGTTAAATTGGCTAAAGCAACACCAAAAGTTACTCCAACTGATAATCCTTCTGGAACATTGTGGATTAAAACAGCAAGAAACATCTTTTGGTCTTTAGTAACTCTTTGTGTTTTAATGCCTTCTTCATAGTTTTCTTGACTATGAAAGTGAGGAACAAAGTGATCAATACAAAATATCAAAATAACACCAATAAGGAAGGCAATGATTACGACTAGTATCGTAGGCATATAATCAACTTGGTATTCAAGTGCCGGCAGCATTAAGCCAAAAAAGGAAGCTGCAAGCATAACGCCTGCGGCAAAACCGTTAAAAATTTTGCCAAGATTTATGCTCATACCTTTATTCTTAAAGATATAGATAAAACTTGAACCTAATGTTGTTCCAATAAAAGGAATAATTAAACCTAAAAAAGTAATTAAAATCTCCATAACTCAACCCCAATGAATAAATATATTACTTTTTTAGTTAAAGTGAAAATAAAATCTCTTTTAAAACTTTGAATAATACTTCACAGGTTCTTTTTGCAAAAGAATTATATTCTTCATCGTTTGCTGTATCACTCACGCCTTTTAAAGAGAATACTTCAACTCCGTTTTTTAAAGCAGTTAAAACAATTCCTGCACTTTCCATATCACAAACATCTGCATTAAATTTGCTAACTAAAGAATTCTTAAAATTTGAATCAGAAATGAATTTATCGCCACTAGCACAAATAAGTTCAGGTAATTGTGGATTAAGTTTTTTAACTAATTCAATATATTTCCTAGTAAGAGGAATTTCATAGCTACCAATTTCTGGATAGGTTGCTTCATCAATCTCATCAATGCCAGAAATATCAAAATCATAATGAACTACACTTTTTAAAACTGCACAATCATTAATCTTTAAATTAGGTTTTAAAGCTCCAACAACTCCATAATTTAAAATGAGTTTAACATCATATTTAGTTATTAAATATTGAGTCAAGCTGCTTGCAGCAATTTCTCCTATACCACTTTTTGCAACATAAACTTCATGTTCATTTATGTTAAGTAAAAAGGTATGATAGACATTATCCTTTTCTTCATTTGGTTGAACATTAAACCCTTGCACTAAAGTGTCAAACTCTTCTTTTGTTGCTATAATTAATCCAATTCTCATAATTCTTTTCCTAACAAATAAGATTATATCGAAACATAGTTTTTTGAGGAAACACATTTTAGTTTAAGATTATATACTTATTTATCTTAAAACAATTACTAATGGCTAAAAATAATGCATCTATAACAAGAATTATAATTGAGTTGTCCGTATTATTGGAATTTTTTCCTACGAATAATTTCCAAAAATGGAATTTTTTCGTAGGAATATTTTCCACAAATGGAATTTTTTCGTACGAATATTTTCCAAATTTATTGTTATATGTACCAATTTTAGATAAAATAGGTATAGGACAATCTTATGGAAAGAGAAGCAATCAAAAATCTTATAAAGTGGAACGAAAAAGAAAAAAGAAAACCTCTTATCATACGCGGAGCACGCCAGGTTGGAAAAAGTTATCTAATTAGCCAATTCAAAGACATGTACTATAAGGATAACTATATTCCGTGCTCTTTTGATAGAGATGAAACTTTGAAAAATCTATTTTTGACAAAAAATCCAGATTCTCTTTTGAACCTTCTATCAATAAAATTTAACAAAACTATAACTAAAGATACCTTAATCATTTTAGATGAGATTCAATTATGTCCTGAAGCATTATCTTCATTAAAATCAATCTATGAAACTCATCCTGATTACCACATAATTTGTGCTGGAAGTTTACTTGGAATTTTTTTCCATAAAGATTTTTCTTTTCCTGTTGGAAAGGTTGAATTTCTGGACTTATATCCTTTAACATTTAAAGAATTTTTAAAAGCTGATAATCCTGGACTTTATAAACTCTTTGAGACAAATGATATAAATTTATTCGAACCTTTTCATTTAGAATTAGTAAACGAGCTAAAAAAATACTACTACATCGGCGGCATGCCTGAAGTCGTGCAAAAGTATTTAGACTTAAAACAAGATTCAAGCCAGGCTTTCGCCGAAGTAAGAACCATCCAAAATAATATCTTGGATTCATATATAAATGATATAAGTAAGCACAACGATAACTCATTAATTACTCTAAGAATTAAGGAAGTATTTAAAAGTATCCCAGTTCAACTAGCAAAAGAAAATAAGAAATTTGTTTATAAAGATATAAAAGAAAATAATAAAGGAAAAAGAGACTATCAAATAGCAATTGAGTGGCTTTTAAATTCCGGATTAGTTTACAAAATTAATTCCATTACAAAGCCAAATATTCCACTTGAGTCATACTTAAATGAAACAGTTTTTAAATTGTATTTTTTCGATGTCGGATTACTAGCTTGTATGTGTAAGATTGATCTTTCAACTTTAATATCAAAAAACAATATTTTTACTGAATTTAAAGGGGCACTTACTGAAAACTACGTTTTAAATCAACTTGTTGTAAACAAAAATCTAAAAATTTGCACTTATCAAACCTCTTTGAGTACAACCAAGATTGAGTTTCTTGTGGATAATGGTAAAAGTATTACGCCAATAGAAGTTAAGGCCGAAACTAATTTAAAGGCTAAAAGTCTTAAAATGTTTAAAGAAAAATATCATCCAAATAAGTCAATAAGAACTTCCTTATCTACGTTTAAAGATAAAGGTGATTTAATCGACCTTCCACTCTATTTAATCCAAGATATAAATCAATTTATCAATTAGCAACGAACTATTTTATAAAATAAACAAGTTCTAAGCGCACTTCTTTTCTTTTTATATCTTCGTTGTTATAGCAAGTTGTTTCAATTCCGTCAAAAACAAAACCTTGCGAATGATAAAAATCAATAGCATTAACATTACAAGTTTGAGTTTCTAAAATGATTGCTCGATTATTATTTGCTTTTGCTATATCTTTTGCAAAATTCATCAAACAAGTGGCAATTCCTCTCCTTCTATAATCTTTATCAACATAAAGCTCGGTTACTCTTAAACGATTGGACCACTTTTCCTCACTAACTTCAATTACTCCTATTAGCTTATCATTCTTTAAAACACCATAAGCCTTAGCATCAGGAAAATGATCTTGGTAGAGTCTATCAGGAAAATCATATTCTTCAGATGTATGCACAATTGGATTAGTTAGTTTCTTTCGTGTCAACTTTAAATTTACGTTATGAAGAGTGTCCTCACTAAGTTCTACATCGTAATATTCTTCACTTCTATATCCATTATCAAGAATATAATTTTTCCATTTTTCTTTGTATAATAACTCTACCTTATAGACCATAATTTCTACAAAATAGCTAAGATTTGCAGTGTTTTAATGCTAAATTTAATGTTTCTAATTAAATATTAGCACATAACAAAGAATAAGAAAAACTATAGAAAATAAACCATAACTTCCTTTTAAATCTTTACTAAAAAAATATGTCAAAGAACACGAAAGAAAAACTCCTTTCACTAATATAAAGGAGTTTATTTAAGAAAATTTAAAAATATTTTATTAAAAAGTTAAAAATAATTATCAGCAGGTTGACTAACTTCTTTTTTCTCTTTCTTTCTAAAGATAGATTTTCTAATAGTAATATCAGCAAGATAAACAATAACAGCTGCAAGTAATATCCAAACCATCAAAGAAACATAACTTGAATCAGCAAGTTGGTTATTACTCATGTCAATATGAATATTATTCTCGGCTAAAATTGACCCGCCACATTGTGAAGCAATTTGATTAAGAAGAGTATTTGCTGTTTCATCAAAGAAATTAAACTCTGAAGAATAATCGAAACTATAAATTACTGTAGTTGTTTCAACAAGTTCATATTCATTTGTTTCACTATTTAACTTTGAAAAATTAACCTTTGCTTCATAAAATCCAACTTTAGGTGTAGGAAGATCATATGTAAAACTACTACCATCATAAACTAAATCATAATTAGCAATGGTGCTTTCATCATCTAAAGATTTAAGTTCAACACTTACTTTGCTATTTTTTGTATCAACGTTTGGACTTACTTCAATTTCAGAAGTTGATCCATTTGCTTTAAACTCGACGTTTAAAATAGATTTGTTATAACGATCTGGCAAGCTTTGATTAACTATATTTTTAAAGAAAGTTTTTCCGGATGCAGCACTCCAAAATTTACTTGTCCAATTAGAACTTAAAGAAGAGGTAAAGGAAGAAACTTTTCCAGCTCCAAATTGCCAATAAGCATATAAAGGAATAGCAATAACATTTAATTGATTTTCAGAATTTGTATGAATATATTGAACAGATAAAACTGTATTGGCTCCACTTTTCATACGGCAATAGTTATATCCTAATACATTTTCTAATTTGTTATAAACTCCACCTTCTAATGAAGGATCATCCTCAATTTGATAAATAACTGGCGAATCTTTTTCAATTACAGTATCAATAATCTCTTCTTCAATAGCATCAACCATGATGTCTTTAAGTCCAAGAGCTGAATCAACATAATGATATTGGCCATTACCAAGCTTAGCTAATGTCCTTAAAAGCTCTTCTCCTTCTTTATCTAATATATTGATAAAAGAACAAGAAATATTTGAAAAGCTCATAGAAGTAACATATTTTTTTAAATCGTTAATGTTATCTCCAGCAAGTCCATCAGTTAAAGTAATAATGTCTTTATATTCAGCTGTAACGCCTTGAATTTGTTTATAAGCTTCATCAAGACCATTTAGCATATTGGTTCCACCATTGTTAGTGATTCGATCAATCTTATCTTTGATGTCTTGACGATTTTCTTCATTTCTAATAGTTGTCATTGTAACTGGAACTGTTACATTAGTTTCAAAAGTAACAACAGCAATTGAATCATTAACGTCAAGTTTATCAACAACTTCTTTGGCCCCTTGAATAGCCATATCTAAGTTATTACCACCCATTGAGCCAGAAGAGTCAATAACTAAAACAAGGGCTCGAGAATCATCTGGTTGATATTGAACAGGTAATAAATCATTATATAAGACTAAAGCTGGATCATTAGTATTACCAACATACGTAGCATCAAAAGTGAAAACAGATTTTCCATAAACTGATACTGCTGTTGATAAATTAGTTATAAAATCAGCGTAATTATCAAGAGTTGTTAAATCAATATTAGATAAGATAATTTCATCATATTTAATTAAATCTTCTAAAGTATAAGGAACAGTTTCTTCATTAATATATGAATCAATTGTGGCTTCTTCAGGTAAAGAAGCAAGTTCTTTAAATTTATTTAATTCAGCATTAGTTTTTCCTAAAAAGAGAATTTCAAAATCGCCAGAAACATTTTGAACAAAAGAACGTGAATTGTTTTCAATGAATGTATCGTTAAATTTAGAACCATCTTGTTCTTTAATTTTAACCTCATATTTAAATTCACCACTATTTGAAGTATCTAAAGGAAAACTAACAACGTTTAATCCGGCTCCTAAGTAAGCATTTTTAGAATCAATAAGACTTCCATCTTTATGTAACTCAAGAGTAACGTTAGAAGGTGATGAAGCATTAATTAATGCTTCTACTGACTCATCTCTATTTAAATAAGTATTATCAGTATAATTTATTCCTGTTAAAGATATTTCAACTGGGAAATCAGCTTTTAAATTAACAACATCAACTGTTATTCCTTCTTGCATTAAGGTTTCAATTGTATTTATTGCTTCTCCATCAGTTTCATTTCCATCAGAAATTAAAACTATTCTTTTATAAGAATCTGAATCAAATTTTTCAGCGGTATAAAGTAAAGCTTCTTCAAGGTTTGTAGCTGTATAATCAAATGATTTATCATTATAAATATCGTTAATTGAATTAAAAGAGCCGCCAAGTTCGACTAAAGTTTTGGCTTCTTTTGCAAAAGGGATTACTCCAACTTTTGTATTAGGCGTTTCTAAAGCAGCGGCTCTAACATCCTTAATTGCTTGATCAATGCGATCAGTTGATGTTTTTTCACTAGCTGAAGCATCAACAAGAATAAATACATCAGTCTCTTTATCAACAGTTAAGTAACTTGGATCAGCAAAAGCGACAGAAATAAGAACAGCAATTACTAAATGTAATGAAAAAGAAATAATGTTTTTCTTTGTATAACGTTTCTCTTTTTTCATCATAAAGAAACCAACTACAATTAAAACAACTAGCGGGATAATTAAAAACAGTAACCAAGGGTTATTAAACTTAAAATTGTTCATGGCTGTACAATATCCAATCTGTTAAAAGAAACACTAACGAAACGATTAATACGACAATTAAGCCTTCAAATATTCGATCAGCTTTTGGCATATTCTCGCTTAAAACGACACTATAAGAATTTTCATCTTCAACTACAGGAACTCTTTCTTCATCAGGGAAAGAACTGAAAATATTAATATTTCTGCTTTTACCAGTTGCAAGTTCAACATCAATTGAATAAGTCCCAACTTCTCTTAAACTATAACTTTGTAAATCATAAGCATTTAAATAATCAATTTTTCCTGATGGAGTAAGAATCTTACAAGATAATGCTGTATCCGGGAAAGTAAATGTGACTTCATCATGAACTTTATAATTAAACTCATTTAAAATGGATGGATTTGAATAAGTTATAAAGTTTCTCATCATAATGATAAAATCAGCAAGAAGAGGTAAATTTGAATTATGTAAATCAAAATTAAAGACAATTTGTTTTTGATTATATTCATTTCTACCAGCAAAAATGAATGGAAGATTATCGTAAGATAAAATTGTAGTAAATTGAGAATTTAAAGTATAACGAAGATAAGTTTTAATTGTGATATCTCTTTTAACTAAATCTTTAGTTAATTCTTGATACAAGATATCATCGTTATTGTTTGCATAACTTGCGTTAATTCCTGGATCTTCTACTGTAAATTCTTTTTGGAAATAAAATCCTGAATTAGGAATAGATTCACCACAATTAAATAACCAAACTGCACTATCAGTAGGCAATTTTTCTGGTGAATATCCATCAAAAATTACAACATCATATCCAACAGTTCCGCCGGTTAAATCATAAAGAAATGGTGAAATTGTTGTATAAGAAACTTTAACTTGGTTTTTATTTAAAGCATTGAACACTGATTCAAAATAAAATGGTGAATAGCTAACAATTAAAATACTAGTGGTATCAAAATCGCTTGTATTATAAAGAATGAATTCACTATCATCTTTTAAATAATCTTCATTTAAAATAGTTGCTTTAAGTGAGGAGTAATTATCATATTGTCCTTCAACATTAGGAAGCTTTAATGAAAAAGTTGTAACTTCGTTTTGTTTAACTTCTTGTTCAACTTTACCTAATGAAGTTTCATCAATAGTAAATTCAACTTCTAATGTTGTATCTTCACTGTAAGATATGACATCTGCTTCTAATAAAATATAATTTGACTCTTCTTCTTTAATATCATTAATTCTTAAATCATTAATAGAGTAATTTTTATTAGTATCAGCTACATTAAAAGCTTCAATTCCTCCATCAACTTTGATGTCTTTATCAGTAAATAAAGTAAATCTACTACCTTCACCAACCGAAGCTAGAGACTGAGCTAAACTTATAGCACTTTCTAACTCACTATCACCATAATCAATTTCAACTCTATCTAATAAAGAATTAAAAATTGCTTTATCTTGAATATTTTTACAAAGGGTTCTGGAATTAGAATCACTAACAATTAAAGTAAATGTTGAACCATTTGGTGAATCATTTACTGCATTTTTAATTTGATTTTTTGCTTCTTCAAATCGAGTTTCTCCATCTTCATTTACCATACTCATACTGGCTGAAGCATCTAAAATGTAAACTTCATTTTCTGCCCCATTTTGAAAATTAAATACGGGTTCTGCAAGGGAAAAACTTAAAAAAGCAACGCAAACACATTGAATAATAAGATTTAAAAGATTAGCAATTGAATTTAAAGGGTTCTTCTTTTTTAAGAACTTTTTACTTAAATCCCAAATATAACTAGATGAGACAACCTTCTCTTTATATTTATTTTTAATGATATAAATAATAATAAGAACTGGGATAGCAAGTAAAAGGAGAAGACCAAAAGGAAATCTAAAGTTCATCTAATCACCCCCTTATTCAACAAACGATCCATAAATAGTTCTCTTAAAGAAATTGATGTATCATAAAGAGTATAATCTGCTTCACGCGATCCACAATAACTTAATAAATTTTCTTGGATATAATCTAATGCTTTATGATAAGCATTTAATACATCACGCGTAATATTTCCTTTAAAAAATCTATTTGAATCTTCAGCATCATATAAGATATTTTTACCTCTTGAAGTTGGATTTATTTCTTCAGGAGCTAAAAGTTGAATGCATAATACGTCACGGTGCTTTTCTCTTAAATAATCAATCGCTGAAAAGTAATCATTATAGGTTAAAAAATCTGAGATAATAATGCTTTTACCATTTCCAAAACCAACATCACTTCTCATAATGGCATCAGAGACATAAACATCACCGCTAAAATCAACTTCATTTAGTTTGGCAATATTTTCATAGAATTTTTCTCGACCAATAATCTTTTCAAATAAAGGAACAATACTATGTTCTTTTATAAGATAAATTGAAACACGATCCATTTCACTAACCGATAAATAAGCAAGAGCTGCTGCAAGACGTAAAGCATAATCACCTTTATTGAAAAAAGACATTGATCTAGAAGCATCAATATAAATTTTGGTATACATCTGCTTTTCGTCTAGATAAAGCTTTAAATAAAGTTGTTCAAATCGACCATAAATATTCCAATCAATTTTAGAAATATCGTCCCCTTCAACATATTCTCTATAATCAGCAAACTCACATGATGTTCCATATTTTTTCGATTGATGACTTCCACCAAAAAGACCAGCAACATTATCTTTTATTGCTAGCGAAAATAACTCTAATTGAGATAAGAAACGTTCATCAATGATTTGCTTCATAAATTATTTGCCTTTATGAGTTTCTTCAATTAATTTTGTAATAACATCATCAACTGTTAAATTATCATTGATTGCATTATAAGTAAGTTTAATTCTATGACGTAAAACTGGAAGTGCTAAAGCATTAATGTCATCATATGAAACATTATAATTTCCATTCATTAAAGCTCTAATTTTTGCTCCAGTAATGATAGATTGACAAGCACGAGGTGATGCACCAAATTTAATATATTTTTTAGCAATTTCAGAGGTTTTATCAACTTCAGGATGTGTTTTATGAACAAGCTTCATTGCATAATTTAAAACATCTTCAATAATTGGAACACTTGTAGCAAGTTTACGCATATTTAAGATTGTTTCACCATCAACAACTTTTTCAGCTCTTTCTCTTTGATCTTCTTGAGTTAAATTGACAATATCAGCTAATTCTTTTTCGGTTGGATAAACCATGTTAAGTTTAAACATAAATCTATCCATTTGAGCTTCAGGAAGTGGATAAGTTCCATCTTGTTCAATAGGGTTTTGAGTAGCTAAAACGAAAAATGGTTCTTGCATTGGATATGAGACACCACTAACAGTAACTTTATGCTCTTGCATAACTTCAAGCATAGCAGCTTGAGTTTTTGGAGTAGCTCTGTTAATTTCATCAGCTAAGATAATTTGAGAAAAAATAGGACCTTTTTGGAAAGATGAAACAAGATTACCCTCACTATCTTTACGAATAATATTTGTACCAGTAACATCGTTAGGCATTAAATCTGGGGTAAATTGAATTCTTGAAAAAGATAAAGATAATGTTTGACCCATTGAACGAACAAGTCTAGTTTTTCCAGTTCCAGGGACACCTTCAAGTAAAACGTTACCTCCAGCAATAATAGCAATAATAACATTATCTACAACTTCATTTTGTCCAATAATATCTCGATGAATTTGCTCTTTAATCTTCTTAGATGCCTCACTAAATTCTTTAAGTAATTCCTCGTTTTCCATATATACCTCCTCTAAACACGAATATTTTTTAAAAATTATGGATTTGTTTGGTTATTATTTCCTTCGCCATAAAGTTCATCGAAATAATCACCAATTGCTCCCTCTAAATCATCATCACCTGTATTTTTTGCATCGTCACTAGCATCGTTTTGATAATCACCAATTACATCACCATATTCAGTTTCACCTTTTTCACCGGTATAAACTTTATCATTACTTCCGTATTCAGTTTCACCGCCTCCACCAGAAGCGCCTTCACCTTGGCCTTGACCATTGCCATCGCCTTCTTGTCCGCCACTTCCAGTTCCGCTGCCATCGCCTTTATCACCATCACCATTTCCTTCGCCGCCTTCAGCGCCACCTTCTTCACCTTCATTGGCATCAGTTTCTTGGTCGCCTTTATCACCAACATCGCCTTCTTCGCCATCTTGGTCGCCTTGTCCGCCTTCCATACCTTCATCAGGATCGGTGTAATTATTTGGGTCAACTAATTGATCCATTAACTTTTTAACGTCTTCGGCTAATTGATCATTGGCTTTTTCTAAAGTAATATCAGTTTTTAATTTTCCAATCGCATCTTCGATTGCTTTTTTAGCTTGTTCTTGAGAATCACGAATAAGTTTATTTATAAGAGATGTAGTTGCATTTGAACTACCAGCGATTTTATCTTCAACATTGTCATAAATAGCTTGAAGTTTAGCTAATAAATCAGAGAAAGTTACGTAATTAGCATCACTAGAAGGAACATCAATGTTTTTAAGTAATGTTTCTAAAGCTTTAATCCATTCACCAAAGTAGTCTAATAAGCCATCTGTTGAAACAATCATATCAATTTTTGAAATAATACCAGCGAAGGCTTCTTCAATAGCATCAACGTTAGCTTCAGAAATAACTTTACCAAGCTCAGTAAAATCACTTTCTTCACTTGCAAGCTCTCCACCAATTTCCTCTTTTGTATTAACTTCATCTAAAGCAATATCAACTTCTTCTTTGGCTGCATCAACTTTAGCTTGTCTTGAAGGAATTGAAGTATCGCCTTTTAAATCTTCACGAAGTTCTTCTAAAATCTGGTATAATTTTTCCTTAAACGCTGCAGAAGCCTGACTTTTCCCAATATAATCTTTTATGTCGTCGATGATATCATCAGTTTCATCATCGAAATTATCTTGAGTTTCATCAGCCTTTACCATGTTAACAATATCTTGAGTAAAGAATGATGTTGTAAAGGCTCCTGCTCCTAATAATGGGAGAGGTAAACTAGCCATTGTAACTTTAAGAATCAATTTCTTAGGACTTTTAAGTTTAATACTTTTTTCTGCATCTTCTCTTTGCTTATTAATAAGAAGAGATTCTTGTCCTTGAAATTCAATCATTGTTGAAGCTTTTTCACGAAGATTGAAGTTTTGATCAATTCTTCTAGCCGCTTCTTTATCACCAACTCGATTAAATAAATAGTATCCAAGGAGGATTAAGCCATAAACTAATAAACCACCACCAACTGCAATAAGATAAAAATACCATTCACTCAATCCTACAAGTTGAAAGGTCATGACCATAATAGCGGCGGCTAATAAGCCGCCACTAAGTGCATAGATTGATCCTTGTAATATATTTTCTAACTTAAGTCGTTTTACATAGTTTTTTAGCATACAATCAACCCTCCAATTGATGAATTAATATAAAGATTAAGCCATTTGAATAACTAATTTTGTTGTTACTGAAGTTGATGAGAATGTACCGACTCCATTAACAGCATTAGATACTGATGGAGTAACAGTTAAGACATAAGTATGTCCATTTTGCACTAATGTTCCACCAATAGTTTTATAGGCTATTCCGTTTTGGACAACATAGGTATCATAGAGTGTCCACTTAGCTTCAGTATAAGCATCCTTGATGCCAGCAATAATAGCCTCTGAATAATTATAACCAGTAATTGAAACTTGTCCATTAGAAGTAGAGATATTTGGAGCTTCACAGCCAAGATTTGCATATGGTAAAGACAAACCATCTAAAGCACCATTGATATTAATTTTGTCAGATTCGGCAAAATCTTTTACATCTTCAAAGTTTTTCATATCTGGTAAATGGATTGCTGACATTGTTAATCCATTTTCATCATCATCGAAATCGCCACTTGAAGGTGAAAGAGTAATCATGGTAGTTCCATTTTGATCAGTCTTTTTAGCAACAAATCCGGCCATTTCATCTTCAGCAAATGGATTTAAAGTAACTTCATAACCAAATTCTTCAAGTTTGTCCATAGCAACATAGAGATAGTATGCGTTATATGTGCTGTAATAAGAGTTCATACTCATATACTTATTGCTATTAACATTATATGGAGCGTAAAAACTAGCACTATCATCTTTTGTAGGAGCAATACCAGAAGGAATAAATTCAGGTAATTCAAATCCTAATCCACTCTTCATTATTTCACTAATACTACCAGAGTAACTTTCTGGGAAGCTTCCCCAAGTTGCAAAACCATCAACAACTACTTCTGGTTTTTCATCAACATAGATATCTAGTTGAATGAGATCATCATAATTTTCAGAAATTTGCATTCTGACTGCAGTTTTATCTTCAAGTAAAACATAACCATAGAATGTTTCACTTGTCGTGCCAACTATAAATTGACTTTTTGCGTCCGTAGCATATTGCTTAGCTAAAGTAATGACTTCATCATCCCAGTTACCACCAATAATTGAAATTTTCTTTCCATTATTATAAGTTTCAACGCTTGTTGTAGGATTAACTGTTCCTAAATATAGGTAAGGTAATGTAACTCCAGCAGGAAGTTCTGCAGTTAACGTATCTTGAATATCTTTACTCCATTCTTTTTCTTCTCCTGGATTGAAGACTTCAGTGAGTTTGAAAGTAATAAATGGTCTGTCGTCATTAGTATCTACATAAACTGTAACAATGTTTCCGTCATCGTTAGTTTTTGTAGCAACAACGTAAGTTCCATATGATTCACCGTTATCAATAAGGAACTTATTTGCGGTTAATACTTCTTTAGCATTATCGAATAAAGCAGTTGTCGCATCATTACCGATAATCATTAATTCGCCTTCATCTGGATCTTCAAAAATGTAAGGCCTATCAGTTCCTAAATAGATATAAGGTAAATCGATATTATATCTTTCTTTGATTTGAGTTTTGATTTCTTCACTCCAACTTCCTTCTTCTTTTGCAGGATCATAGGTTTCATCAAGAGAAACGCTACCAAACATTGCAAATCTATAGTAGGAACTTGGATTTACCATAATATTAATTTTAACTTTTTTACCATTAAAATCTTTGCTGGCATTAATAGAACTAATCCAAACTTCATTACTGAAATAAGTATCGTTATGAGCAAGAGTTACATCCCAGCCATCTTTTGTTAAAGCATCAATTGCACACCAGACTCTATAAGAGAAAGTTATGGCATCGGCGACAAATTGGAATTCTAAATGACCATATTCATTAAAGATAATTTCTAATGTATCTCTTCCAGTATCGAAGAATGGAATTTTTTCATCGCTACCTAAACCTAAAGCTTTTTCAAGGTTAGCTTTTGTTTCATCACTCCAATCAATTGCTTGTGTGCCTTTGTTTTCAGATCTATTTATTTCTAAATAGGCCGTTTCATCTTCACCAGTTCCTAAAGTAAATAAGCCAACTTTATAGGTAAATTCTCCAGTTGATTTAATTGCAACGGCTTTAGCATCTCCATAATCTACATAATCTGAGCCTGAATCTTCAGCAGAATTCTCTATTTCACTATACCATCCTGCATCTTTGGTGAATTTTTCTTTAAATCTTTCTAAAATTTTAGAATCATATTTACCACCAGTAATAACTAATTTATAGATATCTTCTTCATGCTTTGCTGGAATTTCAGTATTTAATCTAGGTGATGATGTTCCTAAATATAAATAAGGAATAATAGTAGTAATTTCTTCACCATATTTGTCTTTAAAGGCCGTCTTAATTTCTTCGGTATAATCAGTTAAAGAATCTTCATTATATAATTCTTCTCTAGAAGCTCTTAAAACTGGTACGCCTTCAGCATTTTTCTCAACAACTACTTCATATTCTTCAAAGTTAATAGCTTTAGAGAAAGTAACACTTGTTTCGCCGCTAGTTACTACCCATCCTTCTTCAGCTTCAAATGCTGTTTTTGCAGCTTCTAAAATAGAATCATCCCAAAGTTTACCAACTAAAGTTAAATTTCTTTCATTAGTTGAAGCTGTATCAATTGTTGGATAAACAGTACCTAAATAGACATAAGGTAAAACATTCTTATTTAATGATTTATCCATAGCTGCAAGAACTTCACTTGACCAGCTTGTTTGATTAGTTGCATCAAAAGCTTCGGTTAAAGAAACTGTAAGTTGAGCTTTATTATTAACTTTAGCTAAAGTTGCATTTAATGTACTTCCATCAACTTCATGAGTTGCATATAAAGTTGTAAGTTCTTCTTCATCAGTTGTAATAGTCCAGTTTCCAAATGAAGTTCTAAATTGACTTAAAACTTGGTCGTTCCATGTGCCACCGGTAACAAGTAAAGCACCTTCACTTGTAATAGATGAATCATAATTAACTGTACCTAAATATACAAATGGAACTTCAAATCTACCAAAATGTTCATTAATTAAGACGGTAGTTGTTTCATCCCATTCAGTTACATCTGAAGAATTGAATGGTTCATCATAGTAAGCTTTTAATTCAAATAAATTATTGTAGTTTTTACTAACTTCAACGGAAACATTTATTAAATCATTTGAGGCATAGAATTCATCGCCAACCATTACTGTATTCCAATAATGTTCTTTATAAGTCGCGACTGCTTCTTCAAGGTGAGACACTAAGAAATTACCACCTATTAAATCTAAATATGATTTATAATCATTATTTTCATCGTTTTTAACATATTTAGCTTGAATTTCGCCTTCACCTAAATCAATAAAAGGAAGAATAGCTCCGCCAAGAGAATCAAACATTAAATTTGTAATATCTTCATTCCATTCAGATTCAGATTTATCAATTAATCCTTCAGATGGGTCTGGTTCATCCGGGTTATCATCAGGATTATCATCAGGATCTTCGCCAGGATTTTCACCTGGATTATCATCAGGATTATCGTCTGGGTCCTCTTCACAAACAGGACACTCAGGACAGGTCGAGCAGCCAGCTAAACTGACTAAAGCCAAAAGAGCACTTACACTCAAGATTGTGAATTTTTTTCTCATTGTTTAAACCCCTAAAATTTCAAATATTTGACGATTTGCAGAAGAATATCGCCGTAAGAAATTATAGCTACGACAAAATAGATATTAATTTTCGAAAATAAAATCTTAATACTTTCTTAATACTAATGAGGAAGATATGATGATTATCACGCTTTTTGGTAAATTTAGAAAAATCTATGAACTAAGAAAGATTGCTGTCTCAATCTTCTCTTCTTTCATATATTTAATCGTTTAAATTAAGTTCAGTTAAAACTTGCGTAAATTATCTAGTGCACAATTAAACAAAATATTAAAAATTAAATTTTAAAGTTGGCTATATTTAAGATTTAATAAAAATACGATAACTATCGTACTTTTTCTATTTTATGTGAGAAAAGTAAGAATATAGAAATCAATTTGTGATTTTTTTATTAATTTTATTCACTAATGGTTGAACAGTTTTTCCAGTTTTAAAATAAGCAATCTATATCAAAATTAAAATTGATTAGAATAAATTATCAGAAGTATATAAGTCATTCTTTACTCGATTGCTATTATATAAAGTAAAGTTTTTATTAAGTGAGTGTCAATGTCAACAACAAAATGTAGAAACGCCAATTGAGAATGTAGGTTATATTTCTAAGTTATCATCATAAATGTTTTTACCTTTATCAAAAAAATAGTTATAAGATGTCTTTGTGCTATCGCTTTGATATAAAACGACACCCCTACTATCAAAACAAAACCTTTACTAGATAAACGACACACCAACAAAGTGTTGATTTAATCGTTGTTTATATGGCAAAAGGGAGAATTTCTATCAATTCAAAGCCTGGCGATGCTTTCCTAAACTGTAGAGCTTATTACTTCATTGTCATCTGTCTCAACGGGCTCAACTTTTTCTAACCATTTCTTACCGGTTATGTCTATCAAGAATCCACCAATTGGAGCAGTTATAACAATAGTCAAAACAGCCACGGCGAGAATGATTCCTCCACATGGTAGTCCCATCGATAAGGCTATACCTCCAATAGAAGCTTGAACGGTTGCCTTAGGTAAATATGCGAAAACGCAAAATAACTTCTCTTCCCAATTCATGCCTGTTCCTAATATGCAAATATAAACACCAACCGAGCGGAATATTAATCCTATTACCAATACCAAAATTCCAAATCCACCACTCTCGATGATGTATTTAAAATCAACAGCAGCTCCAACAAGGACAAAAAGTATTATTTCAAAGAACTTCCAAATCCCATCATATCCTCTCGATAATTCTTTGGCTTTCTTTGGCAACTTAAAGAGAACCACCATTCCCATGACCATGATAGCTAGAAGGGAAGAAATATCGAAATATTGTTTTAGAAGTTCCTCCATTCCTAAAAGCAAAAGTGATATGCCAAAGAATACCAAGACATCGATTGCTAATGGAAAATTTGTCTTTTTGTAAAAGAAGATAAGAGCAATCCCTATCATTATTCCAAGAGCAATTCCTGAAATTATCGTCGCTGGAATCAAACCAACTGAAACAGCATTGAATTCCCCATTTTGTACTATGCCCAAGAAAGCATAGAAAAGAATGATTGTATAAGTGTCATCTGCTGAAGAACCTGCCAAGATTATCTGGGGAATTGATTTTTTGGTGTATCCACCTTGTATAAGTTTGATCATTCTTGGTGATACGACAGCTGGAGAAACAGCACCTAAGACACAGCCTAATAAAAAGCCTTCAAACCATGGGAGATTGAGCAAGAAGTGAGATGCGACTCCAACAGCTACAATCTCAAAAGTTGCTGGGACAAAACACATCAATATTGCAGATCTTCCTACCTTTTTAAGCTCACGAAAATCAAGATTTAGTCCGCTTCTAGTCAAGACGACAACCAATGCGATCTGCCTTAGAATCGAAGAGATAGATAGCAACTCTGGTGCGATTATATTTAAAACAGTCGGACCTAACAAAACACCCAGAACAATCATTCCGATGAAGCCTGGAATATGGATTTTCTCAAGCAAAAAACCTATCAAAAAGCCAAAAACAAGAATTAAACCTATTGAAAGATAAACCATAAGAAGTACCTCCTAGAGCTCTGCCTTGCTATAAAAAAGCCAATGATCCCTACAACAAAGCAGTTGTAGAAGTCATCAGCCTAATTAGCAGTTTAGATAATAATCTAGGGAGACTTCATTCCCTATTTATATTTAACTACTTTTTCAAATAACGCTCAATGAGAAAACGTTTTCAAACAATTCTTTAGTCTTAATAAATGATGAAAATCTTGTGAATGAAAAAATGCCCGATTTCTCGAGCAAATATTATTAATTTTAACACCATTACTTCGTATAAAAATATTAGTTATAAGTTGCCTACATACTACGCTTTTGATACATTGTACACCATTACAATGACAACAACGGCAACTTTTAAATACTACAAATTTACAATTGTGAATTTATTTCCAATAATCATCGATATCTTGTTTTTTGGATTGCTCATTTTCTATTAGAGATTCAATAGGCTTATCTACATCATTTTTAAATTTTATACGACCATATATCTCAATATATAAAACGATAGGAATAAAATAGATAAGTCCTATAACCATAGTAAGTATTGTCCATAAAAAGAACCAAGAAAAAACCACTGATAAAGTAAATATAACAATATGAATTATCAAAAAGATTGGTTCTCCAATAATTAGGCATTTCATAAAAATATGATTTGCCCATTTCCATTTCTTTGTTGATGAAAGAGCAAATGGTGTTCTATAACCAAATACATAATTTAAATCGACGTCTTTTTTTATAAAAACGATAGCTAAAATAATCAAAAGTAAATAAACGACAATTCCAGCTATTCCAAAACAATAAATATATATTGGGTTTAAAACATCTAAATCTATTGAATCAACTAAAACACCGTTATCTCCATATTAAAATTATGACTCGGATTGTTTGTTTTCGTCTACTATTTCCCAATGGCCGCCATTCTTTGGCCCAACGTGATTAATAACTTTTGAGCGTTTCAATAATCTTTCAATAGTAGCCTTAGATTTTCCTGTTTTCATAGCCATCTCAATTTTGCTGATCGAGTTATTATTTTTTATTAAATCAATAATCTCTTCTTCTAAAGTTTTTTGAGTTTCATTTTTAGCATCATTTTTAGCATCATTTTTAGCATCATTTTTAGCATCATTAGCATCAAAAGAATAACTATTTTTATTTAAATTAGGCAATGTTAAGAAGAAATATCTATCAATAACTTTAAATTCCGGTTTCAATTCTTCATTTTCATAAGCTTCTCTAATTCTTTGAAGACCTGTACCATAGTTTTCTATAAATCCTAATTTATAAAGAACGTTAACTAATGCTGGATTTCTAAACGTTTGTACTCCGCCAAGAACAGCCTCTAATGTCGAATTATAAACATTGCCAGGACCCCGTGAGCCCTAAAAATGATGGTTTTTTGATGAATTTTAGAGATTTCGGCTTCAACTATTACAACGGCGTAAATTTAAAAAGTGGCCATTTAAGCCTAAAATCAAAAAAAGTCTGCACACCCCTAGTCAGCGACTAAGAATGTATCAGACATGTCGTTCTAATATGGCGGGAGTCAAAGGAATCGAACCCTTATCAACGGTTTTGGAGACCGCTGTTCTACCATTGAACCAGACTCCCAAGATTTTAAAGCCTTTTAAAAGGCTTTAAAATTATAAACTTTTAAGTACTTTATTGACAAGCCCCATATCACATTTTCCAGCATAATTTGCTTTAAAATGCTTCATAACAGAAGGAATTGATTTGTCATCAAGTGATAAAATAACTGCTTTTATTTCTTCTTCACTCATCATTTTTGGTAAATATGAAGAAATCGCATTAATTTGGCGAATTATCTCGTTAACTTTATCTTCACGACCGCCCTTTTGAAAAGATAATTTCTCTTCGTCGAGTTCTTTTAAAGTTTTTTGAATAATTTTAATCATTTCAGGATCACCAATTTCTTTTCCACTAGCTTTTGCTTCATATCCTTCAAGATTATATTTAGAAATCAAAATACTATAAACAGCTCTTAAAGCATCATCATGATTTTTAAGGGCTAATAAATTTTCTTTTTTAATAGTATCTATTAACATAGATTTACTCCTTTTTGCGCAAACAAAAATATTAATCTTTTAATTAAATAGGTTTTAAAGATTTAAGAAGTTTATTTCATAAACTTGCCCTTGTTCTTGCCTTTTGATGCGTGAACAAGAAGAGTTCCACCTTGTCTTTCAGCAAGAGCTTCACTATAAGCCATTGCTTCATCCTTGGTTTTAAACTTTTTAATTACTTTTTCACCTTCTCTTAAAATTACTTGCCACTCTCCGTCAACTTTTTTCAAATGATAGACCTTTTTTCTAGGAGTGGCTTTTTCAACTTTTGCTTCCATAAAAGGACCTCCATTAATTAATACTTATTTAATTATAAATCAACATTATGATAGATGTTTTGAACGTCTTCACAATCATCTAACATATCAAGTAATTCTTTAAATTTAGTTAAATCTTCGCCTTCAAGAGTAACATTATCGTTTGCTCTCATGGTAACTTCAGCAAACTCATAATCGCTTACGCCGTTTTCTTGTAAAACAGCTTTAGCTTTATCAAATGAACTTGGATCAACAATTACTTCAGCAATTCCATCTTCTAAAGTAATTTCTTTAACATCAACATCACCTAAAACTAAAATTTCTTCAAGTGCTTCTTCTGTTCCATCAAATTTAAAATCTAATACACCAACTTGTTCAAAATTGTAAGAAACATCACCTAAATGTCCACCTTTTCTAGTGATAATTGTTCTAACGTTAACTAATGCTCTATTTGAATTATCACTTAAGGTATCAATAATTAAATAAGTTCCAGCTGGTCCATAAGCTTCATATCTTCCTTCAATATAGTTTGTTGCTTCGCCACCTTGTGCTTTTTTAATTGCTCTATCGATAACGTCTTTTGGACATTGTTTTCTATATTTATCAATTGCAGCTCTTAAAGCAAGATTTGAATTAGGGTCAGGAACACCTTTTTTAGCAGCCATATAAATTTCTTTGGATGCTCTCATATAAATGGCGCTTTTTTTCTTTGCTGTAGCAGCCATTGATGCAGCTCTAACCTCGAAGTGTCTTCCCATAATAAAAAAATCTCCTTTAACGAAACAATTTTACTACTTAATTAAGTAGTATAAAAGAATTTTAAATGCTTAAGGACGTGTAAAGCAATTGAAATATCTTAAATATTTATTAAAATAACTGACAAAGTGACAAATAAATTGCAGACCAAATTAATTGACACTATAATATTTTTTGCAAAAGGTGGTAATGATGATAGAAATTAAAGAAAAGAGTTTTCCAAACGAAAGAGATTTATACGCTTCTAAAGATTTGCACTTATTTTCTTGCACTTTTAAAGGCAAAGAGGATGGCGAGTCAGCATTAAAAGAAAGCGAAAATATTATTATCGATGATTGCTTTTTTGATTTGCGCTATCCTTTATGGCACGATAAGAATGTGACAATAAATTGGTCAACATTTACCGAAAATTCTCGTGCTGCTTTATGGTATTCAAAAAACATAAAAATCAATTCTTCTACCTTAAATGGTATTAAAGCAGTTAGAGAATGTGAACATGTTTCTTTAAATGATTTAACTATTAGTTCCCCTGAATTTGGTTGGAAAACCTCACAAATCTTAGGTAAAAATGTAAAACTTGTAAGTGAGTATGCTTTTTTTGAATCTAAAGATATTCATTTTACAAATCTTGAATTTAGTGGAAAATATTCTTTTCAATATACAAAAAATGTGGTGATAGAAAATAGCAAACTAGATACAAAGGATTGCTTTTGGCATGCAAAAAATGTAACCATTAAAAACTCTATTGTTAAAGGAGAATATCTAGCCTGGTATTCTGAAAATCTTACTTTTATAAATTGTACTATCACTGGTACACAACCATTTTGCTATTGTAAAAAACTTAAGTTAATTAATTGCACGATGGAAGGATGCGACTTAGCTTTTGAATATAGTGATGTAAAAGCTGATATTACTTCTTCAATCGAATCAATTAAAAATCCATATAAAGGCGAAATTAAAGTTAAAAAAGTTAATCATTTAATAATTACTAATGATTCCAAATATCCTAATAAAGCTAAAATAATCGAAACTAATTAGTAATAAACTTTAAATAAATAAAGGCCTACTGGACTAGCAGTAAAAGGAACAATATCCCTTTTAGATGTATTTTCTAAGTAATATCTTATTTTTTCTATACTAATTTTGCTTTCAGCGTAATAAATTAAGGTTCCAATTATCTTTCTAACTTCATAACGCATGAAACCATTGCCACTCATTTTAATTACTACTTTCTTTCCCTTTTTAACAACTTTAATATCATAAATTGTGCGAATAAATCCGTCTTTATCGTCGTCTTTAGAACAAAAATTCATAAGGTTATGTTCACCAATAAATAATTTCGATCCTTCAATAAATTTTATTAAATCGAACTCTTTATTGTTGATAAAAAGTTCATATTTTCTTAAAAGAGGATTAAATTCACCTAGATTAATTAAATAATGATACTCTTTTTTCTTTGCAGAGAAACGGGCATCAAAATTTTCATTAACTTTAGATATCTTTTTAACGTATATTTCTTCATTTAATAATTTATTTATTGAATGAAGAAATTTATCTTGGTTTTCTATCTTTTTAGTGGTTGAAAAAGAAGCCACTTGATTAAGAGCATGCACCCCTTTATCTGTTCTTCCACTGGCACTTAAAATAATATTTTCATTTAAAATTAAAGATAAATTTTTCTCAAGTTCGCCCTGGATTGTTTTTAAATTAGGCTGCTTAGCATAACCTAAAAAAGCACTCCCATCATAACTAAAAACAATCTTATATTTCATTAAAAAGCCTCAATACCAAAGAATAATTTTAAGAAATTATCAAATCCAGGGTAGAAACTAGATAAAGCACAAAGTGTAATAAATAAAGCCATAATTAATAAAACAATAATTAAAGAGATGCTATCACGAGTATGGAATTTTAATAATTTATATGATGTTCTTTTGCCATAAGGGTCATATCCTCTTGCATCCATAGCTAAAGAAAGTTCAACACTTCTTGAAAAACAGCTTACTAATAAAGGAACAATTAAAGTAGTAATTGATTTAATCTTTTTAGATAAAAAACCACGATTATAATCAACACCCCTACTTTTTTGGGCTTTCATAATCTTTTGTGATTCATCAAGTAAGGTTGGAATAAATCTTAAAGCTAAAGAAATAATCATTGTAATAATTTGAGTAGGAAATTTTACAAGTTTAAGTGGATATAAGTACCAATCTAAAGCATAAGTTATATCCATTGGTGCGGTGGTTGAAGTTAAGATTAAAGTTAAACAAATCATCAAAATGAGTCTAAAAAAGACATGCAGAGTTTGAAAAAGACCTTCCCAATAAATCGTATAGCCATTAGGGAAAACAATCATTGGATGGAGAGATGATGTATCAACACCTTGCTGGACAAAAACAAAGATAATTAATAAAAAGATCATCATTACCCAAAGGGATTTTAAACTTGAAAATATCGATAATGGTGAAATTTTACCAATTATCATAATCGCAACAATGATTAAACCTAAAATACCTAAAACAATAAAACGATTTGCATAATTACCATATGGCAAAAAACACATTACCATTAAGGCAATAAGAGCAAAAAATTTTATACGAGGATCAAGACGATGAATAATCGTATTATATGGAGTATATTTTCCAAAAACGTTAGACATGTTTTACATCTTTTATCCTTTCTATTAATTCATCAAAACTATAAATATCATTTAAATTCCCTGCAAAACCCTTATCTTTTAATAAATAAATGAATTTATATAAGGTTGGAATCTCTAGAGAATACTTTTCCAAATTTGGTGAGTTAAATAGTTTTTGTGGTGTTGTAACTTCAATTAACTTTGCATCATTTAAGACAATTACTGTTTTAGCAAAATTTAATACTAAATCCATATCGTGCGTTACGATAATAATTGTTTTACCATTTTCATGGAACTTTTTAACAAGCGCCATAATTTCTTTTTTGCCGTTTGGATCAAGACCGGCTGTTGGTTCATCAAGCACTAAAACGTCCGGATTACTAGCAATAATTCCGGCAATAGCTACTCTTCTTTTTTCGCCACCACTTAACTCAAAAGGTGATTTTTCAAAGTAGCTTTCAGGAATTCCAACATCTTTTAAACTTTTAATGGCAACTTCTTTAGCTTCTTCATCTTTCATCCCAAAGTTTTTAGGCCCAAACATAACATCTTTTAAAATCGTTTCAGCAAAAAGTTGATACTCAGGAAATTGGAAAACCATTCCAACTTTTTTTCTTAAATTAGCAACATGTTTATTATCTTTTCTAACTTCTTCGCTTTCATTTTTAAGTAATTCTTTTTTAAGCTTTTTATCAGCAGTAATGTAAAATGTCTCAACTTGAGTGTATCCATTTGTTGGCTCTATAAGACTATTAAAAGTTTGAACTAAAGTTGATTTACCACTTCCAGTTTTACCAACAATGCAAACAAAATCACCCTTGTTTATTTCAAGGTTTACATCAGCTAAAGCGTCATAATGATTTGGATCTTTTTTATCATAGACGAATGAAAGATTCTTAGTTTTTATTTGCCACATAAAAAGTCACTTAGTTCCTCAATTCTTCTTATTTCTTTAGGAATAATTATTCCGCTTTCGCTTAGTTTATTTTTAACTTTTAGAACAAATGGAATATCTAAGCCAATGGAAGTAATTTTATCTTCATCAGCAAATACTTCTTCAGGCTTCCCTTCCATAAATATCTCACCATTATTTAAAATAATTACTCGATCAGAAAGATAGGCTTCTTCGATATCGTGAGTTATTGAAATAAATGTTAATTCTGGATTTTCTTTTTTCATTTCATGCACTAAATGCATAATATCTTCAACACCTTCTGGATCTAACATTGAAGTTGCTTCATCAAAAATAATGATTTTTAAACCTAAAGCCAAAATTCCGGCAATCGCAACACGTTGTTTTTGACCACCACTTAATTCTTCTGGTGATTTATTTAAAAACTTATCCATACCAACAAGTTTTGAATATTTATGAACAAGTTCAATCATTTTATCGCGATTTATGGCTCTATTTTCTAAACCAAAAGCAATATCTCCTTCAACAGTAGAACCAATAAATTGGTTGTCTGGATTTTGGAAAACAACTCCAATAGTTTCTCTAATTGCACGGATATTTTTCTCACAAACTTTAATATCACCAATAAAAATTTCACCGCTTTGAGGCTCTAAAAGGTAAGCCAAAAGTTTAGCAAGTGTAGACTTGCCACTTCCGTTATGACCAATTAAAGCAACATATTCTCCTTTGTTTACATAAAAAGATATGTTTTTAATTGTTTGAGTGCCTTCTTGGCTATCATAACTAAAATTTAAATTTTTAACCTCTAAAGCTTTTTCCATTACTTAAACTCGATATCACTAAATCTTCCATCGTATTTGACGTATTCAACGCCAGCTAAATCTAAAAGTTTTTTACTAGCTAGATTTTCAATTGTTCCCGAATATTTATCGCTTAAATAGACAAGTTTTTTAATACCTGTTTGAACAATTGCTTTAGCGCATTCATTACAAGGGAATAAAGTAACATAAATTGTACAATTCTTTAAACTGGCTCCATTACGAATATTTAAAATAGCGTTAAATTCAGCATGGCAAACATAAAGATATTTTGAATCAAGCCCTTCGCCTTTATTCCAACTGAGTTGGCTTTCATCAACTTTTCGTGGCATTCCATTATATCCAATTGAAACAACTTTATTATCTTCATCAACAATACATGCTCCAACTTGTGTGTTAGGATCTTTGCTTCTTTTAGCACTTAATAAAGCAATTCCCATAAAATATTCATCCCAGCTAATACAACTCATAACCTTTTCTCCCGTGAGTGTTATTGTACTACAATTCAACTTATAAAACACTTCTAAAGATAAACTTTAGTTCTAAAAGAACTACTTTTCAAATTAGAGTCTAAAACAAAAGATGTACGTAATTTCTAACCAGTCCTTTAGATATTGTATTTTCATAACTTTTAATCGATAATTATTTACATGAATGTATTATTTTTCTTAACGCCTAAATCACAGGTTAAATTTATTGATGACACCATGAGTGTTCGTCAAGCGTTAGAAGTCATGGACTACTATAGATATTCAACAATTCCTCTTTTAACAAAAGATGGAAAACTTGTTGGAACAATTAGTGAAGGTGACTTGCTCTTCTACTTAAAGAGTCATCCTTTCAAAGAACTTTCAGATTTTGATGATCACAAAGTTTTAGAAGTTAAACGTCATAAAGATTATCTTCCAATAAAAGTAGACATTGAAATGAGTGATTTAATTTCTAACGCTGTAAATCAAAACTTCGTTCCAGTAATAGATGATCAGATGAATTTCATCGGGATTGTTACTAGAAAATCTATTATAAACTACCTATACTTACAAAAATAACCCCGCAAAAGCGAGGTTTTTTTATTTAAATAACTCTTTTAATATTTCGACCATTTTTTTCATTTGAGTTATACTTACAAACTCAAAACGACCATGTGGATTAAAATCTCCGGTTCCTAAATTTGGACAAGGAAGCCCCATGTAAGTAATAGTTGCTCCATCAGTTCCTCCTCTAATAGGAGTATAACTAATTGGTAAATGAGAATTAATATAAGCTTTATTAATTAGTTCTATCGCTTCCATATGATTAATGAAATAATCTCTCATATTGCGATATTCATCATGAATCTCTAAATCTATTTTAGCTTTTGGATATTTGATTAAAATCTTATTTCTTGCATCCTTTAACATTTCTTTTTTATCTTCTAAAAGAGCTTTATCATGATCTCTTAAAATATAAGAAAGTGTTGCAGCTTCAACATCTCCCTTAAATTCATCAAGATGAATAAAACCTTCATGATCTTCGGTTTTTGAAGGAATCATGTCTTTTGGTAATAAATTATTAAATTCTATTCCAAGTAAAACAGCATTAATCATTATATCTTTTGCATTTCCTGGATGGACTCCAACGCCTTCAATTTTTACTTTTGCACTAGCAGCATTAAAGTTTTCAAAATTTGCCTCATAAATTGATTCGCCATCTAAAGTATATGAAATATCAGCTTTCATCTTTTTAACATCAAATTTAGAGGCTCCTCTTCCAATCTCTTCATCAGCTGTAAAAGAAATAGCAAGATTATAATTAAACTCTTCTTTATGTTTTAAATAATAAGTTAAAAATTCAAAGATAATAGCAATGCCAGCTTTATCATCGCCACCTAAAAGATGTTCACCATCAGTAACAAGTAAATCATCACCTATCACAGTTTTTAAAACTGGAAAATCTTCAACTTTCATTGTATAAGTTGAGTTTAAAACAATATCTTTGCCATCGTATTTTTCAATTAAACGTGGATGCTTAATACCTCCTTCAATTGTAGGAGCAGTATCCATATGGGAGATTAAGCCAATTGTTTTATCTTTTTTGTTATCAATAAAAGCATAAACAACATGATTATCATCTTGATAAGCTTCTTCAGCACCTAATTCTTTCAAATCTTCTACAAGCATTTTTCCAAATTCAATTTGGCTAGGTGTTGATGGATATGTTTTTGAATTTTCATCACTAACTGTGTCAAAAGCGATATACTTTTTAAATCTTTCTAAAATAGTCACATTAAACTCCTAAAACACTAAAATAAAAACTATCGGTTTCAATCATTGTTCCACATTTTTCAACTTCATCTTGATAAATTTTGGTATCAACTTTAAAACCAATACGTGAAACGTCATCAGTAGTTTTAAATTTATATGTAAAATCAACATTTATTGATGGATAAGTACTGTAAACAACTTTTTGAACGTCTTCGCTTTCACCATCTTTGTTTATAGTATATAAAATCGCTCCTTCACCACTAGCTGATAAATTCCCAGTTAAGCCTTTATCAGTAGCGCTTACTTTAAAATGAACATTGATTTCAAATTCGTCATAGCCAAAATTTGCTTTATAAAAATTATCGCTCTCAAAATAAATGTCTATTACATTATCATCTTCATCTTTATTAGTCTTTATTAAATCAGTATCACTAAAGGTATAATACTTATCTTTATTAATGTTCCCATCATCATCTAAGTTATTTAAATCTCCGACGAATTCATTATTTTTAATAAGTAGATAATTTGGAGTGGAAAAATAAATGCCACAATAAGTAGCAATTGAAGCAATAATTGCTAATCCACCAATTGATAAACCAATAATAAGCCCAATATTTTCTTTAACGTTAAATTTCTTCATCTTTTTAATTATAGTTTAATCTTAGTTTTTGTAAAATGATAAACATTAATTTTGAATAAAAACCTTGCAAATCTTAAACATTTTTTATAAAACAAGCAAGGTAATTAAAACTGCAACAATCAAAACGAAAATGACAATGAAAAAAATCAAAATCGCAATTGATGGTTTTTCAATCTTCTTTATTGATTCAGACATTGTTTCTTCTTCGTTTTCTACAGGAAGATTTTCTTCTTTGTCGTCATTTTTTATTTCTTCTTCTTTAATTTTATTTTCTTCTTTCATACTATCTTACCTTTTTAGCGTCTATATTCTTTTTTAAACGGTGAAAGAAAGTGTCGTTATTTAATAATGCGCCTTCAACATTAAAGTTAAGTGAGACATCAAGTGCCACTGATATTAAAAAGATATGCACAAAGCTTGTGACAAATCCTGTTAACATTCTGGCAGTTAAAATAATTAAAAATTCCCAATCTAAAACAAAAGCTTGCACAGCACTTCCAACCGGAATTTTAAAAACAAAATAAGTTATAAAAACACTAGAAGCGATTAAGTTAATTTTATAGTGACGAGCAAATTTTTTATCCTTATATTTTTTATTTAAAAGATATAAAGCAATAAAAAAGAGAATAGAAAGAACAAAACTTACGATACTTATCGTAATTTTAAGCCATGGATAAAGTTCATAACTTGTTCTACCACTTTCACTATATATCTCATTATTAAAAATAAAGAAGACCCAAAGTAAAACATTTAAAAGAACAATTAAAGTTAATGAGATAAACGGAAATTTATCTTCAACTCGACTCTTTCTTAAAGCAACATAACATAAATAAGGCATTAAACCTGTTAAACTAGCTGCAATTGTAAATAAAGGATTATAAGCTCCTGTTGGAAATAAAATTGCACCTAATGTATCAACTAAAGTTCCAACAAGAAAACCAAAAAATGGCCCTAAATAAAAACTAGAAAACATGACAACACTATTTGCTAAAGAAACTTTTAAAAAAGGTAAACCAAATAATGCTGGTACACTAATAAAGCGCGATAGAATAACCCCTAAAGCAATAAAAAGAGCGCTATAACTTATTTTATAAAGTAGAGACATCTTTATCATCGACTTTAATTCCTCTTTAAAGCTTTGGCCATATTGCGTTTATCATCACGTTCTTTAATGGTTTCACGTTTATCAAAATTCTTTTTACCTTTACCTAAAGCTATTTCAAGTTTAGCTTTGCCGTTTTTTAAATAAAGTTTAATCGGAACAACGGTATAGCCTTCTTTAATAACTTTTTGTTCGTATTTTAAGATTTCTCTTTTATTCATTAAAAGTTTTCTGTTTCTTAAAGGATCATGATTAAAAATATTTCCTTTTTCATATTCAGAAATATTCATGTTTAAAATAAACGCCTCATGGTTTTTAAAAACCACATAAGAATCGTTTAACGAAACATTATGAGCTCTAATTGATTTAATCTCAGTTCCTTTAAGCTCAAGACCTGCTTCTAAATAATCAGAAAGAAAGTAATTAAAATGTGCTTTCTTATTCAAACAAATACTTTTGATTTTCTCTTCGGCCATGACCTAAATTATATGATAAATACTTACTCCTTGCAAAAAAGATAATCCTTATTTAATGATTATCTTTTAAGGAAATGCTTTTATCTAGTTATTTTTCGTTTTTCTTCTATATAAAAATAAAGTTAAAGCGTTTAAGCAAACAGTAACACTACTTAAAGCCATGAGCATTGAAGCATACATTGGTGAAAGAACAAAATGTAAACTTGCAAATGCGCCAGCCGCAACTGGAATAAAAACAACGTTATATAAGAAAGCCCGTAAAAGATTAAAACTGATATTTGTTCTAATCTTTTTAGAAATCTTAATAATATCTAAAATATCTAATAAATCATCATTCATTAAAATAAAATCACTACTTGCTAAAGCAACATCACTTCCTTTAGCGATTCCAACTCCAACATCAGCTAAAGTTAATGCAATTGAATCGTTTACACCATCTCCAACCATCATGACGTGATAATTTTCTTCTTTAAGTTTTTTAATAACTTCGCCTTTTCCATCAGGTTTAACGTTAGCAATGACTTCTTCAATACCAACTTCCTCAGCGATGTTATGAGCAATAATTTCATTATCTCCAGTTAATAAAACAACTTTTTTAAAGCTCTTTTTAACTTCTTTGATAAATTCTTTAGCGTCCTTTTTAAGTTCATCTTTTAATGAAAATAAAGCGAAGATTTCTTTTTCAGTAAAAGCAATAATTGGAAGAGTTCCTTCTTTTTTATAAATAGATAGTTTTTCTATTAATACGTTATTTTCTTCGCCTTTATAAAATTCATTAACTAAAGATTCATTTCCTATATAAATTGTTTCATCTTTATAAACGCCTTTTACACCTTTTCCAGGCACATTACTAACCATCGTAAAATCTTTTTCTAAAGATGCTTTATCTTGAAGTAAAGTTGCAATTCCTTCACTAAGTGGATGGGTAGAATATTGTTCAATTGTATAAATTCGATTGAGTTTTGCAGGGTTTTTAGTAAAAATTACATAATCATTGACAGTTAATTTACCATTTGTGATAGTGTTTGTTTTATCTAAAACTAAGCAATCAATTTCTTTCATATTTTCAATTGCTTCGCTTTTATTTACTAAGATTCCGTTTTTTGCAAATATACTTGATCCAACAAGAAGAGAGATTGGAGTAGCTAGTCCTAAAGCACATGGACAAGAAACAACCATAACGCTAATTGCAAAGCTAAAGGCTTCATCAAAAGCGGAAGTAAAATGTGTATTAAAAATAGCATTCCCACTATTTGCTCCATAATCTATCCCTAGCCAAATGCAGAAAACAATAACGCTTATTACTAAAATAATCGGAACAAAGATTCGAGAAACTTTATCAACTTTCCTAGTAAGCTTTGTATCCATATTACTAGCTTCCATAACTAGCGAAATAATCTTATTTAATACGTTATCTTTTTTACTTTTATCAATTAAAACAGTTATTGAACCATCTTTATTGACGCTACCACCAATAACTTTATTCCCTTCTTCTTTATATATAGGTAAAGATTCGCCAGTTAATAAAGATTCATCAACACTTGTAGAGCCATTTATAATTACTCCATCTAAAGGAATAGTTTCACCTTCTTTAATAATTATTTTATCGCCAGCTTTTAAAAACTTTGTTTCTACTTTAACAATTTCGTTTTCCTTAATGAGGTTAGCATATTTAGGTCTTAATTTTAAAAGCTCATTAATAGTACTTCTTGCTTTTCTTTTTGATAGATTTTCAATAAGTTTACCAATAGAAACAATAACAAGAATCATTGCTGCACTATCTAAATAAGTATGAAACATTATTTTTCCGGCGCTAGCTTCATAAATATAATAATCACTTGGAGCAATAATTAACTTAATAATAAAATAAACAGAATAAATTAAAGAAAATAAAGAGCCCAAAAAAATTAAGCTATCCATATTTGGAGAGAGTTTAATTAAGCTTTTAAATCCACTTATATAATAATTAAAGAAAACTCCAATAATTATTAAAGTTAGAACAAGCTCAATAATAGGTAAAAGATATATTGGTTCTTTAAATGAGTCAGGAATTAATCCTGGATACATATCACTCATTGAAAAAAACATAAGTGGCAAAAGTAAAACTATACCAATGATTAATTTTATAATGTCAAACTTATAACTTTTTTCTTTTGAATACTCTTCATCTTCATCAATGACTTCAAGTTTATATCCCACACTTTTACAAGCGTTTATGATATCTTCTTCACTGACTTTTTTCTCATTATAACGAACTTTGACGACGTTATTTACTAAATTAGCATTAACTTCTAATACGCCATCTAATTTTTTTAGTGCGGCTTCAATGTTTCCTTTGCAGCCAGCACAATGCATGTTTGAATTAAATATTTTCTCCACTTAACCTCTTCCCTCTTACTGCGTTATAAACTTCAATCATACGATCGATTGCGCTAGGAGAGACAAGATCTAATCGTTGATTGATGCGGCTTTCAAAAAGCGTACGATCAACCCCTGCTGGCAACTGATTGCTATTCATGGCTCTACTCATTGCAAAACGGAAAATCTTTTGTTTCCATTTTTTCATTTTATTAATGTCTAAACCACCTGGTAAAAGGTAGAGTCTAACATGATAAAACTCTAAGCCATTAGCATTAATAACATTTTCTTTCTTATCTTCATCAATTGGTTGAATGCCAGTTGCGAAAACGAAAACGTCCTTCTTATCAAACAAGTCATTAGCCTTCAAAAACTTACTAAGACCAACAATTACATTATTTCTTAATGGTCCTCCATAAAAAATAATGTCATTCTCTTTAACCATTTTCTTTTTAAAATGCTTTAAATCAACCACTGTAAGATCAGGGATTCTAGCTTTAATCATATCTGCATAAGCTTTAGTAAAACCTGTCTCACTTTTATAAATAAGTAATGTTTTCATATATTTAAAATTTTATATATAATTTTTCTAGTTTCAATAGAAATGCTGGTAATTATATGAATTTTAAACTTGATAAACACTACTTATATAAATTAATCGAAACAAGAGACCAAAACATTTTAATTAATAATATTTATAATGATTTTTTAGAAAACTACTCACGAAATATTAAAGAAGAAGAAATGAATTATTTTTCTTCTTACTATGAATTGTTCCTAGATAAACTTGAAATTGATCCTTTTGATAAAGATTTTCAGCATTTAGCAAAGAAGTATTCTTTAGATGTTTTTAAAAAACTTGATAAAAATGAGTATTTAAATAATCCTTACTATAAAAAAATAAAGTTAGATAAAGAAATTAAAGATGGTAATTTAAGTTTAAGAATTTCAACTTTACCTAGTTTTTCAGCATTCATTTATAAAGATATAAGTATTAAAAATGACGATTATTATCGTGAAATTAATCACTTTGCTTATTTTGATGAACCTTTTAAATATCTAGAATTAAGGCAAAACAATGTTACATGGATGTCAGTTACTCCTCATGAGATTGAAACTATGAAAGAAAGTTTAAAAGAAGTAAAGGGAAATGTTTTAGTTTTAGGTTTAGGAATTGGCTATTATCCTTACATTGCTTCTTTAAAAAATGAAGTTAAAAGTATTGATGTTATTGAGCTTGATAGAAAGATTATTAATATATTTAAAAATAATCTTTTAAATCAATTTGAGCATCAAGAAAAAATCCATTTAATTAACGAAGAAGCCACCAAATATTTAAAAGAAAATAATCTTTTAAAATATGATTATATCTTTGTAGATTTATGGCACACTCCTGAAGATGGCTTAGCTTTATACTTAAAAATTTCAAAGATTTTAAGATCATTTAAAGGTCAAGTTTCTTATTGGATTGAAAAGTCTATTCTTGCTTTAATCCGTCGCTATCTTATTACTTTAATTGAAGAAAAATTAAATGGATTTAGTGAAAAAGACTATCTTCAAAGTGAAAACGAAAATGATGAAATAATAAATCATTTATATCAATTAAGCAAAAATAAAAACATCTCCTCAAAAGAAGAGATGCAAGAATTTTTAAGTGATGAAAGTATTAAAAAGTTAATTCAAAATTAACTATTTATTACGTCTTCCGTTTCCTAATAAAACTAAAATTACTGTACCAATTATAGCAAAAACCACGCAAATCGCCAGTATAATCCAAAAACCATAAGGATCGTTAGCTAAAGGCATATTAGTAACATTCATACCATAAATTGAAGCAACAAGTGTTGGTAAAGAAATAACAATTGTTACTGCCGCTAAAGTTTTCATGATGATATTCATGTTATTATTAATAACCGAAGCGAAAGCATCCATCATACCAGAAAGAATGTTACGATAAATAGAACACATTTCAATAGCTTGATCCATTTCAACTTCTGTATCTTCCATTAAGTCAAAATCGCTTTCGAACTTTTTATATGTTTGACTTCTTAAAAGACGAGATAAAACACCTTTATCAGCATTTAATGCCGTTGAAAAATAAACTAAAGTTTTATTAGTATCCATAAGTTCAAGAAGTTCTTTATTCTTTGTGGAGTTACGGAGTTTATTTTCCAAAACTTCTGTATGAGCATTAATCTTTTTAAGATAGTTAATAAATAAGGTTGCAAGACGATAAACAAGATAAAGAGTTAAGCGAACATGTTTATGTGGTTCAACTACTTTTACTCTTTTAAATAATTCAGTGATAAGTTCAACATTATATTTACAAATCGTTACATAATAACTACGGTTATAACCAATAATAAAAGGCACGGTTGTATAGATTGAGTTTTCTTCATCTTCAACAAGCGGAGTATCTAAAACAATTAAAGTGTCGCCATCATCAGTATCAATACGAGCGCTTTCTTCATCATCAAGAGCGCATAAAAGAAGCTCATTCGATATTGAGGTGAGCTTAGAAATCTTTTCTATAGTTTCCGCATCTGGCTCAGAAATATGAATCCAACTACCTGATTCTACTTCTAAGTTATCAGCGCTTTCATAATCAGTCTTGATGACCTCTTTTCCTACTTCTTTAAATACCGTAATCATGCCTATATTCTAACACTACCAAATTGTCTAGTGGAAGAAAAAAGGCTCATGGTAGAGCCTTTTTTTACATTTTGAAATTGTTCAAAATTAATCTTTTATAAGTCATTAAATCCTAATATAAAATTAGTAATCGATATTATTAACATGATAATAAGACATGACAATAGAAAAGAAAGCTAAAATAATATTTAAAGCAAATAATACATAGTTACAAACTTTTAAAGCTTTACTTTTTTTATATTTAAAAGTAAAAATAGATAAAACAATGTTAACTATCAATAAAATGAAATTAGTAAGACAAATTGGATCACCATTAGAGAGAGTAACAATCATTGGCAAAGCAAATTTATCAATAACTATTGGTGGAGTTCCATGAGAATAATCATGAAAATAATGATGAACAATAGGTAAGAAAAATAAAACATTTATAAAAGAAGCAAAATAAATAATCAGACAGTTTAATATCTTATGGACTTTATCAGTTGTTGATTCACTGCTATTCAAAACGATACCGACTGTTTCATTTGAATCAATTAAATATGACAAGTCAACTTTAAAAAACTCAGCGATTTTTAAAGCATTTTCTTTTGTTGGATAAATTGCACCATTTTCATATTTGCTAATTAAAGTCCTAGAAACAAAAATCTCTTTTGCAAGCTCTTCTTGAGTTAAGCCTTTTTCTTTTCTTAATTCTTTTAACTTTTCTGAAAAACTCATAACTATTTTCTCCTTGACCTTATTTTAGAATAAAAAAATAAATTTTAATCGTGAAATAATTAGTTCACACTGATTTTACGAATGTGAAAAGGAAAATCTCAAGTTTGAATTGCTCATTTTTATATAAAACATTGCAAAACCTTATTATTTTTCTAACAAACATCTCAAAGCACTATATTGCATTATTTACTATAAAGCCTTTTTTAATGCAAGTATTAGTATGGACAGCAATTTCAATTTTTCAAACAGAGTCCTATTAAAAATAAAAAAACTCTGACATAAATCAGAGATAAATCTTCAACTGGTCGGGGCGACAGGATTTGAACCTGCGGCCTTCTGCTCCCAAAGCAGACGCGATACCAAGCTACGCTACGCCCCGTCTTGTTCAGTGCGTTTATTATAATATCACACGACATAATTGACGTAAAGCAAAATTTTCATTTATTTCAAAAATCAATTCTTGATATTAGACCATTACTTTGATAACATAATTAAGCACGCATCCTTAGCCAAGTTGGTAAGGCAATTGACTGCAACTCAATGATCAGTGGTTCAAATCCGCTAGGATGCTCCAAAAAGTCAAATAAACACGATGGTTATCGTGTTTTTTTATTGTTTGAACAGAAGAAAATTGCACCGGTTATATCAAAGTTTGCAAAAGAATAAACCTAAACGGTAAACATAAATTTTATGCAAGTTAAAGGATTTTACAGTCCTCCAAAACAGCCATTTTTTAAAAAAAATCGTAAAAGTTCGACATTAGACCTATTTCAACGCCTTATAAGTTAAAGCTATTTGCAAATTATTATTTCTTTGATTTAATAAATATACTCCTTGCAGATACATGAACGGTCTTAGTAACCTGTTTGGCAGGAGTTTTTTATTTTTTTCAATAAAAGGATATGAACTAGAAAATCTATTTACAAATCATTTCTTCTTTGGTTTAATTATTTTACTCCCAGATGATGTTACATCGCTTTTATTAGCTGATGCCGAGGGAGTTTTTTTGTCTATAAACGGATATTCAACGCTAAATCCTTTACGAACGTCTAATTTAAATTTAGAAAAACGATTCACTTTATCTTTTTCTATTCTTTTAACTATATACATTTCATCCTTTCCACTATATAAAGGATTAGGAGTAATTTTAAAATTATTTCTGCCACCAGATTTCTTTGATGAAGTTATCCTATGAAAATAATATTTGTTACCAGTTTCATCAACTATATAAGCAGGATGATTATTAACTAAATAAATCCTGAAGTGTCTTTTAAATCCTTTTTTCATATAAATTTACTTTCTCCTCTCTTTTGATTTTTCTTCCACATTAGCTTTAATTTTTTATTGCTAAAAAATTCGATTGTCCTTTAATAATACAAACACCAATAATGATTAAAATTTTGCAGAATTTCCAAAATTATATATTTCAAAGGACTTTACAGGTTATCAAATCTGTCAAAAATCATTTATTTCTAAATCAAAAAACTAGGAGCTAAATGTCCTACAAAAAAATATTTTGAATTCAGAAAATCGCTTAGCCAATTGAAAGTAATAGTATCTCCATTATATTGTCTAGGTATAGCTTCAATTATTAATGCATTATAAATTTCACGACAAGTTGTTACATTTCTCTTTAATTGATATTTATATGATTGCTCTACTACCAAAAACCATAGTTTCACCTTCTTCTAAAGTAATTATTTTTTCTTAAAAAGCTTGCTAAACTGAACTTTTCTGGAAAATAAATTAGTTATCATAAACAATAAAAAGAGTTCCTGCGCCTCTTGCAAGAACTCTTAAATTAATGATTGAAGGACACGAATAAAGTTATGCTGAAAGTTCTGGAAATAAATAAGATTCAACTTGAACAATATAAGTTTGACCATTAATTTCTACTTCTAAGTCCAGGAAATCTGCATTTCCACTTTGAGCATATATTTCTTTAAGTTCTCCTATAGTATAAGTAGCGTAAGCATAGCCATCACCGCTATACAAATTAAAACCGCCTTTAAATTATCAACTTATTACATTTGATAAATAAAAAGCGGTTTAAATTTAATAAGAAATACTATTAAAAAGCCTACAAAAGTCCACTTATTCTTCCAATATATCTTTATAAGCAGTATCTAAATAGTTAAGAGCTAATTCAAGATTTTCATATAAAGAATAAATAGTTCTTTTTAAATCATATTTAAATTCTAAAGAGTGAGGTGCATCTTCATAAATTGTTAAAAATGGAAATTTATTTTGCACATTCTCTATCTTAGAAAAATCAATAAAAGGATCAATTTTACTAGTAATAATAAAGTCGGTTTGTTTTAAATAAGGGAGTGTTTCATTAAGAGGCGTAAGGCAAATAAAGCGCGCATTATTAACATTTAACTCTTCGCGTATTTTTCCAGCCACTACTGTTCCTATGCTTTTAGCTATGAAAATGACTTCACTATATTTTTTAAAATCAATATCTTTTAGGATTTTAATAGAATATGCATAAGCTTCTTTGATGTTTTCTTCTAACTCAATAACATCTTTTTCATAACGTTTTTTATCATATTCTAAATAGATGGAATCGCCATCAATATAGCGATCGAGAAAATATAGATAGCTTCGATCTATCCCATATCTTCTACCTGGAAAAAATACTTTTAGAGTTGCCATTAATTAGTTTCACTTTCCTTTCTTAATTCTTTTCTCTTCTTAAGTTTATATTTTCTAATAAGTTTATAAGAACCTAAATATCCAACAAAACCAACAAGGAAAATAATTAATATTACAACAACCCAAACTGGAAGAGGATTAACTTTGACATTTTCCCACATTGAAACAATGGCGTTATTTTGATCGCCAAAATCTCTCATAACGTAAAGATAATCAATGTTTTTAGTTTCAGGATATTGAGCTACTAAGCTTCTACCTCCATAACTATCTAAATCAGTTTTAACCTTAATATCTAATTTCCCATCACCATCTTCATCTTTATAAGTAAAGACTCTACCATCTTTCTCTTCTTCCCAAGGATCTTCAACAGTGATTTCAAGTTCTTCTAAAGGTTCGCCATTTTCATCAGCAAAATCAAAATAATAACTTATATCATATAAATCATATCCTTCATCATCACCATCTCCATCGGATGTATCGTAAGAATATAAAATATAGTTAAGCATTTTTAAATTGGCGGAATTACTACCAATAAAAGATGTATAGCCGTTATAAGACATATTATTAACAGCGTTAGCTGGATCATTTAAATAATCTAAAAATTCAATAGAATATGAATATTCATCGCTTTGATAATAAGCTTCATCATGTGTTGGAAGACACCAAGCATCAAACCAAATGTTAGCGCCAATTTCTGGAACAGTATAATAAAGGTTTACTTTTTCTTCATCTGGTCTTTCATCAGCCCAATCTTCATCAGCGTAAAATCCTCTACCAATTGAGTTAACAGCATCGCCACTCCAAGCAATATTTACAGCAATTTTTTGAGTAACAATATCATCTTTACCGCTATCAACTTCAAAACCGAAAATATTTTCTTTTAAATCAATGAGTGTGTTTTGAACGCCTTCAATAGTTTCATCATCACATTTATTGAATTGTTCATTGCGGTCTTTATAATTAGTTAAATAAGTTGAACTATTAGGATCAAAGTAATCTTTATAGTATTCAAAAATACCAATTGCATAGGTATCTCTCATACTATCTTTAATAGATTGTGTACCTTTAAAAAGTGGATCCCAAAGATATGAATAACCATCTAAAGATTCAAAATCAGCGATAATTTGTTGAACTTTCTCTTCATCAGTTAAATCTTTATAACGATCATTATTAGCAAATAAATCATAATTTCTTTCAAGAACTAAACTTGGATTATATAAAATTCCAAGAGTTCCCCACATGTATCCAACTGCATAATAATTTAAAGTGTCTTTTTCGCCATTTGGTAAATCAACGTTAATAGTGTCAAGTTTTCCGCTATTACTTCCATCATAACTTGCAAGAAAACTAGAGACATTGCCAACATAATTTGGCATTAAACCACGATTAATTGCATCATGGAAAGAAGTAGCCATTCCTTCTCTAGCTAAACGTTGAATCATGTAGTCACTGCAGCAAATTAAATCATAAGTTTGCTTACCAGTTTTTAAAGTATTATACATGGTTTCGTTAGTGTCATAGGTTTCATAAACTACCTTGACTCTTTTGCCATCTCTTTCATAAACCATATCTTCAAAAGAAGTTAAAAGTTCTTCATCGATATAGTCTTCAGCATTTAAAGCATAGACATAGCAATCATAATCTCCAGTTGAAGAACATGAAGTTAATGTTGGAGAAAGAAGAGCTAAAAAAGATGCGGAAACTAAAGCTTTTTTCATTAATTTAGACATATTTTAATCCTTCCTTTCTCTAATTCTTTTTCTTAGTAAATTTTTATATCGACTGCCTTTATTTCTATAAATTGTGATACCAATAACAACAAGTAAAACAATTAAGAAGATAATTGTCGTAAGAGCTCTCATTTCAGGTGGAATTGGTCCCTTTTTTATCTTGGCTTGAACAAGAGTTGAAATAGTTTCAATGTTATTTGCGCCACTTAATAAACCACTTCCTCTAGTAAAGGCTGTAACAATGAAATCATCTAAAGATAAGGTGATTGCAAGCATAAAGCCACTAAAAATACCTGGAAGAATTTCTGGTAAAACGACTTTATATAAAGCTTGACGAGGTGCACAGCCTAAATCTAAAGCGGCTTCATATAAAGATGGATCCATTTGTAAAAGTTTTGGCTTAACATTTAAATAAACAAATGGAGCGCTAATAACTATATGACCAGCAAGTAAGGTCCAAAATGAGAATAAGTTTTGACCAGCAAAAATCATATTGCCAATGAAAACAAACATAACAACAAGAGAAAGAGCCATAACAATTTCAGCATTAACAACGGGGATTTGGTTAATGTTTTCTAAAACTGCTCTGCCTTTTCTTTTTAAATAATGTCCGCCAACAGCACCTAAAGTACCTAATATTGTTGAACAAACAGCACTAATTATTGCAATAATTACAGTATTGCCAATGGCCACCATGATTTCTTCGCTTTCAAATAAAGCCGCATATAAATCAAAAGAGAAACCATTCCATGTTCCAATATAAGTTGCATTTGTAAAAGAGAATACAATAAGGACTAAAATAGGAACATACATTAATAGTAAAATTAAATAAACGTAGCTATAAGCTAAAACTTTTTTTACCATTCTGCCTCCTCCTTTGTATCATCTTTTTCTGTAAAATTACGCGTGATTAGCATGGTTATTCCTATAATTAAGAGCATAATTACAGCCATGAAAGAAGAAGAATTCCATTGATTATTAGCAAATCCTAAATAGATAGAATTGCCAAATAAAACAATTTTACCTTCAGATAAAGTTTCTGGAATAACATAGCTTGACATAGTTGGCATAAAGACCATTTGAGCTGCTGCAACTACTCCTGGAATTGATTGAGGAATAATAGATTTTGTAAAGACTTGAACACGATTACAACCTAAATCAATTGCAGCTTCGATTTGAGACTTATCAAGTTTAAGCATGGTGGTATATAAAGGAAGAATAACAAATGGAAGATAGTTATATACAAGACCAATCATGGTTGCTGTATAAGGACTTGTTCCACCATTTATTCCAAGCCAAGTTAAAACGTCTCTTGTTGCACCAGTTCTTAAAACGAAGTTAATCCACATTGGCATAACAAAAAGAAGAACAATAATATAATTAGAATTAAACTTTTTGTTAGATAAAATGTAGGCAATTGGATAGCCAATTACTAAACAAATAATGGTGTTTAACGTGGAAAATAATAAAGATTGTACTAAAACATTAATCTTATTTGTTGTGGTAAAAAACTCAACTAATGAATCAAAAGAGAAATTACCAGTTCCATCAGTAAATGCATAATAAACAATAAAGAAGATTGGAATAATGACAAATAAGATTAAGAAAAGAAAATATGGTATACAAAGATATTTTCTTTGAAATCTAAATCTCATATTCACTTACCTCTTTTTTAAGACGTAATTTAATGTCTTCTTTTTTGACGGCAAGTCCAACTTTATCATTTAAGTTATAGCTATATGGAGAAACAAAAACAAAGTCTTCTTCATTTTCTGTTCTTACAATATAACGATAGTGATCGCCAACATAGATTGAATCAACAATTTCTCCAACTACTTCACAATCTTCGCTTTCAATATCATCAATAACATCAATTTTATCAAGAGCAATTTCAGCTACAACATCTGCATCATTAAAGTTATATTTGTGTTTGCCATCTTTAGAAACAACATTGCCTTCTTCATCAAGAGTTGAACCGCTGACAAGTTGAGTTATATCGCATGCAAATGGATTTTCATCAATCATAACTTCGTTGTTTTTATTAATCCATGCATCAGTATAGACGTTTGTTGTAAAGTCTTTCTTCATGATGTGAATTCCATCTGGATCAATTGCTAAATAGGCAGTTGCTCCAACTTCATAACTAGCGGTGCTTTTAACCATAAGTTCGTTTTTACCAATCATAATAGTATATTGATAATTAACGCCTTTAAAAATCTTATTAACAATATTTCCCTTAATCATAGCTTCACTTTCTTTTACAAAGTGAATGTCTTCAGGACGTACTACTACATCGATTTTTTCATTCAATGGATATTCGTCAAGACAAGTAAAGTTATAATCCAAGAATCTAACTTTCTTATCTCCAATCATTGTTCCATTATAAATATTTGATTCACCAATAAAGTCAGCAACAAAGGCATTCTTTGGTTCATCATAAATCATTTTTGGTGTGCCGATTTGTTGAATAACACCATCTTTCATAACAACGATTGTATCACTCATTGTTAAAGCTTCTTCTTGATCGTGAGTAACATAGATAAAGGTAATACCTAATTTTTGATGCATCTCTTTAAGTTCAAGTTGCATATCTTTTCTCATCTTTAAATCAAGAGCACCTAAAGGTTCATCTAAAAGTAAGATTTCTGGTTCATTAACAATAGCTCTAGCAATTGCGACTCTTTGTTGTTGTCCACCACTTAAAGTAGAGATATCCCTATCTTCAAGAGCTTCAAGATCAACTATCTTTAAAGCACGAGCAACTTTAGCATCAATCTCCTTACTTGAAAGTTTTACATAAGAATAACTTTGGGTTGGAGTTGATTTAATTTTTTGAATCTTGTCTTCGAGATCTTTAAGTTTGCTTTCTTTGACGTCTGGTTCAAGATGTTTGTTTTTCTTAATAAGAGAATATTCTCTTTTAAGTTCTCTAATCTTTTTGTAGTCAATCTTTAAAACTGGATTACCATCTTTATCCTTTTTTGGAGTTGGTATTCTTTTAAGTTTAAGACCGAAAGCGATGTTATCATAAACATCTAAATGTGGGAAAAGTGCATATCTTTGAAATACCATATTAATTGGTCTTTTATTAGGTGGTAAATTCGAAATGTCTCTACCGTTTAATAAAATTTCACCTTTTGAAGGAAATTCAAATCCTGCAATCATCCTTAAAGTTGTAGATTTTCCGCAACCGGAAGGACCTAAAAATGTAATAAACTCACCTTTTCTAACGTAAAGGTTGAAATCATCAACGGCGATAGTATCGTCATCGAAGATTTTACTAACATTTTTAAGTTCAATAATATAGTTGTTTTCCATTGAGAAACCCCCATTTTATTGAAAGTAAAGTTCTTTCAACGCTTTTGAAACGATAAAAATATATTCTTAATTAAATTAAATTACAATAAAAATTTTTAAAAATCTTAAATTTTGTGAAAACTAACGAAATCAAATAAAGAAAAAATGCGATGGTTATCGCACTTTTCTAAATTTTAAAAATATAAGTTTTTTACTCAAATTTTTGTGAAAATCTTCAAATTTTTCGTTTAAATTTCCTCAATTTTTTTCCACGCACTTGTTAATTTTTTCACAGAAACGATTGCTTCTTCTTTAGTTGTATTACCTTTTAAATACCCATCAATAATACGAGCAATCATAATAGCATCACTTTCACTAGCTCCTCTTGTTGTCACAGCAGCAAAGCCAATTCTTACTCCACTAGTAACACTTGGCTTTTCTGTATCGTTTGGGAGCATATTTTTATTTAAGGTAATTCCAATTTCTTCAAGTTTCTCTTGAGCTTCTTTTCCAGTTAAATTAAAGCTAACTTTAGTATTTAAAAGGAATAGATGATTTTCTGTTCCGCTATTTAAATCACCAAGTCTTTTAAATTCATCCGCACAAGCTTTTGTGTTACGTTTTACCTGTCTAATATATTCTTGATATTCAGGTTGCAAAGCTTCATAAAAACATTCAGCTTTTGCTCCAATGATATTTTCAAGTGGTCCGCCTTGAAGAGCAGGGAAACAAGCCTTATTAACTTTTTTGATGATTTCTTCATCGTTTGTTAAGACGATCCCACCTCTTGGTCCTCTTAAAGTTTTATGAGTGGTTGATGTAACAATATCAGCATATTTTAAAGGATTTGTAAGTTCATGAGCTGCAATAAGCCCAGCAATATGAGCCATATCAACCATAAAATAAGCCCCGACTTCTTTAGCAACTTCTTTAATCTTTTGATAATCAATTTCAAAAGGATAAGCACTAAAACCAGCAAGGATTAAATTTGGTTTATATTCAAGAGCTTTCTTTCTTAAAGCTTCATAATCAATTCTTCCATCACTTCCCAAATGATAAAAATCAATATTATAGTAATGAGATGAAAAACTTACTTTTGATCCATGTGAAAGGTGTCCTCCTTCATCAAGAGATAAAGAAAGAATCTTATCACCAGTATTTAATAAAGCATAATAAGCAATCATATTAGCTTGTGTTCCTGAATGAGGTTGAACACAAGCATATTTACAATCAAATAATTTTGTTACAAGTTCAATTGCTCGATTTTCAATTTCATCAATATGTTTACAACCACCATAATATCTTTTGCCTGGAAAGCCTTCAGCATACTTATTAGTTAAAATCGAACCACATAAAGCACGAACATGTTTACTAGCAAAATTTTCACTAGCAATTAATTCAATGCCTTCATTTTGTCGAATAGTTTCTTCGTTTAAATAAGAAAATAAAAGATTATCTTTTTCCAATGTCGTTCTCCTAAAAAATATCTTCTCTAATTATTGTTTCATTATGATCTGGACCAACAGAAATTAAGCAAGCTTTAGCATCGATTTCTTTTTCGATAAATTCAATGTATTTTTTGGCATTTTCTGGTAAGTCTTTATAATCTCTAACTTTAGAGATATCTTCTTTCCAACCAGGAAGAGTTACATAAACTGGTTTACATCTATATGTTTCTTTTAAACTGGCAGGAACATAATCAATGATTTTTCCATCAAGTTCATAACGAGTACAAACTTTAAGTTCATCAATTCCAGATAAAATATCAAGAAGCATTAAAGCAAAGTAACTAAATCCATTAACATTACGTGAATATCTAAGTTGATTTAAGTCAAGATAACCAATTCTTCTAGGTCTATGAGTAACGACTCCATATTCATGAGCTTTTTCTCTAATGTTATGAGCTAAATCGTTAAATAATTCAGTAACAAAAGGTCCTTCACCAACTCGAGTAGTGTAAGCTTTAACAATGCCAACTACACCTTCAATATAGCCAATTCCAACTCCGCTTCCAGTAATTGCTCCTCCAGCTGAAGAGTTAGAACTAGAAACATAAGGATAGGTACCAAAATCAATATCAAGCATTGTTCCTTGAGCACCTTCAAAAAGAATCTTTTTGTTCTCTTTTTTAGCTTTAGCTAAGATAGAAACTGTTTCTTTAACATAAGGGCGTAAAAATTCAGCAAGTTTTGAATATTCTTCGAGTGAAGATTTTAAATCAATTTGCTTACCGCCATAACGAGCAATTTCTTCATTTTTTTCTTTTAAATGTTCTTCATAAATCTTTGGAAAATCTTCATCAATAAAATCACAAAATCTAATTCCATCACGGGAAATTTTATCAGTGTAGGAAGGTCCAATACCTTTTTTTGTTGTACCAATTTTTTTATCTTTTAAATGAGCTTCTTTAAGTCCATCAAGTTCAAGATGATAATTTAAATCAACATTAGCACGACTAGATATGACCATATTGTTTAATTTAAAGCCATTATCTATTAAAGTCTTCATCTCAGAATAAAGGCTAATTGGATTAATAACCATGCCATTTCCAAGGATATTTAAAGTTTTTTCATTAAAAATACCACTAGGAATGGTTTGAAGATGGAACTCTTTTCCATCAAACTTAACAGTATGTCCAGCGTTATTTCCGCCTTGATAACGAACAACAATGTCCGCATGAGATGAATAAAAATTGGTAACTTTGCCTTTTCCTTCATCTCCCCATTGACTGCCAACAACAACAATTGATCTCATTATTTAACACCTACCTTCTTATAAATCTTATCAACGTTTTTAAATACATATTCATATGAGAATAACTCATTAACTTCATCAAGTGATAAATATTTCATTAAGTAAGAATCTTTTAAAATTAAATCTTTAAGTTGAGTTCTTGTTTCCATAGCTTTAAAAGCTAAAGCTTGAATATAATCGTATATTTCTTCTCTACTGACTTCGTTTTTTTCAATAATGTAGTTCATAACTCTACCAGAAAAGATAACTCCAAAAGTTGAAAAAATATCTTCTTTCATTTTGTCTTCATGAACAACTATATTTCTCAAAATATTATTAAGTCTTCTTGCTAAATATATAACTAAATTAATATCATCAGGAAGATAAATTCTTTCATTAGAAGAATGAGAGATATCTCTTTCATGCCATAAAATATTATTTTCTAAAGCTATGATTTGGCTAGATTTAATAATTCGCGAAAGTCCACAAATATTTTCAGAGCCAACTGGGTTTCTTTTATGTGGCATTGCTGAACTTCCTTTTTGATTTTTTGAGAAGTATTCATTAACTTCATTAACTTCAGTTCTTGATAAATGTCTTATTTCTGTGGCGATTTTTTCAAAAAGAGAAGCTATTAAAGCTAAAACATTAACGTATCCCGCAAGTCGGTCACGGCTTAAAACTTGAGTAGAAATTGCTGGACGATAAAGATTTAAATCTTCAGCAACATATTCTTCAACTTCATAAGGAAGGTTAGCAAAATTTCCAACTGTCCCACTAATTTTTGCTACTTCGACATTCTTTCTTTCGTAATTCAATCGATCAATATCTCGATTTAGTTCATCTAAAAATAAAGCCCACTTTAAGCCAAAAGAAGTAACTTCTCCATGAATTCCATGAGTTCTACCAATAATAGGAGTATACTCATATTTTTTTGCAAGATTATTTAATGTTTCTTTAAGTTCCATTAATGATGAAAGTATGATTTCATTACTTTCTTTAATGTTATAGCTTAAAGAAGTATCAACTACATCGGTTGAAGTTAAATTATAGTGAATCCACTTTTTCTCTTCGCCAAGCTCTAAAGATAAAGAACGAGTAAAGGCAATAACGTCATGTTTAGTTTCTTTTTCAAGTTCGTTGATTTTATCAACATCTACTTTTGCTTTTTCTTTAATTTTTAGATAGTCACTTTCAGGAACAATCCCAAGTTTTACGTAAGCTTTTAAAACACTTAATTCAACCTTTAAGAAAGTCTCATATCGATTTTTTAAAGAAAATATCTCTTCTATTTCTTTAATAGCGTAGCGATCAATCATTTTTACATTGACTCCTTTGCTTCACAGCCAAGTAAAGTTAAAACTGTTTTTAAAACAATCGAACTTGCTTTAACAAGAGCTAATCTTTCTTTTGTAACTTCTTTATTTTCTTCATCAATTACCTTTGTATCGTTATAGTATGAATGGAATAATTGAGCAAGTTTATAAGCATAATTACATAAAATATTAACTTCTTTTACTTTAGCAATATCAATTAAAACATTTTTAAGTTCACCAAGGTGTTTAATAAGTTCAATTTCTTTTTGATCTTTAAGTAAAGGATAACTTTCTTTAACTTTAAAATCAGAAGATTTTCTTAAAATTGAAGACATTCTAGCAAAAGCATATTGAATATAATAAACAGGGTTTTCGTTTGATTGGTTTCTAGCTAAGTTTAAGTCAAAATCTAAATGCGAAATAATAGGTTTAGATATGAAGAAATAACGAGCAACATCAACTCCAACATCTTCACAGAGTTCACGAATTGTTACCGCATTGCCTGTTCTTTTAGACATCTTAACTTCTTCGCCATTTTCCATAAGACGAACAATTTGAATCATCTTAACTTCTAAATTGTCAGGATCATAACCTAATATTTTAATGCCAGCTTTTAATCTAGCAATATAGCCATAGTGGTCAGCACCTAAAATATCTACAAGTTTGGTATATCCTCTATCAAATTTATCCTTGTGATAAGCAATATCTGGGGTGAAATATGTATAAGTTCCATCACTTTTAATAAGAACTCTATCTTTATCATCTCCAAATTCAGTAGTTTTTAACCAAGTTGCTCCATCTTTTTCATAATAATATGGGCTCTTCTTTAAATCATCTAAAGCGTTTTTAACTTTCCCATCTTTATATAAATTTCTTTCACTTTGATAATGATCAAAATGAACTCTATATAAATCTAAATCTTTTTTAATCTTATCTAACTCAAGCTTGATTCCAATGTCTTTAAAGTAATCTTTTCTAGTTTCACTATTATCATCAACCCACTTCGAGCCATCATCTTTAGCAATCTTTTTAGCAAGTTCTTTAACATCTTTTCCTTGATAACCAATTGCTTCTAAATTGAAATCTAATCCTAAAGCTTCTCTATATCTTTCATATAAAGAATTGCCTAAGACTTCAATTTGGTTACCAGCATCGTTAACATAATATTCTCTTAAAACATCATAACCAACAAAAGATAAAATACGAGTTAAAGTGTCACCATAAGCAGCCCCTCTAGCGTGTCCTAAATGTAAATCACCAGTTGGATTTGCACTAACATATTCAACCATGATTTTCTCTTTGTTTCCAAAATCACTTGATCCATATTTATCATTTTTTGTTAAAATATCGTGCAAAATTGCGGTTAAATTCTCTTTTTTAACATAGAAATTTAAAAATCCAGGTCCAGCAATTTCAACCTTTTCAATAAAGGAAAAATCTTCTAAAACAGGTTTTAAAGTTTTAGCAATTTCAAGAGGTGCTTTATGAAGTGAGCGAGCAAGTTTCATAGCAGTACTACTAGCATAATCACCATGAGTTTTTTCTTTTGGTATTTCAACCAATATTTCTTCATTTGCCTCATAATCAAATGCTTTTTTAACGCTTTCTTTTAAGGCATTTTTAATCTCAATATTTAAATCTTTCATAACGTACCTCAACTTCTTCAATCAGTTATAAGAGAATTTTTAAGTTAACAATGAACTTAAAAATTATACCTATAAGATTGTATCAATTTATTAAGACTTTTAATAATATAATTATTAAAAGTTTTTTAAATAAGTATCAAATAAACTTTTTATGTTCATGAAAATGATGGAGGAATAACTTCATTTTCGTCTTGTTATTTCAAGTTAAGATTAAAGATTAACCACTTCAAATGAAGTAATGAAGTTAAAATGAAGTAAAGTGAAGTAATTGTGAAGTTAAATGAAGTAACATCTTCAAATTTTGGTATTTTTGCTTAAAAATTTAATGTATCACTAACCATTTATTATTAGCATAACTTAAAAAGATTATTCACTTTATTTACAGTAGTTTACTTAAAAACAGATATTTATCTTATTTTTTAAAATAATTATTGATAGAAATATGCTTGTTTTATATTTATATTACTAGAAATTTAATCAATATAACTGCTACTTCATTATTTGAAATGAAGTAATGAAGTTGAAATGAAGTAAAGTGAAGTAATTGTGAAGTAAAATGAAGTAAAAAAGTTTATTTTTTTAATTAAAGTCTTTTAGATTATCATTTATTAATGCACGCTTACACTCGTAATATATAACTTTACTATTAGCGCTTTTAGTTGCTTCCTTAATAAATTCCGTTTTCCCTATTCGTCTTCTTCCATAAATTAGAATTGATTCAAAATGGTCGTTATTAATTTTCTCAACTAATTCTTCTAACTCTTTCTCTACCAATAAACATGTTCGCTTTCTCGTTATTATATTATTACTTAAATTTATTTAACTTAAATTTATTTAAGTAAAAATTTAAGTATGAAGAATTAATATTCGTACGGATCAAAAACGCAGAAAATATATGAAAAACATTGCAAAACTAGATTTTTTTCAATAATAACTAATTTTGAATGTCACTTATATATGTGATTTATCAGTAAGACCTTAGATGAAAGTTTTTTACTATTAACAATTCAACTATATCCTACATTAAGAAATCTTACTAAAGCACAAAAAGGTTCGAATATCCTTTTATAGCGTATCAAACCTATACCTTAAAATTTTTGCAAAAAATACCGATATCGATGCACTTGCGACCCACCAGACTTCTCCAGCATAGCTAGTATTTATTTACTTATTAAATGTTAGTCGTCTTTTTTGTCCTCTGCTATTTCCCAATGACCATTTTTTGATGAACCTACATATTTAATATGAGGATTATTTTTTAAAATTCTGAAAATTGTACTCAATGATTTGCCTAATAAGGCAGACATTTCTTTTCTAGTTATTTTAGGGTTCCTTTTAATCAATTCGATGATATTTTTTTGTAGTTCAGCTTTTTGAGGTTCATTTTGAGATTCATTTTGAGGTTCATTTTGAGATTCACTTAGAAGTTCAAATCCTAATCCTGCAGTATCTATTGGGTTTAAATTAGGAAGATTCACAATGAAACAATGCTCCATATTGAGAAGTTCAGCTTTTAAAGCAGATTGATCATAGGCATTAATAATTCTTGGCAACCCGCTACCATAATTTTCAATAAAACCTAACATATATAAAATACGTACAACTCCTGGGTTTCTAAAAGATTGCTGACCAGCCAAAACTTCTTCCAAAGTATATTTGTATATTGGACCAGGATTAGAAATCCTACAATGTGTATGAAAAAATTCAATTTTAATATTAGACGGAAAACTATAGTCGGCATGACAAATTGCATTCAAAATTGCTTCTCTCAAACTTTTACCTGGATAAGAAACATATTCAATTCTGGCTGCTTGATATGAGACTATTTTTGCTGAGGTAATATTAAAAGCCTCTGATTGTTTAATAACTTGATCGGCAATATAACAAAGGGATCCCGTAAATTCTTTTTTAAACAAAAAATCTAAATTCTTATCATATTTAGCAAATTTAACCTCGATCGGATTTTCATCAGAAAACAATAAAGCAAGATTAGTGAATTTGCCATCTTTATTGACAAAGCCTAAAGTTAAATATTTGCTTTCATCAAAAGAAATATCCTGTCCTTTAAAATAAATCGACAAATAAGAAAAATGAAGACTTTGATTTTTGCTTACTTCTTTCTCCCATAACCAACCACTGCTGTCTCTAATCATTGTCAAAATCTCATCATCATTAGCAGGTCTCTTACTTCTCCCCACTCTAATATAAGTTCCACTTGGTTTAGGACCTTTTTCAGTTAAATAGTAAGGCTTAGAATCACCTTCACAAATATTTATAGCAAGAACGTCATCATTATAGCCAAATTCTACTTTGCTCCTACAATTTGGTTTTATATTGTTGGTAAGAATAGCTGATATCTTCTCATCATACTCATCTTTTAACTCCTGAGGAACGCCTACTACATTTCCGTCATCATCCACACCAATATAAATAGTTCCACCATGTGTATTCAAAAAAGCGATGATTTCTTTATCTAAATCTTTTACCATCTCACGCTTAAGTTCTACTCTCTCGCTTTCTTCGTATTTCACTATAAACACCAACTTTCTTAATAAAATTAATCATACTTGAAAACAGGCATTTTATCTATATTTTTAAAATAAAAATTCGCTAAACTTTACTATTTGCAAAAAGGATTAAGTAACTTTTCTTATATATTGATTGAAGCATTCTTAAATGTATTTATGCTTGCCTCAATTTGGATGGTAATTAACCGAAATTTAAAATTGGAATATAGCCAAAAAATAAAAAAAAATACATTGTGCCATAGAAAAGATTTTAATGCATAATCTCCAGCCAAAACTTTATTGATAGAGGCTATGATGTTAACACACTTATGCTTAATTTATGTCAAATTATTACTAAATTTTGCTTATATAAAGAAAAAAGCATTTGACTTCCTAATTTTTCAATTAGTGGTGACCCTGAGGCGACTCGAACGCCTGACCCACAGCTTAGAAGGCTGTTGCTCTATCCAACTGAGCTACAGGGCCGTCTTCGTCAAATGCTTTCATATTATCTCAAAGTTAGTAAGAAATGTAAACAAAAACTTTTCTTAAAATTCCTGCTCACAAAAGAACCATAATCTTTTATTGAGCTACACTAGCTACATTAAATTTCTTTCTTAAATAAATATATCTTCCTATTAAAGTTGCTATAAGAATACATATTGGCACTAACAAAATAAGATTAGGTATAACTTCCATCCAATATGAAACATTATTAGCAAAAAACTCTTTTAGTAAATGAAAATAGCCATAAGAGATCATTACTCCAACGCCAAAGGATAAAATTACTAAAACATAATCAAAACCACTAATAATCTCACTTTTATCGTGTTTTTCTTCTCCTATAAAGAAAGATGATACCATTCTTTGAAGATTAGCAGTCATCATTGTTGAGGTATAATTTTTAGAATTCATCTTTCTAAAACTTTCAAGTAGCATTGATCCTATTAAAGCTAAGACAATATTCCCTAAAACATTAGGCCAACTTAAGTCTTTAGCTTCTAAAATTGCTTCTTCACTTGTATATTCAACTGGTATAAAAATAACTAAAACTAATAAAGCCACACAAATCATTAATTCAAATGGCTGATAATCTTTTTTCTTCTTTTCACATATCAACTCAATAACATTAGAAATTATAAGACCAACAATAAAAGTAAAAACTACTACAAAAGAAACAAGTAAACTATTCCAATCAGTCTTTACTAAATTAATAAAAACACTTATAAGATTACCTGTTTGCATTAAGGCAAAGAAACCTCTATTAGTTAAAGAATAAGCTTCTAATATTCCTCCTACAAAAGAAAGAGTAAGAGCGAGTAAAAGAGAAAAAGTAAAGTTTTTCGAGCGTTTTTTCATAAAAAAGTTAATTTTTGCAATGTTTTATAAAATTTGAAATAGTTTTGCTTTTAGTTCTTCAACTGTTTTAGCAACATTTCCTTTGTTGATTTCTTCTAGTTTTTCATAGCTATCAGTATTAGCATAGCTAACACTAATGATATCTACATTAGCTCTTCTACATTGAGGAACATCATGTAATGAATCACCTATATAAACTAAATCTTCTTTATTATAGTGATGAATTGAAGCAAGTTCATTAAGTAACTCTTCTTTTACTTCGCCATATAATCCACCAGTATAGATTGCTTTAAAATACTTAAAAGCATTAAATTTAGTTAAAGTGATCATTGTTGATTCTTTACTTCTTCCAGTTAACAAGAAAACTGGAATATTTCTTTTATTTAAATCTTCTAATAATTCTCTAATTCCAGGAATAAAATCTGGCAATAACTCTTCATGATATTCATTATATAAATCTAAATATCTTAAAAAGCATTCTTTAGCTTCACCTTTATCTTTAATTAATTTAAGAATAATTCCTTCTTCAGTTGGACCATAAATACTATTATTTTCTTCTTCAGTTAACTTTTCTTTCCTAAACATTGCAATTGCTTCAGTAATCTTTTGAGCAACTAATGGGAAAGAATTAGATAATGTACCATCAAAATCAAAAACAACAGCTTTCTTTTTATTCATAACTTCTTCCTTTTAAAACTTAGTAAGATTTTCTTACTTCCTTTAACATTATAAAGACTTAAAACTTAACTCTCTACTTTTTTAAATTCTAATCTTTTTAATATATTAAAAAGATGTTAAGAGTTAAGAAAATATTCACTAAAATCTTTTAAATTTAAAAAAAGTAAAATAAAATATTTTTATGTAATTTTTAGGAGAAAATCTATGGTTATTTCAAAGAAAAAACTACTTACCGTTTCTTCCCTTATTCTAGCCATTCTTGTCTTTGTATTATTTGGAACTCCTTGTTACCGTTATACTTCTTCAATTACAGGAGGCACATATTACTTAGGCTACGACTTTGGATTTGGAGGAAACATCACTGTTGAAAGTTTCAATGCTACACTCGTCAGTATTATAGGTATCATTGCTCTATTCAACATTGTTTCTTTATTCGTCAATAAACTTGATGAAAAAGCAATTGGTACCACTAATATTATTTCTTGGATTGTTGCTACTGTTTTTAGTGTTTGTTGTTTATGTGTTAAATACGTTAACGAAAGTTATAATCCAACAAACTCAATTATCTTTGTTTTAATTGTTTGCTTAATTGGTATTGCTTCTTCAATTTATTTTCTTGTTAAAGATGTAAGCGAAGATTAATAAATACTTTTAAGCACTAAAACTTGCTGAATTTTTAATAAAAATTACTATTTACAAGCAGTTGTATTTTAGTATATAATTTCAACGCACGTAGAAAGAGAGCGTCCAATCTCACCAGATTGACTTAGTCAATTGGTCCAGAGCTACAGTTAGATTAATACTTGATTTGACTTTTTAGCGGACGCACCTAAGTGCGTCCGTTTTATTTTAGTTTCTATTTTGGGAGGAAGAGATTTATAGCAAACTTTAATGAACGTCCTAATTTTGGACAAAAGAGAGATCGATACAACGGTGATCTCGTAAATGAAAAAATTCGTTTCCCAGAAGTCTTAGTTATTGGACCTGATGGAACAAGTTATGGTAAGATGTCTCGCTTTGATGCTTACAAAAAAGCTGAAAGTATGGAATTAGATTTACTTTGTGTTGCACCACAAGCAAATCCACCAGTTTGTAAAATTCTAAATTATGGAAAATACAAATTTGATGCTCAAAAGAAAGCAAAAGAAGCTAAGAAAAATCAAAAAATTATTGAATTAAAAGAGATACAGCTTACACCTCAAATTGGTATTCACGATCTTGAAACCAAAGTAAAGGCTGCTATAAAATTCCTTGAAGATGGAAACAAAGTAAAAGTTGGTGTTCGCTTTAAAGGAAGACAAATGTCTCACACAGAAATTGGCGATGAGACTATGAACAAATTTCTTGAATACGTCAAAGACTACTCTACTATCGAGAAAAAACCAAATCTTGATGGTCGCTGGTTAACTTGTGTCTTAGCAAGTAAAACCAAGAAATAACATTGTTGTAAAGGAGAAAAAATATATGCCAAAAATGAAAAGTAAAAAGGCTTTAACAAAAAGAATTAAAGTCACAGGAAGTGGAAAAGTTTCAAGACACCACGCTTATGTCAGCCATTTAGCTCCACACAAAACACATAAGCAAAAGAGACACTTAAGAAAAGAAACAACCGTATCTAGTGCAGATATGAAGAGAATTAAGCATCTCATTCAACAATAGTTTAGGAGGTCAAAGACATGAGAGTTCAAGGTGGAAAAGTTACACATGT
>UQFQ01000008.1 GCA_900540395.1 uncultured Mollicutes bacterium | reverse complement strand
TTTTTCTATAAAGTTAACGTAGTTAAAGATAAGTTTTTTCTTCAATTTTTGACGCTTATTCAGCATTAAAATCAACGATAAATTCGGTTCCTTCTAAAACTTTAGATTTTACCTCAACTTTAAAGCCATAATTTAGACAGATGTGTTTAACAATAGCAAGCCCTAAGCCAGTCCCCCCTTGTTCTCGACTTCTGCCCTTATCAACCCTAAAAAATCTTTCAAAAATTCGCGAAATATTTTTTGCTTCAATCCCAATTCCTGTGTCTTTTACACTTAAATATTTTTTAGTTAAGGTAATGAAAATTTTTCCTTTTTCTTTGTTGTATTTAATGGCGTTGCTAACTAAATTCCTTACTAAGCGATCAAAATCTTTAGGAACCATTTTTAATGTAACGCTACTTAATTTTAATCTACAATCTATCTCTTTTTCGTTTAATAAATATTCAAAAGAATAAACAATATCATTAACCATTTCTTTGGCATCTATATCAATCTTTTTTTCGTTTGACATATTGTACTCTAAAGAAGAAAGAGCAAGCATATCTTCAATAACGCTTTCCATTCTCTTACTTTCTTTAATTACAGCTTCTCGCGCTTTTTCAATTTCTTTTGGATCGTCGATTAATCCATTTTCAATCATCTCTTCATAGCCAATAATTGTGGTAAGAGGAGTTTTTAATTCATGAGAAGCATTTTGGAAAAATTCACGTCTAATTTTTTCATTTAATCGATCTTCAGTTACATTAAAAAAGATAATTCCGATTCCACTTTTTCCTTTCTTATCAAGCCATCTTAAATCAATTTTAGTTAACAAAAATTGATAAATTCTGCCCTCAATTTGCTTGTCAAAAGTACTCGAATTATATCGAAAAGCTTGCAAAACCCCATTATTTAGTTCGTCACCTAAGGCTAATACTCTAAATGAGCTACCTAAAGTATGTTCTTTATTTAAACCTAATTTTTCTAATGCAAACTTATTAATTAAAACACAATTATTGTCACCATCTAAAACAATAAAGCCTTCTTCAATAGAGTCTAAAATATAATCAGTTTTTACTTTTTCTGACTTCAATTTATCGATTTGGTCTTTAATAACTTCGCTTGTTTGAGTAAGAGTTTTATCAATAATTTTATAGCCATCATCAGTTGATAAATCATAATTTAATCCAGCAATTTGTTCTAGGTTTTCAACATTTTCTTTAAGTTTAGTAATTGCTTTTTTATAGATTTTATATTTGAAAAAACCATAAGCGATATCAATAACTAAAACTATTGCGCTGCCAATAATTAAAATATAAAAAGATGTACTTTCAATGTTTGAGCGAGGTAATCCAACTCTAATAAAGTTATCATTTGTTTCTAAAACATAATAAAGAACACTATATCCTAAAGTTAAAGAATTCTTATAGTAATAATTGTTACTATAATGAACTAGCTCATTTAATCTATCTTCTTGTGCAGCTTCTTTTTCATCGTTATTGATTTCAAGTAAAACATTTGCTTCTTTATCAAAAACAGTGACTCTTAAATCGATAACATTAGAATATATTGTTTCTATTTCAGAAAAATCTACATCATTAGAAATAGAAAAACTTACGTTATCCGCGTAAGTTCTTAATCGATCTCTAGCTTCATTATTTGATAAAGCATAAGATGTAGAAAATGAACTTATTAAAATAATAAGAGTTAAAAAGAAGACAAAAAGGAAATCAATAACAACACTTCTTTTATTCATTCTTCATCTTATAGCCAACGCCATAAATTGTTTGAATTAAATCGGCGTTTTCTTTACCAATTTTTCGACGAATTTCTTTGATGTGCATATCTAAAATTCGTGTTTCATAACTTGTTTCACTTCCCCAAATCAAAGAGAAGAACTCGTCTCTAGTTACTGGTTCACCTTTTCTTTTAAACAAAAGTTGAAAGATTTTAAATTCACTATTAGTGAAATGAATCACTTCTTTACCCATTAAAAAGTTATTATTAATTGAATCATAGGTAATATTTCTAACACTATAATTATCTTTTTTGATTTGTCTTCTAGCACGAGCATTTACTCTACTAATAAGTTCTAAAATATCAAAAGGTTTAGCAATATAATCGTCAGCACCTAAATCTAATCCATCAATTTTATTAATGGTTAAATTTTTAGCACTGATAATTATAATTTGTATTGCATCATTAGATTCATCACTTCTAATTTGTCTTAAAATACTTTCTCCGCTTGCATCTGGTAGCATTAAATCAAGCAAGATCATATTAGGTTTTCTTTCTTTAAAAGCATTAATAAAAGAAGCAAAGTCAAAGAAGCTTTGAATTTCATAGCCTTGCTTAGATAAAGCTAAAGAGATTATGTGAGAAATATTTTTGTCATCTTCTAATGAATAAATAAGATAAGGCTTGTTCATATTGATTATATTATCACTTTATCCTTGTAATAACCATTTTGAATATAGATTGACCATTCAGCTATATTACTTGCATGATCAGCTATTCTTTCAACATACTTTACTAAAAGAGTTGTATAAATAACGTAAGCATCATTTAAAGCATATTTTTCTTTTGAAACAGGAATTTCACTTAAAAGTTCAAGGTATAATCTGTCGACAATATCATCTCTTTTAATAACATCCATTGCTAAATCCGGATTACCACTTGCTAAAGATTTATAAGAATCTGTGACCATAGAAAGAGCTACTTCAATAATTTTAGCAATCTTTTCCGAGCGGTAAGCTTCCTTAGCTTTATATAAATTTTTACTTACCCAAGCAATATCTTCAGCGTGATCTCCAAGCCTTTCAATATCTTCTACCAGTTTAAAAATACCTGTTACTTTACGTAAATCGCTTGCAAAAGGTCTCTCTTTTAAAATAACTAATAAGCAATCTTCTTCGACTTGTCTCTCAAGTTTATCAACAATATCATCATTTATTTTTTCTTCATCAGTACATTTTTCATCTTTATAGTATGAAAAAGCATTATCTAAATAAGAAATTGTTAATTCAAACATCTTTAAAAGATTGTTGTTAATTAAATCAATCTTTTCTTTTAGCTCCATCATCCAAATCTCCCTGTAATATAATCTTCACTACGTTTATCACGTGGGTGAGCAAAAAATTCTTCAGTTTTATTAAATTCAACAAGTTCACCAAGCATAAAGAAGGCAGTATAATCACTGATTCTAGCTGCTTGTTGCATGTTGTGTGTAACAATAATAATTGTATATTTTTTCTTTAACTCTTTAATTAATTCCTCAATTTTTAAAGTTGCAATTGGATCAAGAGCACTTGTTGGTTCATCCATTAAAATAACTTCAGGAGACATCGCAATAGTACGAGCAATACAAAGTCTTTGTTGCTGACCTCCACTTAATGAAAGACCACTAGCATCAAGTCGATCACTTACCTCTTCATATAAAGCACTATCTTTTAATGATTGTTCAACGATTGTGTTAAGTTTTTCCTTATTTTTCACACCTTGGCAACGTGGTCCATAACATATGTTATTTCGAATGGACATTGGAAAAGGGTTTGGTTGTTGAAAAACCATTCCAACTTTAGTTCTTAATAAAATTGTGTTGATGTTATTGATATCTTGACCATTATATTTAATATCGCCAGTGATTTTACAGCCATCAATTAAATCGTTCATTCTATCAAAACAACGTAGTAAGGTTGATTTTCCACATCCTGATGGTCCAATAAAAGCTGTAACTTTATTCTTTAAAATATCGATATTAATGTTTTTTAAAGAGTGTTTATCTCCATTATCGTAATATAAATCAACATTCCTGCAAGAAAAAACAATATTATCAGGATTTTTAAATTCTTCATCGTTTAATAAAACATTTGATGTATCTTGAATAACTGGTTTTGTTTCTTCTTTCATTTCATTATCAAGTTCAATCATAATTATCGAGCTCCTTTAAATCTATTTAATCTAAGTGAAATAAGTTTTACTAATAGAGATAAAACTAAAACAACCACAAGGATAATAATTGCAATAGCGCATGCTGCTTGATATCTTGGCGCTTCACCGCCAAGAATGACGTAAATATGAACAGCAAGCGAAGCATAACCATTAGTTAAAGATGCACTATTTCCAATTGCTGATCCCATCGCAAAAACTAAAGCCGCCGATTCACCAATTATTCTTCCAATTGATAAAAGAGTTGAGGTTAATATACCAGGCATCGCATTAGGTAAAACTACTTTAAATGTCGTTTGTGTTCTACTAGCGCCTAAAGCAAGTGAAGCTTGAGTCAAACTTTTTGGAATAACATTAATTGATTCCTCTGTTGTTTTAACAATGGTTGGTAAAAGCATTATTGCCATCGTTAATGATCCTGAAAAAATATTGCCTCCACTTGTTCCACTTACTGCATTAACAAATGGGATAAAAATTACAGCACCAGCTAAACCGAAAATAATTGATGGGATGCCACTTGTAACATCAATTAATGTTCTAATTGCTTTAGTAAATGGACTATTTTTAGCATAAACCCCTAAATAAATTGCAGCGCCAATTCCTAAAGGTAAAGAAAATAATAACGAAAATCCGATTAAACTTAAGGTTGTTAATAACGAACCTCTAATACCTTCGCCTTTAGTACGGAAATTAGCTGTAAAAATATAGTTTGCTTCATCTAATTTATTAGCCATTTCTTGAGCCGACATTTCAGATCCAACTAATTGGGAATAATCATTTCCATCTGTACTAATTGAAATGTAGTTACAATAATAATCACTTGTTAAAGTAACAGTTTCACCATTAGTATTTACAAAATCATTAAATGGTGAACCTTCTTCAATATGGATTAAATAGACAATATTATTTTGTAAATTGTCTTTCCCATCTTCAAAAGCGACTCCCCATTTTGAAGAAAAATACTTAGCATTTGTGGAGTTTTCAAATGTCATATCGCCTGCTTCTGCTTGTCCTCCTTCTGGAGAAAGAGTCAAAGATTCACTTGTATAATCACTTGTAATAAACTCCCAAGTAAGTGTGCTGCTTCCTGTTGTGAAAATATATACAACCATCCAGATTAAAATAGCTACAGTGAAAAGGCCAAAAACTATAGTACTACCATTAATTCCTAAATCTTTGATTTTTCTTTTCACAAAAACTTTTTTAGTTTCTGGAGGTAATCCATTTAAGGACTTATCAGGCTTAAACTTATTTTTTATTTTTTCTAAATTTATCATTTATATAAGTCCTCACTAATGTAATATCTTGACCAAACAAAGTTTTAATTTTAGTAAAGATACTTGTGCTATTTTTTGTTTTAATAGTATCCATTTTGTTTTTAATAACATTTAAGATAGCAGTAATTGCTAAAATTACTAAAATTAAAACAATACCAAGAGAAAAACGAACATCATATCCAAGTCCAGTAGCTTCACCAATACCACTTAACATAGCACTAGTTAAAGTCATACCTGGATTGAATGGATTATAAAATCCAGTACCTAAGGAGTTATTTCCAATAACCATTTGAACCGCTGTTGCTTCGCCTAAAGCACGGCCTACTCCTAAAATAATCCCTGCAAAAATACCACTTTTTGCAGAAGTTAGAACAATCTTAATATTTGTTTGTGCACTACTTGCACCAAGAGCAATAGAAGCATCAATTAATCTTTTATCTACTGCTTCAACAGCATTAATTGAAACCATAGTAATTGTTGGAATAGACATTAAGGCAAGTACTAAAGCTCCAGCTAATATTGTATTTCCAGCAAATGTATCAACAGGGAGACCAGCAATAATTGGACAAATAACGCCCATTCCAAAAATACCATAAATAACAGATGGTATTGATGAAAGAAGTTCGACACAAGTTTTAATTACCGGTTTAGTTTTCTTTGGTGCCATTCTAACGACAAAAAGAGCCGTAAAAATAGAAACCGGCACACTAATAATTAATGAAATTAAAGTTGTATATAAAGTAGTTAAAAGGAGAAAGCCCATTCCACCTTGGCCATTATATAACCATCTGGTATTAGTAAAAAATAAACCAAAATCTTGGCTTAACCATTCTCCTTCTGTAGTTGAATAATTTTTAACAAAAGGTTCAATACCTTTTTCTAAGATAAATATAACAATAAAGATAACAAAGCTTGCACATAATATAGCAATAAAGAGGAAGATATACCTCACTATTTGATCGGTAATATCTTTCCTCTTAAATTTCTTATCTTCGTTAGTAGTTATATTTTCCTGCTTACTCTTCTCTAACATAACCTCTTTTTAATTAGGCAACGAGTTCAGCAAATTCACTCCAAGTTGTGATTTCACCTTTATAAGCAGCTGCTAAAGCTTCAGCGGTTGAGTTTGTAACTGTAGTATTTGCTGCATTAACAATTGGGACAACAGCATCTTTACAGATAGATCCTTTTGCATTTGCCTCAGTTAAAGAAGCTAATTCATCAGCCTCAATTTCTCTTGATAAGAAACCAATTTCATATTTAGTTGTTTTTTCGCCAGTAATACCTGGAACAGCATCACCAGATCCAGTTTGATTTGGAGTAACTGTACAACCAGTTGCTTCTTTAAAAGCAGAAGCTAATCCACCTAAAACGTTTTCAACAGAAGTTGATCCACAAGCGTTAATTGTAACTCCTTTAATATTTAAATTTGGGAATTCGCTTGTAGCAATTTCACTCCAAGTTTTAGCACTAGCAACACTTTTTGTTAAAATACCACCTTCTGCTGCAATTGCTTGTAATCCTTCTTTAGATTCAGTCATAAATGCAACAAAAGCATCTTTTGCTAAAGCATGTTGAGCATCTAAAAGTGAGCTATCTGCAGAAACAAAGTTGAAATTTCTTTGTAATTTATATGTTCCATCAACAACAGTTTCTTCACTAGCAGCAACTCCTTCAAAAGTTAAGCCTTTAATACTTTTAACTGTATCAATTGAATCAAGTGAACAATATCCTAAGCCATTTTCATCATCACCAACGCTAGTCATGATTGCGCCATTACTAGAAGCACTAGAAACTACAACGCCTTCGTTCCATTTATCGTCTTTTTTAACATCACCATAACCGATACCTTCAAAGAAACATTCTCTAGTACCACTACCATGTTCTCTTGAATAAAGTTTAATAGTATCACCATCACTTCCACCACAGGAAGCAAGTCCTACTCCGAGTACACCTACAAGTGCCATAGCACCGAGTAATAAAAATCTGTTTTTCATTTCTTTCTCCTCTTTACGCCATTAACTATATAGAGAAGAAACTTTAAGAAATATCATACAAATGTAAAAAATTGTAAAGAAAATGTAAATTTTACACTCTTTACAATTTTTACTTATAAAAGATTAATTTCTATATAAATATAAAGAAAGTTATTTAATATTTAATGATTTTATATGTTCTTTTAAACCTTCTTTAAATTCATCACGAGATAAAGCAACATCAATAATTGCTTCTAGATAACCTAATTTATCGCCACAATCATAACGTTTACCAACAAAATCATAGTAGTAAACTTCTTCTTTTTTCATAATTTGAGCAATTGCATCTGTTAATTGAATTTCGCCACCTGCTCCTTTTGGTGTGTGTTCAAGTTCATCAAAAATCTTAGCGTTAAAAACCCATTTCCCTAAACTTGCTAAATCACTTGGGGCTTCATCAAGTTTTGGTTTTTCTACAATTCCTGACAATTCATAAAGACGATCTGAAAGCGAATCTTTAACTTTCATTGCACCATATTTAACAATGCTTTCGTGTTTGACTTTTTGTCCGCCAACAACAGTCTTTCCGCCAACTTTCTTAAAAGCTTCTACTAATTGTTTAACAGGGGAATCACCCTCATAAGTGCAAATATCATCCCCGCAACAAACAACAAAGTTATCATCTTTAACAACACTTTTTGCTTGTAAAACTGCATGTCCTAAACCAAGTTGTTCATGTTGTATAACATAATGATAGTTAGCTTTTGTAGCTATCTTATGAATTATATCAGCAAATTCATTTTTGCCGTGTTCTCTTAAATCTTTTTCATAAGCTTCATCTAAAGAATAATATTTTTTAATATCATCTTTTCCTTCTGAGATTACAAAAACAATATCAGTAATTCCTGCTTCTAGGCACTCTTCAACAATATAATCAAGTGTTGGACGGTCCACAATTGGACACATTTCTTTGGCTACGCCTTTTGTAATAGGCAAAAATCTTGTCCCTTTACCAGCGCAAGGGATAAAAGCATATTTAACGTTCATAAAATTAAAATTCCTTTAATAAATTTATTATAAAGCATTAAGTATCTATATAAAACTCATTGTAAAAAACTTCTATATTTTTACCATTCTCTACTGATTCAACTGAAGCTGGATTTTTAATAGGCGCAATACTCTCGGCAGCGCAAACAAAAGCAGTTATAATAGAACCTAACTTTTCAATTCTCCTTTGTAAGCAAAAAAATAATCATTAAGCAAAATAGTGAAATTACCAAGACAATAAAAGTTAATACGAAAGAAAATATATTATATTCTTCAAGCGTTATATACGATATTAAAAATGTCAAAATTGTAGAAGCAACAACTAAAACAATTGCCATTTTTCGGTAATTTATTTTTTTCATATTAAAACCTTCTTATATTTTAAGCAACATTTGTTACTCTTGAAAATAGAATAGACCGCTTTATTTAGCGGTCTATTCAATATTTTAAGTTAAGAAAATAAGATTAGTAATTTTCAGCGTTAATTTCGAAGAAGCTTTGTGGGTGAGCACAGCATGGGCAAAGTTTTGGTGCTGCTTTTCCAACAAAGATATAACCACAATTTCTGCATTTCCAAATGGTAATACCAGTGTCTTTTTTGAATACTTCACAAAGTTCAACATTCTTTAAAAGTTTGTTATATCTTTCTTCGTGTTTTGCTTCAACTTCAGCAACTAATCTGAATTTAATTGCAAGTTCTTTAAATCCTTCTTTTTCAGCTGTTTCAGCAAATTCTTTATACATGGTTGTCCATTCATAGTTTTCGCCTTCTGCAGCAGCTTTTAAGTTAGCAGCTGTATCGCCGATTCCTTCTAATTCTTTGAACCATAATTTAGCATGTTCTTTTTCATTGTCAGCTGTTTCTAAGAAGATAGCTGCGATTTGTTCATAGCCTTCTTTTTTAGCAACACTTGCAAAGTAAGTGTATTTGTTTCTTGCTTGTGATTCGCCAGCAAAAGCTGTTTGTAAATTCTTTTCGGTTTGTGTACCTGCGTATTTATTTGCCATTTTTATTCTCCTTATCTAAAAATTAATTAGTTTTCTTCTTTAACTTCTTGTAAATCTGCACCACTTGCACCACAAACTGGGCAAACTGGATTTTCATCGTCGCTTTCAAATTCAACGCCACAGACTAAGCATAAATATTTTTTCATAAATCCTCCTCATTATAACCAATGCCTAAGCATTTAATTATCTTCATGACAATCATCACAAATTCCATAATATGTAGTAACTACTTCTTGAACATACTTCCCTTCTTTTTCTAAAAATCCAACATTAGTTCTCTTTTTAGGTATGTCATAAATCTTCCCGCATTTTACGCATACAAAGTGATCGTGTTTTGTTTGTTCATAAAATTCATAGAAGTCTTGACCATATTTTGATGGAATTCGACGAATAACATTCTCTTTTTCAAAAGTCTCTAAAGAGCGATAAATCGTTGATAATGCAACATTTTCACCTTTATAGATTAAGTTATCTTGAATTTCAGGTAAAGTTGCATGCCCTAAACGATTGATAATTTCTAAAATGCTCTTTCTTTGTTGTGTTATTCTATGCACTTTTATCAACCCCAAAGATATTATATGAAATTAAATTGGTTAGTGTTATCTAATTATATTCTTTTATTGCAAAATTTTTGCAAAAACTTATTTAGCTTGCTTAATTGATAAACCAATACGCTTAGTTAAAGGATCAACTGAAATAACTTTTACTTTAACAATATCGTTGATTGCTAAAACTTCACTAGGATGACGAATAAATTTATTAGCGATTTCACTTATATGAACTAAACCATCTTGATGAACATTTATATCAACAAAAGCACCAAAATCTGCAATATTTCTTACTGTTCCTGTTAAAATCATACCAACTTTTAAGTCTTCGATTGATTTAACGTTATTGTCTAATTCAACAATTTTAACATCATCTCTGATATCTCTACCTGGCTTTTCAAGTTCTTTAATAATGTCTTTTAAAGTTAATAATCCAAGTTCTTTTTTATATAGGAATTTATCTTCATTAAATAAAGAAAGTTTAAGTTTTAATGTATCTTCATCATCGTTTTTAAGATCTATTTTTGTTTCTTTAATAATTTCTTTGGCATATTTATAGCTTTCAGGATGAACGCCAGTATTATCAAGAGGTTCTTCTCCATCAACAATTCTTAAAAATCCAGCACATTGTTCAAAGGCTTTTTCTCCAAGCTTAGGGACATTTTTAAGTTCTTCTCTGTTTTTGAATTCTCCATTTTTTTCACGATAATCATAAATGTTTTGAGCAATTGTTTTGTTGATGCCTGAAACATATTTTAATAATGAGACACTAGCAGTATTTAAGTTTACTCCAACATTATTAACACAATCTTCGACTACGCCTTCAAGAACTTCTCCAAGTCGTTTTTGATCTAAATCATGTTGATATTGACCAACACCTATGGCCTTAGGATCAATTTTAACAAGCTCACTTAATGGATCCATTAATCGTCTAGCAAGAGAAATGGCACTTCTTTTTTCAACAGGTAAATCTGGAAATTCTTCTTCGCCAAGTTTAGAAGCACTATAAACACTTGCCCCGCTTTCGTTAACAATATAAATCTTAATAGGTAAGTTGTTTTCTTTTATAAGTGCCGATAAAATAGCTTCACTTTCTCTACTTGCAGTTCCATTACCTAAAGCAATGTAATCAATATGGTTATTCTTTAAAATTGGTAAAAGTCTCTTTTTGGCTTCTTCAACTTCTTCTTTAGAATTTGAAGTAATGTGGCTAACGCCTATTACTTTTTTATTTGGGTTTCCAAGTTTATCAATTAAAGCATATTTACATCCAGTTCTAAAACCTGGGTCAAAACCTAAAATGTCTTTATTTTTTAGAGGTGGGTACATTAATAAACTTTTTAAATTCTTCTTAAAGACTTCAAAAGATTGTTCACTCGCCTTATCAAATAAATCATTTCTGATTTCATTTTCAACACTAGGCTTGATTAATCGTTTTAAACTGTCTGCGATAATTTCTGTATAGATATCGAAAAATTCTTTTTTCTTGTTATATCTTTTTCTTATATAAGTGATAACTTCGTCTTCATCATAGACAACACTTACTTTAAGACATTTTTCGTTTTCACCACGATTAATTGCTAAATATCTATGTGGCTTTATTGAAGAAACGCTTTCGGTGTAGTCAGCATAGATTTTATAAGTATCTTTTTCGTCCTTTTTAATTTCTTTAGATGAAATAGAACCTTTTTTCTCTATTAATTCTTTTATAAATTTTCTAATAAGTGGATCATCACTAATAACTTCACAAACAATATCTTTTGCTCCGTTTATTGCATCATCGACAGTTAACACTTTCTTTTCTTCATTAATATATTTCTTTGCTTCTTCATAAAGATTAAGAGATGTGTTTTCTTTTAAAATAATTTCTGCAAGTGGCTCAAGTCCCTTTTCTTTAGCAATGCTCCCTCTTGTTTTCTTTTTAGGTTTATATGGACGATATAAATCTTCAAGCTCGGCTAAAGTTTTTACGTTTTCAATTTGAGTCTTTAATTCATCGGTTAATTTGCCTTGTTCCTCAATAGACTTTAAAACCGTTTCAATTCTTTCGTTTAAGTTTCTTAAATATGTTAAACGGTCAAAAAGTTTTCTTAATTCCGCATCATCTAAATTACCAGTCGCTTCTTTTCTATAACGAGCAATAAAAGGAATTGTATTACCTTCATCAATTAATTTAATAGCTGCCTCGATTTTTCTTTGCTCAAGGCCAAGTTCTTCAACAAGTCTTAAAGTTATATCCATATTTCTTACCTCTTGTATATTATATATAATTAAACACGAAATACCAAAAAATATTTGATTTTTGCAAGGTTTTTCATTGAATTTGTGGAGTATCTACAAATTCATTATAGTTCTGTTGAGTAATTTTTATACCATCTGTTCTAAAGAAATTACCTGAATCAGTTTTATATGGGAAAGTTGACATATCAATATGATTTAAAAGATAATCGATTAATTCATCAATAATAGCAACTTGTTTTTCGTAATCATTTTGAACTGTTCCATACATTTCTTGATTTTGAACTGCTTCAAATCCAACTTCTGTTGCATCAACCCCAATAATTAGTGGATATTGTTCATATAAAGGAATAGAGGAGTCATAATCTTCTAAAGTTTTTTTAAAATAATCAATAGCGCCTAAAGCCATATCATCGTTATTTGAAATTATTACATCTAAATCATTTTCATAATCACTATAAACTTCTTGAAGATAACTAAATGCTGTTTCTCTATTCCAATCACAAAATCTTGTATCAAGAATATTTACATCATAACCTAAATCCTTAAGTCCATTTATCGAATATTGGCTTCTATTTTCAGTATCTTGATGGCCTTGTTCGCCTTTAATTAGTAAAACATCAAGTTTCCCGTTCTTATTTTTATCATAAGATTCAACAAATTTAGCATTCCCACCATAAAATTCATCAATGATTTCAGCTTGAAGACTACCATCACTTTCAGGTTTAGCACCTACATAATAAGCTAATCGACTTCCACTTAAATCGCTTTCAAGAGGTTCACGATTTAAAAAGACTATTGGTTTTTCTTTCGTAGTAGATTTTTCAATTATTGTTCTAGCAGCAAGTCTATCAACAAGATTTATAAGTAAAAACTTAGATTCATCATTGTTAATTTCTCCAACAATTTGATCGTTTTGTAAAGTTTGACTGCTTTCACCATTAAAAGTTACAACGTTATATTTGTCTCTTAAAGTATCTTGAATTTGTTCAGCATAACCTTGCATAAAAGTATCTGTAGAACTATAAATGAACAAAGAAATATGACTGTTGCTTTCACCACAACTCACAACACTTAGTGATATTAAACTTATAATGCTAAGTAAAAACCCTGCAAATCTACTATTTTTCTTCATTTTTGACAGCCTTCTTCTTTGGAATATAAATTGAAATTATTGTTCCTTCATCAAACAAAGAATCAATTTTTATGTCTGCTTCCTCACCATAATAAATTTTAATTCTTTGATATACATTTTTAAGTCCAACACCTTGATGGATTGAATCATCATGGAAACTCTTATATATTCGTTCTAATTTATCTTCACTAATTCCATAACCATTATCTTTAATTTTTAAGATAATGTAGTTTTCATTTTGTGTACCAATAATTTCAATTTTTCCACCACTTTCATTATCATTTAAACCATGTTCAATGGCATTTTCAACCAGTGGTTGAAGTATTAACTTAATACAAGAATATTGATACAAAGATGGATCCACGTCAATTGAATACGTAAATTGATCACCAAATCTAATTTTCTGAATAAGCAAATAATTTCTAACATGCTCTACTTCATCTTTTAAAGGAATAATAGTTTTTCCTCTAGAAATAGAAATTCTAAAAAACTTCGACAAAGCAACTATCATTTCTTCGGCTTTTTGGTTTTCCCCTTTATCAATCATGTAAATAATTGAGTCTAAAGTATTATATAAAAAGTGAGGGTTAATTTGATTTTGTTGAGCCTTCAATTCACTCTTTCTTTGATTTTCTTGTTCTTGTAAAAGCTTATCTGCAAGATAGCGAATTCTTCGCATCATTTCGTTAAATGTGGCATCAAGTTGAATAATTTCTTTACTGCCCTTTTTAAGTTTTGAACGATTAACATCATAATTTAAATCTTTAACTTTGTTCATTTCGGCTTGCAAACGATATAAAGGATAAGTTACTTGTTTAACAATTACATAGACAATAAAAATATAAAGAATTGAAAGAAGAAGAATTGTAATTATTACAATAATAATGAAATTATATAAAACAGAATAAATTTGAGAATTATTGGTAAAAACAGAAACTTTCCATCCTGTATTTGTAATTGTTGAAATATAAAGATTAAAAGATTGATGATTAATCGTTACTCCTGCTGAGCCAAGTACAAGTTTTTTTGTTTCGATTAAATCTTCATCAATAAGTTCAGGAAGTGAAGAATAAACAACATTATAATCTCGGTCAAAGATTGCAATATGTCCGTTTTCACCTAAATCGCTTTGATAAATTAACCTAACAATCTTAGTAAAATCAAATTCAATTAAAGCAACGCCATGATTTTCACTTCTATTAAATGACATATATCGAGACAAGGTAAAAGCGTATCTATCATTTTCAAAACCAACACCACTAAAGATGTTAATCATTGGTTCATTAATTGCATTTTGAAATGAATTGCTTTCATATACATTGTCATTATTCACTGTATCAAAGGTAGAATCAGCAACAATCAAATCGCCATTTTCATCATAAAATGCAATTGATAATATTTCTCCTTTAATTGATTTAACATCATCAAAATAACTGCGAATTGCAGTCTTTTCATTTAAAACATTGCGGTTATCAATCTTTGTTTGAATAGAGTTTGAGACTTCTATTGCGCTATCAAAATAAAGTTCATAGTTTGAAACAACTTGTTTTGAAGTATTAATTATTTGTTCATCGATTATTTGTGCAACTGAAGTGTAATATAAACCAGAAGCAATTGCGCTTATTGCGCATAAAAAAAGAAAGAAACATAAAATTGTATAAGAAGTTAACTTAAATCTAATTGAAAAAGTTCTATTTTTCATTTCTTTCTATACTCAACAGGAGAAAGGCCTGTATTCTTTTTAAAACAATGTGAGAAATAATATGGGTCGTCATAGCCAACTTCATTAGCGATAGTTAAAAGTTTATTTTCTGGATTACGGAGTAAAATTTTTGCTTTCTCCATTCTGATATCGGTTAAGAATTTAGTAAACGATGTATTATTCTTCTTTAAAATTGCACTAATATAGCTGACTGAATATCCAAGCTCATTAGCAACATCTTCTAAAGACAAAGTAGATTTATTGTAATTGTTACGAATATAGACAAGGATTTGATTAAATGAAGTTTCAACTCCGCTTTGTCTACTTCTTTTATTTAAGGCATCAATGTTATCCACTAAATTATTAAAAAAATCAAAAAGTTGTTCGTTACTTTTTATAGAATGTACTTTTGTTATTATTTCATCATAATTCATATAAGTAGCAAAAAGTAATTGAAGAGAAACACAAGCTTTTAATAATGCATCAATTAAGTTATTTAAAATAAATAAGTAAGTATCTTTAAAGTTATCTGTTGTAATCGTATTTAATAGACGAGTAATTCTTTCTTTAGCATTAGAAAGTTCACCATATAGTACTTCATAAGTAATATTTTTAAATTCGTTTTCATCAACTTTACCACTAGTTGTCTTGTTTTTATTAATATCATCAAAGAAAATAACTATATTACTTCCAATAACTGTTCTATATTCTAAAGTTCTTAAAGCGTGACGATATAACTCTCGATAACTTTTAGGCTCGCCTTCTTCATCTTTTATTTCACTTAAACCAATTGACATTTCAGTCTGACAACCTCTTTTAACTTTGGCTAAAATTCTTACAAGTTTTTCTTGAAGTTGTTCTTTTTGAAATGGAGAATTAGACAAAATGAACAAACCAAATTCAGAAGAATTATCAAAGAGAACATAGTTCATATTCGTTTTTTCAAACTCTTCTTTGATGTATTTTTCTAAATATAGGCTTACGAGTTCCATTTTGTCATAAGATATTTGAACTATTGCATCATCAAAATCTATTGCACCTAAAATCGTATATTTATAGTTTAAATCTAGCCCATCTGCTTCTAACTTTTCTTTAAAGTTTTCAGGGATATCTTTTAAAGTGATGAGTTTTGACAAATCATTATTTTGCATTAATTTTAATCCGCTATCTGCTCTACGCTTTAAAGATTCGATATCATCATCAATACTAATCCTTTTATCGAGTTCGTTTTTGGCTTTAGAAATTGTTTCTTCAAGTTCGCCTAATGTAATTGGTTTTGTAATGTAGCCAATAACGCCTAAAGATATAGCTTGCTTAGCATAATCAAAACTATCAAAACCACTAATAATAATTGTTTGTAAAAGTGGTAACTCTTGTTTCATTCTTTTAATCAACTCAATACCATCAATATAAGGCATTTTAATATCGGTAATTAAAAGATCTGGGCATAACTGTGTGCCACTAATTAAGGCATCATAGCCGTTTTCATATTGCCCAACAATTTCAAAATCGTGGTTGAAATTAATAAGTTGGTTGTAGAGTCTTTCTCTTACTGCACCCTCATCGTCAACAATGATTACTTTATACATATCTAGCCATTATTTTACCAAAAAACCAGTATTTTTTATATGAAATTTAGATAGTGTTACTTATATATTTTGAAGATAAAAATTTCAAAATAAGTCTCTTTTTAGTAGAATTGTAAATATGAATAAAGAAGAAATTATTAAACGATTTAAAATGATTCCTCACGTTGAAGGAGGATATTTTAAAGAGACTTATCACTCATCAATTAATTATGAAAATAATCAATCATTATATTCATCAATTCTCTTTTTACTTGGAGAAAACGACATCTCTCATTTGCATGTTTTAAAAGAAGATGAGCTCCGGTATTATCAAGGCGGAGATGATTGTACCATCATCGAACTTGATGAAAATTTAAACTATAAAGAAATTCAATTAGGTATAAATTCTAAAGATTCTACTCCACAATATTTAGTAAAGAAAGGTCATATCTTCGGATCTAAATATACGGGTAAAAGCTTTACTTTAGTTGGTTGTATGGTTTCTCCTTCTTTCACTTACGAACATTTTAAACTTATTAAAAAGGAAGATTTAAAAGGTAGAGTAAGTAATGAAATGTTAAATAAACTTGATGAGATGTTTGCGAAATAATTTAATAAAATCTACAGACTTTTATTTAATACAAATTTTAAATTGCTTTCAAAATTGTCTGTAACTTATATAAGTAAACAGTTCTAATACATGATAAAATTATTAAAGCGAGGCAAGTTATGAAAATATATTTAGACATGAACGATTTTGCTTCTTCTGACACAGTAGTATCGACATTAAGAAGTTATGATGTAATCAATGGAAATATTGAAATTTTTGTAAAAGCAGATGGAAAAGTTTTTACAGAACTTGATGATTTTAAAAAAATAAGACGTAGAAATAAATTTGATGACGACGATTTAAAATACGTTAACTTCTTTATCAAAACTTTAGACGACCAAGATTTTAGAAGTCTAAAATCGAATAACCTTCTTTTCAGAATTCACGATGATACAATCCTTGGCTGCAAAAAAGTCTATATTTTCTATAATCAAAATATTGATAAAGATCTTTTAAAAAACGAAATTGATCAAGCAATTTCTTTCTATTCTCAATACATCGATTCAAAAATTGATAAAAACAATATATCAGTAGGTATTATCGAAAAGTTTAATTATGAAAAAGACGACATTTATAGTTTTGTAAGAACAAATATACCTAACTTTAAAGAAGTAATTCCATTAAAGAGTTGCATTGAAAGCAAATGCAATATTGTCCTTTTAGATGACGAGGTTTCTTTTTACATCTTTACTTTGCTCTCTAATTACTCCAAATTTAAGAAAAAAGAGAAGAGTGTTAAATCCTACTTCTCTACTTTTAAACCTTTTTCTTATCACAAAATTATTGAAAATGAAGTCAATTTAGAAAGCCTTTTTACCTATTCAACTTTTGAAATCGAAAATAATGGAAAGATTAACCTTTATCTAGATAAAGATATACCTGCATCTAATTTATTTTCAGTTTTAACTTTCTTACAAAAATTAAATCAAATTAATTTAGAATAGTTTTAGTTGTAATTTCCAATTGTTAAAAGTCCAAAACAACCAAGTAAAACAACAGCTACAATTTGAATTATAAGAATAATAATTTCGCTGATTAAAAGCCTTCTATTTTTGCTTGCATCTTCAATTCTAATTTCAGGAAAAATACAATACATAAATAAAATTATTGGTGTCCCCCAAATAATCGAGGTTAAAATCAACGTTATATCGGTGTACTTTGTTTTGGTTTCTCCCCTTAAAAACCTTAAATATTTTAGAGCCAATATGTAATTAGAAACAAAACCTATAATAAAAGATAAAAAGAAAATTTCTAAACCGCCCATATTTTTTCCTTTCATTTATGATATATGCATCTCTTTCGAGATGCATATATTTTACTTTGTGTTTTTTAATATTTGTATTATTTTTTCTTCAAATACTTCAAACAGTCAAGAGCAACTGCCGCGATAATAACGATACCTCTTAAAAGATATTGATAATATGGGTTGATTCCTAAGAATGTTAAAGCATAAGTCATAGCTGTAAAGACGATAGCACCAAAGACAGCTCCGCTAATTTTACCGATACCACCAGAGAATGAAATACCACCAACAACACAAGCTGCGATAGCATCAGTTTCATAACCTGTACCAGTATCAAATTTACCTGTACCAATTCTAGCTGCTTCGAAGAAGCCACCAAAACCATAAAGGATACCAGCCATAATGAAGACGCCCATTGTTACCCAGAAAACTGAAATACCAGAAACGGATGCAGCTTCTGCGTTTCCACCTACAGCGTACATATTCTTACCGAATTTTGTTTTATTCCAAATGAAGGAAACAATTAAAATACATAAGACTGCATATATTAATAAAAGTGGGAATGTATTATTGATTTTTCCAGCAATAGCATCTTTTAAATCCATATCAATAACACCGGTGTTAATAGATTCAGTTGCAACTGCTGTTAAACCGAAAATAATAAGTTGTGTACCCATTGTTGAAATAAATGGATGCATTTTGAATTTTGCTGAGAAGAAACCTGCAATCGTTGAGAATATAGTTGTAGCAAGTACGGTGAAGAATAAAGCAAGTAATATTCTAACGGCGCCAGGTATAGCAGTAAAATCAAAGTTGTTCCCGAAAACTGGCATAACGTTAACGCCTGGATACAAGAACATACACGTAATACATGTAGATAAGCCAACCATTCTACCAATAGAAAGGTCAGTACCTGCAAGGAGAATTAAACCTGCAACACCTAAAGCAAGGAATATACGAGGTGAAGCTTGATTAAGAATTTCAAAGATGTTTCTAAATCTACTATCAAACAATGCACCTTTACCCATAGGTTCAGAAATTATTCCACAAACAATGAAGAATAAAATCATAACAATATAAAGACCATTTTTGAGTAAGAAGTCTTTTATATTGAAACGGAAGACATATTTTTCCCAACTTGCTTGAACTTTTTCAAGTGGTAAGAGCTTATCATCGTTAAAACTTGTTAAGTATCTAACTTTATCTAAGTAGATTTCATGAACTTCAGTCTTAATATCCGATAATTTTTTCTTATGATTAAGCTTAAGCTCATATAATCTAGCCGCTTTTGTTCTTTTTAAGATAGCAACTCTAGCTGCAGTTTGATCTTTTGTTTCACCTTCTAAAGGCTCTTTTTCTTTTAAAAGTTTTTCATCAAATTCTGCTTTTAAAGCGTTGAGTTCTTCAGCATATTTAGCCATTTCGGCTTTTTTAAGTTCTACAGCTTCTTTTTTCTTTGCGTAATAATATGTATCAAAGTTTTCTTTTAAATATTTCTTGGCTTCTCCGACTATTTGTTTTTCTTCTTCCTTATAGCCCGCCTTAACTGCTTTTGCTTTTGTAATTTCTTCTTTGTAAGCAGTGATTTTTTCTTTTTTCTCTTCAGAAGGAACTTGTTTATCGTCTTTTAAGATACCAATTTCTTCTTCCAAGGATAATAACTTAGTAGAACCATCTTTTCTTAAATCAGCTAATTTCTTTTGAAAAATATGAATTTCATGTTTAACTGCTTTAAGATCATAGGTTTCTAATGAAATAGTTTCTCTATCCATAAAAATCTCCTATAAATACATTGCACTTAATCTAAGTAATTCTTCTTGATTGGTTTCTTTAGTATTAACTATTCCAGCCAAACGATAATTACTCATAACTGCAATTCTATTAGTAATACCTAAAATTTCTGGCATTTCGCTAGAAACAACAATAATAACTTTTCCTTCTTTAGCAATTCGATTAATCAATTGATAAATTTCATACTTCGCACCAATATCGATACCTCTTGTTGGTTCATCAAGTAATAAAACATCTGGTGATCTTTCTAGCCATTTCCCAATAATAACCTTTTGTTGGTTACCACCTGATAAAGAAGTAATTAAATCTGTTTCATCACTATATTTAGTGTTCATCAAATTTAGCTCTTTTATTGTAGCATCACGCATTTTCTTGTTAGATAAAGCATAGAATTTTTTGTATCTATCCAAATTACAAATGCAAGTGTTATAAATCAATGAACCCTTTGCAAACATACCATTTACTTTTCTTTCTTCGGTAACAAAAGCAAAATGAGCATTCATAGCATCTTTGGTATTTCTAAAGTTCATTTTTTTATTCTTATAAATAATGTCGCCAGTAGCAACACTTCTCGCACCAAAAAGTGCTTCTAAAAGTTCGCTACGTCCAGCGCCAACTAATCCATAAATACCAAAAACTTCACCTTTTCTAACCGAAAAAGAAACATCCTTTAAAGCTGGTGCGTATTTAGTTGATAAATTATTAACCTCAAGTATTGTTTCTCCAGGAACGTTATCAACAGGAGGGAATCTTTGCTCTAAAGATCTTCCAACCATTGCAGCAACTAGTTCATTCATATTTGTGTCCTTGACAGGTTTAGTCATAATCATATGGCCGTCTCTCAAAACACTAACTTCATCACAAATTTCAAAAATTTCATCCATCTTATGAGAAATATAAATGAATGAAACACCTTGAGCTCTTAAATCAGAAACAATTTTAAATAGTTTTCTAACTTCTCTTTCTGTTAAAGAAGATGTAGGCTCATCAAGGACAATTACCTTAGCATCATAAGAAACTGCTTTTGCGATTTCACACATTTGTCTTTGTGAGACAGACATCGTTCTCATAGGAACGTCTAAATCGACAAAAATACCAAGCCTTTTAAATAATTGGTTAGCTTTTTCTCTCATGATCTTTTCGTTAATTACACCAAACTTAGTTCTATATTTGCCTAAGAACAAATTATCAACAACGTTTCTGTCAAGACATTGGTTTAACTCTTGATGAACCATAGCTACACCATTTTCAAGTGCATCTTTAGGATTAGAAAATTCAACTTCTTTTCCATCAAAAAAAATTCTTCCGTCGTCTTTTGAGTAAATACCAAAAAGTATTTTCATCATCGTTGACTTGCCAGCACCGTTCTCCCCCATAAGGCCTAAAACAGTGCCTTTTTTAAGTTCAAGATTAATATTTGTGAGGACTCTATTTCTGCCGAATGCTTTTGATATATTTTTAAGTTCCAAAATATTTTCGCTCATAATAGTCTCCATAAATTAATAAAATAGGCCACTAACACCTTTTTAAAGAGGTTCAGTGGCCTTAAAATCATAAGTTAAACAAAATTAAGAAGCTTGATCAAGTAAATTTTGATACAAACTACCACTGGTTGTCTCAACCATGTTAACTACATAAGCATCATAGTTTTCAAGGTTTGTGAATGAGTTGGTAATACTTGTCTCAGCTGTACCATCGCCATAAACCCATTGAACTTCGAAATTATAGTAGTCAAGATATCTCTTAGCTGTTGGAACATATGATTGATTAAGGAAGTTATCTGTTGCAGAATAAACTGTCCATAAGATCTTATGTTTTACAGTATCAGAAGTCTTATTCTTAATACCTGAATCAAGGGTATCATCTTTAACACTTTGTGCATTTTCAGCTGTAACTATACCGTTTTCAGCAAGTAATGCTTTTGTAGAACTTGTATAGCTAACATCAGCGGATAAAATTTGATTGCCAGCTTTATCAGCTTTAGAGAATCCTGCTGTATAAAGTTCAGAACCAGTTAAGCCATCAAAATAATTTCTTAAAAGTTGTAAGATTGTCAAAACTTGAGCATGGTGATTTTGAGAAATTGTACCTTTCATTGAACCGCCTTTAATTATAAGATCAAGTGTTGAAGCGTTTGCATCATAACCAAATGTTGGGATAACTCTTCCAGCATATTGACCAATCATACCTTCAGCCATACCATCGTTGTTAGAAACTACTAAGTTAATTTTGTTTCCATATTGGTTAACCCAGGTACCCATAGTGTCTGCAGCAACAGTTTGGCTCCATGGACCTGCACTATCTCTCATTTCTTTGCAAGCTAATTCTTTAATTGTATATTCTTTTCCGTCATTAGCTTTAACTTTTCCAGTTCCTGTAGCGACTGTATCATCAGCAGTTTCTCCAGTACCTAAAGCTTTTCTAACACCAATTGTACGAGCAGATGAATCGTTGTGTGAATTTTGTCCAATAGCTAAAACGTAACCAATTTGACCATCTCCATCAACATCCATTTCAGCAGCGTTAGCTTTAATATAATCTAAAACCATTTGACCTTGTGTATCGCCACCAGCAACTGCGTCAAATCCACCATAGAAAGTAAGATCGCTCCAGTTCATAACAGAACTATCGACTTCAGTGGTTCCAGCTTTAACTGGTTGTCTGTTATAGAAAACGAGTGGACGTTCATTTACAGGCGTGCCTTCTGAACCACCACATGATGTAGCAACAACGCCTAATAAAGCTACTGCTACGAATGGAATTAATTTTTTCATATTATAAATTTATCCTCCTATTTAATTCCGTTAAATAAGATACTCTCGCACGAGTTACCCTACTTGACATTAATTTTAATGTAAGCGCTTTCATCAAATAATAGAAAAATCTATACCAAAAATGTAAATTTCTCTATACAATTCAAAAAATAAGGATATTTGCTTTCAATTGAAACATTTAACCATTAAAACAAAATTAATTTTTTTGAATTTTCATAAATTTTCTTGAAGGTCAATTTCTAACTCTCTATTATCTTTATATATTTATTGAGGGCTATTTATGACACCAGAAATTGTGCTTACCAGAGAAGAAATCGATGAAATTATTACTAAATGTGCAAATGAATTAAATTCAATGTATGAAAACAGCGATAAAATTCCTGTTTTGATTGGAGTTTTAAAAGGCGCCTTACCTTTTATGATGGATTTAATTAAAAAGCTAAACTTTGATTTTATTATGGATTTTATCCAAGTTACTAGTTATAGTGGTACTTCTTCTACAGGCGTTATCCACTTAAAAAAAGACATCACCACTGACATTAGAGGGAAAGATGTCGTTATTGTCGAAGATATTATCGATACTGGTTTAACTTTAAACTATTTAAAACAATATATTCAATTAAATTACAATCCTCGTGATATCAAAATTTGTTGCTTTGTTGATAAAAAGCCACTTAGAAAAGTTGATCTTACTGCTGATGTCGTTGGTATAACCATGAATCAAGCCAAATTCTTAGTTGGCTATGGTTTCGACTATAATGAAATAGGAAGAAACATTGATCACGTTTTTGTACCAACTAAAAAGCAATTAGAAGATTGGGATAAAAAACTTAAAAATAACTAAAAAGCCTGCAAAACTCAACTTATTTTGACACAAAGACACGCGCTTTGTGTTTTTTTATATTTGTTTTAGTTCTTATTTCTTAGGTCTCTAAAATACAAGCACTGTATTTAATTCTTCTTTTTTCTTTCTTCTAAAAAGAAGAAAAAAGCCAAAATACATAAATGCAAAACTAAGAAAACAATAAAATATATCTGTTTGCTATTTTGATCAACCGAATTAAATAAATATGTACCAATAAGTAAAACAAAGGCACTTATCCCTAAGCTCGTAGCCTCATATTTATAAAAAGATTTTCTTAAATAATCTAATGTTAATGGCATTAAAATATTTATAGAAAAAGTAAAAATCAGTAAACCATAAATAGAGCTAATGAAAAAAGCAGAAATAATAGATAAAACAAAAGAGGTAATTAAACATATCTTCTTTGAAAATAAACCGCCAATAAATTTCCCAATAAAAGAAACAATACTAACGTATAAAAATAGATAGGCAACATCTATTGTTGGAGCGAGTTTTCCTAAGCTTCCTCTAAAAAAGATGCTCAAAACAGTTAAACAAATAAATATTACATATAAAATTGGGGTGAAATTAAGTGGTTTATAATTTCTTTTTGATGTGCCTTCTTCACTTGTTTCGTAGCCGTAGTCTTCTTTAAATCTTATATAAAGAAATAAACCTATAAAACCAGCAAAAATAAATGTGAGCCTTAAAAAATCATTTAAAAAAGTAAACCCAATTCCTAAACCAAGCACTCCAGGAGCAATAAAAACGCCAAGAGGAAAACTACTTTTTGCTTTTTTCACTACGTCTTTTGCAAAAGCTACATGGAAGATAGCATTGCCTAAACCTAATAAAATGACACTTAAGTAAAAATTAAAGGTTAATAATGCACCAAGTAATAAAAGCATTATGGAAGAAACACAAAAACTCTTTTCGCTTCTTTCATAACGGTCTATTAAAAGGCCAATAAATGGCTGTAAACCAAAAGCTAATAGATTGTAAGTCACAACAAGAAAAAAGAAATCCTCTGCACTTGAAGCATATAAATATAGTGTAGAAACAGGCAAAAAGTCTACTAGAAAATGGAAAAAGCCAGCAAAACTCAAGTTAATTCCAAATTTTTTATTCATGTTCTTGCTTAATTTTAATTCTCGAGTAATCATAAATCTTCTTTATAAAATAGGTTATTACTATAAAAATAATAGTTAAAACTATCGGCAAGAGAATAAGTAAGACTATGTTATCTATCACTGCATTTACCACAAAAGTTAAAGATAAAGTAAATGCATTTCCAATTAATGAGAATGTAGCTATCTTCCAATCTTTGAAATACAAAAAGTAAAAAATAAATTCAACAAGAAAAACAAAGAATTCAATTATTGAAAGTGATAAATAATAATTTAATAAGCATAAGTTAACTAAACAGTAGTTTGCTATTTGAGCTAAAATGTTTGTTAACGCATTTGTTAATGCAAAAACAACAAGACGCTCTTTGTTTTTGCTGGTTATTAAAATAGAAAGGAACAAGGTTTCACTTATTATAGTCAATAATAAAGAGTAAATAACGATGAATGATCCCACTACTCGCCTTCAATATCTGTATTTTCCGCTTTACCTTCTTCTTTGACTTCTTCTTTTTCGCTCTTTTTATTCTTTTTCTCTAAATCTTCTGGTGTAAGCTTTTCTAGCTTTTTCTGCTTAATAAAACGATAAGCAAAATAAGCAATTAAGATGAGAACAATGATACAAGCAACTATGCATATAGTAATTAAAAATCCACTATCAGCATAAAATGGAAGTGGCGCTACATCAAAAATCATAATTACAATCTCTCAAAGTTAACAGCATGATTCGAGATATTTACTTTAAAATATCTTGATTTAGCATACTTTTTCTCTAAAAACTTATCAAATTCTTCAGCAAACTCATTCTTAATAAAAGCAAGAACAGTTCCTTTAAATCCACCACCATGAATTCTAATAGCGCCGTGATCTTTTATAAATTCGCTTACATCATCGATAATGTTTTGTGGTGAATCTTTATATTCACCTTCAACGAATGTATTTTTAATGTTTTCTTTACTAGTCTTTTGACTTGCGCGGATTGCATCTAAAAATTCCTCAAGATCATTTCTTTCAATAGCATCTTTTGCTTTTAAAACATTGGCGTTTTCAATAAAGAAATGTCTTCCCATCTTTTTAACGCTTTCATCAATATCTAGGGCATCAATTCGAGCGAAAATATCTTTATCGTCACAATCTCTTAAAAACTTTTTACCATCAAGCAAGCTTGCAACTTTATTCATATTATTAGGTATAGCTGCGTAAAGTGGTGTTAAGTTAGCATGATCACCAACTGACTTAATTAGATATAAAGTTAAAGGAAAATTAAAAGGTAAGGTAGTAATTGTTGGCTCTTCTATATTTTTAAAATCAATATAGTTAAATGAGTCAAAAGAAGTTCCAACTTGGTCTAATAATCCACTTGGTTTTCCAAAATAATTGTTCTCGCTAAATTGACCTGTTTTAGCAATTACTAATGGGGATATTTTCCCATCGTTATATAAATAAGAAATTATATAACCAAAAAGCGATTCAACTGCTGCACTTGATGAAACACCACTTCCATCAGGAATATCACTACTAATGTAAGCATCAAATCCACCGATTTTATAGCCTTGTTCTTTTAACTTAAACAAAATTCCTTTAGCAAGAAGTAAAGTTTTATTTAATTCTTTTGAATCAAACTCTAAATCATTAATGCTAAATTCAAAAAAAGAATAGCCTTGTGATTTAATTCTAACTTTATTAGCGTTTTTATTAACACAAGCTTTAATTCTTAAAGAGCAATTAGCAACAAGACATAAACCATGATTGTGGTCGGTATGGTTACCACAAATTTCAAAACGTCCGCCTGTATCAATATAATATTCAGGTTCAACTTTAAAAATCTTATTAAATTCTTTTCTTAAATCTGATTTTTCCATTATAAGTCTATTCCTCCAATAAATTTATCAAGGCCTTCATTTCCTTTTTTATTATCCTTAAATACTGCAGTGTTCATTAAAATGTTTTTGCAAGTATCTTCGATATATTCTTTAATTTTTTTATCAATAGTTGAAGCAGAATATCCTTTTCTTAAAACCTCTATCATATTAGAAAAGCTTGCTAAATCAGGATATTTTTCAACAATTTGCTCATTATTTAATCCTAAAGCCAGAACTTCTTTAATCTCGTTTTCTTGTCTAACAAGTCTTGCTGGAAGAATAAATAAGCCCATTGCCTCAATAATACCAATACCTTCTTTTTTAATGTGATGATATTCTGGATGAGCATGGAAAATGCCTTCAGGATATTTTTCATCACATCTATTATTTCTTAAGATTAAATAAAGATAGTATTCATCTTTAATCTTTCTAATTGATGGGGTGATGGTATTATGGTTTCCATTTTCATCACTAGATAAAATATCATTATCTAAGTCGTTATAAGTTTTCCAAGCCTTTAAAATATCACTAGCTAAGGCTACCACTTCTTTGCTATCTTTTCCTTTTATTAAAAGGGTGGAGTTATACCAATCAAGTTTATAAAGTTTTGTATTTTGATATTTTGTAAGCTTATATTCTTTCTTAATATCTGCTTCCATAACAGGGAGTATATGTTCACCACCTTGGAAATGTTCATGGTTTAAGATTGAACCACCAACAATTGGTAAATCAGCATTACTTCCAATAAAAAAAGATGGATATGCATCAACAAAATCAACTAGTTTTCTAAAAGTTGATTCATTTATTACCATTTGAGAATGTTTAGAAGAGAAACATATACAATGTTTATAGTAATATCCATAAGGTGAGTATTGTAAATACCAAGTTTCTCCATCTAAAACGACAGGAATAAAACGAATATTTTCTCTAGCTGGATGATGATCGTTACCATAGAAACCAATATTTTCTAAGCATAACAAACATTTTGGATACTTAATATCGCTTGATTTTGGTTTTTCTAAAAGTTTAGCAATATCTTTGTTACTTTTTTCTGGTTTAGAAAGATTAATACTAATTTCAATGTTTTTATTTTTATAATCAGTTTTCCAAACAATATTTTTATCAACCATTGTTTTTTGAAAATAGTAATTTTTAATACCAAGGTTATATAAATAATCTAGTGCTCGTGCACTATCAAATTTTCTTAATTCTTCAAACTTTTTAACAACTTCCTCTGGGGAAGGAGTTACAACACCCATCACAAAAACAGCTTTAAGTTCTGCTTCTTTATCAGAATATCCTTTTTCTTCTTTTAAATATTTTTCAATTTGTTCAATAAAGTAATCTGGGACTTCCATCTTTTCAATTTGTTCAATTGAAAAAACAGCTTTATCAGAAGGATATTCAAGACCTAATTCGCCTAAAACAATATTACGTGCATAAACACGGTCTAACCCTTCAAGACCTAAATGAATTGAAGCATAATCAATTAAACTATTAATTACCTCTCTAATCATACTTATTTGGTCTCCTTGAATTTATACTCAATATAATGAGAATACTTTTCCCCTTTTCTTAAGGTGATAGACTCGCGATCAAATAAGAACATTTGTGGTTCAAGAGCAATACCTCTTCTCTTTTTGAAATCATCTCTATTTTTAAAGCGAAGTGGGGACATTGTATTATCGACATAAATATTCATTGCAGGATAATCTGTAACAATATTTAATGTGATATCTTCTCCTTTAAGCATGACTTTACCTAATTTGTCATCAAATAAGAATGTATCATCAATTGTTCCTTTAAAATCATGTTTTTCAATCTTATCAAGTCTTGGATTAAGTTTTGATGATTTTCTAAAGTCGTATTCCTCTGGAACTTCTCTAGCTCCGGTTATTAATAATGTTTCATCAGTAACGGCAACTTTATCACAATTCATTTTTAAATAATATTGAGAAATATCTAATGAATCTAAATTAAAGTACATGTGATTTGATAAACCAACAAAAGTAGCATCACTTGGAGTTGTTGCCTTTTGGAGCAATTTAAATGAATCTTTAGTTTTATTAAATTCATAAGTGATTGTTATTCTAGCTTTGCCTGGGAATCCATTTTCATTTTTTCTAGTAGTATATGAAAAAATAACACTGAGTTTTTTAGCACTTTCTCTAACTGTGGTTTTCCAGTTTTTAAAAGACATAGAATCTAACTTACCACCATGTAAAGCAAAATCAAATTGTCCATCTGGTTGAAGATGATATTCTTCACCATCTAAGATTCCATCTTTTTTAAGTCTTCCTGCAACAACGCCTAAAGTCTTACCATAAAAAGCTGAAGAATGCATATAATCGCTAAAATCAGCAAGTTCTAAAATTACAGGTCTGTCCTTATAACTTAATTCATAAACACCTGCTCCATAACTAGCTAAAGTTGCTTTCAAATTTAATTCATTATCAACGTGTACAAGCTCGATACCATTATCAAGTTTTTCAATATTATATTTCATTTAGGTTACCCTCCATAAATCGAGTTAATTATAACATTTAAAAACTTGTATCACATCATTAAAATTTATTACTTTTAATGTAAATATATCGAAGATTTGCATTGTTTTTATTTAAAATAGTTAATATTCGTATATTTGTGTCCAATTTTTAATATGTATAAATTTGCTATTTTACTAATTGATATATTCAAACCACGTTAATATACCTCAAAAATAAATAGTAAAGGAAAGCTTAAAATTATTAACTACTCTAATCAAGATTCAGCTATACAAAAATATTTCGTATAACATTTTAAAAATTTTTTTAATTATTTTTAAAAATTTTGAAATAAACTCCTTTATATTAGTGAGAGGATAAAATTTATTACCTCCCGTGTTCTTTGACATATTGCTATAAGAGAAACAACAAATACAATTTCAAATAATCTTTTTGGGATCTATAGATTATAAAATTTTGACTACTTTAAAACATATTGCGCCAGGAAATGTCTGTATTTTAAAGATTGGCTAGAAAAGAATGCAGATGTCTTTATAGATATTGATGCGACTTTCCGCTTAGTCAAAACTTGGGTAAAGATTTTTTAGTTATTGTTTCTCTTATGCTCTGTTACCTATGTTTAAAAATGGATAGCTGAAATAAACAATTATTCCCATTCAATAGTTGAAGGAGGTTTTGAAGTAATATCGTAAACAACTTTATTTACATATGGCACTTCATTAACAATTCTCGAACTTATTTTCTCCAAAACTTCAAAAGGAATAGGATAACTTCTTGCAGTCATACCATCTATTGAGTCAACCGCTCTTAAAGCTACTGTATATAAGTAAGTTCTATTGTCACCCATTACTCCAACGGTTCTAGTATTAGTTAAAACAGCAAAATATTGCCATATCTTTTTGTCGAGCCCTGCTTTTTTAATCTCTTCTTGATAAATAACATCAGCTTTTCTTACGATTTCTAATTTCTTTTTGGTGATATTGCCAATTATTCGTATGGCAAGTCCTGGGCCAGGAAAAGGTTGACGAGAAACAAAGGAATCATCAAGACCTAATTTTCTTCCTAGTTCTCGAACTTCATCTTTATATAATTCATTTAGTGGTTCAAGAAGTTTAAAACCTAGTTCTTTAGGTAACCCACCGACATTATGATGAGATTTTATGACTTTTGAATTTCCGCCTTTTCCACTTTCAACAATGTCTGTATATAAAGTTCCTTGAGCTAAAATAGACACATCTTTTAGTTTTGATGCTTGTTCTTTAAAAACATCAATGAAAGTTTTTCCGATAATTTTTCTTTTCTTTTCAGGAGAAGTAACGCCTCTTAATAATGTTAAAAATTTAGCAGAAGCGTCTTTATAATAAACTTTGATATTAAATTTGTTTTTAAAACTTTCAAGAACTAATTTTTCTTCATTTTCTCTAAGTAAACCATGGTTGATGAATAAAGGATATAGTTGGTCTCCAATAGCTTTGTGAATTAATAATGCACACACAGAAGAATCTACGCCACCACTAATTCCAAGTAGAACCTTTTGATCTTTAACAAATTCTTTTATTTCTTTAACCTTGTCTTCTATCCAATTATCAATGCTCCAATTTTTAAAAACCTTGCAAATCTTGAATAAAAAATTAGAAATTATGTTTTTGCCTTCTATCGTATCTCTAACTTCTGGATGAAATTGAAGAGCATAAATTCTTTTTTCAGTATTCTCCATTCCAGCATTTAAGCACATCTTAGATGAGCAAATACTTTTAAATTCTGTTGGAAGATTAGAAACAGTATCAGAATGAGACATAAATACTTGACTAGTTTTATTAACGTCTTTCAAAAGTAATGAATCATTATTAAAGACGACTTCAGTATTGCCGTATTCTTTAACAACGTTTTCTTGAACTACTCCCCCAAAATAATGAGCTAAGGCTTGCATGCCATAACATATTCCTAGTATTGGTACATTAAAAGAGAAAATTTTAGGATTAATCTTTGGTGAATTTTGATCATTAACAGAATTTGGACCACCAGAAAGTATAATTCCCTTTATTTCATTTTTATCAAAGGTTGATAAATCTGTTTTATTGTCAACCAATAAAGCATAAACGCCCAAATCTCTAACTCTTCTTACTATAAGTTCATTGTATTGAGAGCCATAATCAATTACTAAAATTTTATCCATAATGGGACCACCTATAAAAGAATACTTATTTAATCGCTAAATCAATAAGAAGTTTATAATTTAACAAAGAGTAATTTATATAACTAATAAATTTGCTTATTTGTATTAACCAATGTTTTAAAGAAAAAATTAATGTCTATACTTTTCAATCTCTTTACTTGTTGCGCCTTTACTCATAAGTGTTAAACGGGAAAGTTCATTACCAAAAGCTACTGCTTCTTTCAATTTCTTTCCTCTTAAGAAATAGTCAATAACGCCACTTGTTAAAGCGTCGCCACAACCAGTTGTATTTTCAAATTCTTTTACTTCATTAACTTTAACAAGATCTACTCTACGATAGTTTTCTCCAAAATAAACATCGTGTGCACCATGAGATACAACAACGTTTTTAACACCTCTTGCAAGAAGACCACTGACTAAATCTTTTTCCATCAAATCAATGCCCATAAGCATTCTGGCTTCATGAATATTACATTTAATTAAAAATAGTTTATCTAAATAGTTTTTAAATTTTAAAACTTTAGATGGAGAAATAGCTTCTACTATAAATTTTTTAGATGGATAAGTATTAAATAAATAGTTAATTGCTTCTTCAGAAATATTTGCATCCATTATCACATATTCGTGTGATTCGATTAGATCGTGTTGTGACTTTAAAAACTCAGTATTTAAATCTCTAATAATTCTATTGTCACATATTGCATCAACCATATCATGATTAGCATCATTTATTGCAACATAACTTCCACTAGGATAATCAGTCTTTGGAATTATAACGTTAATACCAAGTTTTATGAGTTCGTTTCTCATTTCCTTTCCATTAGCATCTTCCCCAATTGCGGTAATAAAATCAATCTTATTACCTAAACGTGCTAAGTTTTCTGCAATATTTCTCATTACTCCGCCAAAAGAAATACTAACTTCACCAATGTTAGAAACTCTTTTTTGAAGTTTATCACGGCTTGTAGCTATATAATCGACATTACTTCCGCCAATCAATAAATATGTTTTATCCATCTTTTCTCCTTAAAGTAAATCTACTTACTTTAATTTAACATATTCTGATGCAATTTGAGCACCAAGCTTTGCATTATTTAAAATTAAATGAATATTTGCTTCTAGACTCTTTCCTTTAGTAAGTTCAACAATCTTAGCAAGTAAATAAGGAGTTTCATCTTTACCTTTGACCCCTGCTTTTTCCATTTCTTCTAATGCTTTATCAATTTCAGCATTTATATAAGATGGATCCATAGAGAATTCTTCTGGAATAGGGTTAGTGATTAGAACGCCACCATTTAACTTATATTCTCTTTTTGCTTTTACAATTTTTGCAATATCTAATGGAGTTTTTGCATTATAATCAACTTTTAAATCGCTGGTTCTTGTAAAGAATGCAGGTAATTTATCAGTATTATAGCCAATAACAGGAACGCCTTTTGTTTCAAGATATTCCATAGTTAAGTTCAAATCTAAAATAGCTTTAGGGCCAGCACAAATTACTGAAACATTGGTTTTTCCAAGTTCATCTAAATCTGCACTTATATCAAAAGTTTCTTGTGCTTTTCTATGTACACCACCGATTCCACCAGTAACAAAGAATTCGATACCCGCAAGTTCAGCAAGAATCATAGTAGCACTAACTGTTGTTGCGCCCCATTTCTTTTCGGCACATATAATAGGTAAGTCACGGCGCGAAACTTTTTCAATACCTTTTGTTTTTCCAAAAAGCTCGATTTCTTCTGGACTCATACCAATAATTGGCTCACCTTCAATAATTCCAATTGTAGCTGGAACGGCACCGTTTTCTTCAATTACTTTTTCAACAGCAAGTGCGCATTCAACATTTTTTGGATAAGGCATGCCGTGTGAAATAATTGTTGTCTCAAGAGCAATTACTGGTTTGCCTTCTTTTAAAGCCTTAGAAACTTTCTCACTAATTTTCATAACTATTCTTTAAACTCCTCACATTCCATATAGAATTTTAATTCATCATCTTTATAACCAGATAAATATCTTTTTCCTTCGTTTTCCTTTATATAAAGACTAAGTTTGTCATCTAAAAAACTTTGCTTTATATATTCGATTTGCAACGTTTTTACACTAAATTCAGGCCTAAATATATCTAGATAAAAATCGACATATTTAGTGTTATTCATGTGTCCATTATGATCTAACATTGAATATAAAACATCGACTTCTTTAACTTTTTGAAGCTGAGATTTTTCAATAACAGGTAATTTTCTAATTCTTCTTTTAAAGTATCCTAAATCATCATCAAAGCCTTTAAAGAAGTCAGGCGCTTTAACGCTAAAATCTTTAATATTTATAACCATCCAAGTAGAACGGCTAACAGCAAAGAGTTCTCCTTTATGATAAAATTCAGTTTCACGATTAAACTCAACAAAACGTGGCTTGAGTGGATAAGTTACAACTTCTATTTCTTTAAAATTAATTGGTTTTTTAATAATCTCCACGAAATTTCTAACAATGACCCATATTAAATCTTGTTTAATCATTGTTTCAAAGCCACATCCAAGTTCTTCTGCGTGATCTCCAGCAACTTCTTGTGCAACATCTAAAAGCGTAGACATCTTCAAGCAATCGTGACAATCAAGCATATTAGTTGTTATTTGATAAGTTTTTCTATAAGTTTTCTGCATACGAAAGTATTATATCAAACTAATTTTAGACTTGAATTAGAAACCATTAATAAATGAATAAAATTAACACCTAATTAATATTTAGTATTGTAAATAAAATATACGATTAAATAGGTGTTTTTAGATATTTTCTCTTTACATTTTTTAATTCTCTAGTAGAGTTTTTATGTATAGATTTAACGGACAGGTTATTATATGAAATTACATTTTAAAAAATCATTATTACTCGTTTTACCATTAGTTTTATTATCATCATGTGCTTCTAGTGATGAAGATGCACCTACAATTACAACTTTTGAGACAGATAAAGAAAATTATGTATTAAATTCAAAAGTAAATTTTAATATAGATGTTCAAGACAACATCACATCAAGTGATGATTTAGTAATTGCAATTAACATTACATTACCTGATGGAACAAACGAAACAATCTCCGAAACAAACTATCGAGTAACTCAAGAAGGTTCTTATAAAGCAGTTTTGACAGTAACAGACGAATCTCAAAATACAGCTAACTCAAACGAAATATCATTTAATGTAATTGACTTATACTCCGGTTGGAGTGATAACGAATCTAACTACTTCAATAATTTGTTCGGCGTTGACTTACCTAGAACCAATCTTTTTAACAACAATTATGATGTTTACCAAATTTTTGATTTTAACAATCAAGCTGCCCCAGGCTTAAGATTTGAATTTTCAACATATGATAAAAATTTACTTGATGAATACATTTCAACTATTGCCTACGATGACTTTGTCGAAAATACATATGAAGAAATCTTTCAAAATTATATGACAGATGGACTAACTTATCTAAAAGCTTATGAAAAAAATCTCGATGGTAACACTTATTTAATGGTTATGCCTTATGTTTACCAAAACGTTTTGAATATCAATTTCCAATTATTTGATCATACAATTGGTAATTCATGGGATACAGAATTTATTAATACAGTTATTAGCCCTGATTTTCAAGAAAACATTCTCCCGCTTGAAATTACTAAAAATATCGAAAATGTTGTTACCTATTTTACTGATTATAATTGGTATTTTGAAGGAGCCACAATGCGTGGATACCTTCGTGGAATTATCTATAATTTAGACCAAAGCGATATTACAACTTATATTACAAGTTTGATTGATTATGGTTACACTGAAGGCACATTAAATGACTTTCTAACTAACGGTTCAGTAATGCTAGTTTACGCAAATGAAGAAGCTGTTGGCTATGCTTTAATTACAATTTCAAGTGCCTTATCTGCTGAAATTCCATTCTATTATTTCGAGATAATGTGCGGATAAAAATAAAGGGATTTGAGAAAAACTCTTCAAATCCCTGTTATTTTTAGCTTTATTATAAATTTAATTAGTTCTAAGTGGATATTCGCTAGGATCTAATCTTTCGCCGGTATAGTTAACAATATCGCCTTTTTCAAACACCATTGTACTAGTTTGATAATTGAAGTTTGTCGCACCAGCCAAACCATAAAATGATTCTACCTCTGCTTTAATTACCACACCACTTTCAATAGTCAATGTGTCATTTCTTGTGAGCTCAACATCTGGTGAGTCAACGTCACCTGAATAAAAATGTACACTTAAAGTTAGAGTTCCATCATTAATAAAGCTATCTTTATTAAAGTTTGTTTCTAATACTCCGTCTGAATACGCTTCTGTTGCAGCATACAAAAAGGAAAAATAATTATAATAGTAATAATGACCAAACCCAACTCCAAAAACATATTCTTCCTGGCCTTCTCTATATAAAGAATATTGAACGTTGTCAGATGAATCATCTCCAGAATAATCTGTAATTTGATAAAAAACATCTTGGTTCATGTAGGTTGTAATACCTCTTTGAACAATACCATTTGTTTTATTTTGACTGTCGTCATCATAATATTGACTGAATTCATCAATATATAAGTCTTTATATTGTGTAATTGTTCCTTCTTGAGTCACATAAATATCTAAAGCTGAATAATTATCTCTTTGAACAGTAGTATAAACTTGCTTGTTTATTCCTTCATCATAAGCCAGCAAGTTTGGAACGATTTCTAGTAGACCTTCAAAAGAATTAATTGTATCTCCGGTGATTGGTGGTTCTACCACTTCTGATGTGGTAGTAAAAATAGTTACATCTTCACTAGGCATAACAAAAGTATAAATATTATTTTCAGTAAGAGACAAATCAGTAGAGTTTACTTTTACACTTTTAAGTTCATAGTTTTCAGCAAGAGTAATCTTAAATTCAACTGTGCTTTTTTCATCAAAAAGACCATCAGCATTAGCTTCAGTTAAAATTTCAATTGAACTACCAATACCAACATTAGTCAAAATGCGATAGTCTTCAACAGGAGTTTCAATAGGTGGTTGCTCACTTTGATTAGAGCAGCCAACTAAAACAAGCAGAAAAGAACTAAGAATTGCAGGGATTTTTATCAGTTTGTGCATATTTTACTCCGCGATGGTGTATCTATGTACATACTCTGTGTCATTCACAGTAAGTGTGATAACTTCGCCATCTAATCTAATTTCGCCACCATTATAATTTGCGCCTTCGTAGTCATACTCGCCACTCATTTTGGTTACTTCAAGAGCATTATTAGACTCATTTAACGTAAACGAATAAGTATTTGTACCTAGTACATCAGTTTTGTCAGCGAAATTTCCATAATAAGTTACTTCAAAAGTTGTTCTGCTAGTAAATTTAAGAACTCCACCTGATTCACCATATAAGTTATCCCAGTTATATTCGTTTGCTAAGATTTTTTGATATAACTCATCAACACTTAATCTTTTTTTAATAATATAAGTTACTTCATAACTAATTGACTCATCAGCACTACAGGTAAACTTAATTGTTACTCTATCTCCTGCTTTACCACCAACTACAGCAAGTGTGAAATCATAATAATTAGAACTTGCACTATTGTCAGTAAGGCTTATTAAATCTGCGCCTTCAGTAATTTCATATTTAATATCACTCTTTAACGAAGAACTTGGTGTCCCACTAACTCTGATTCCGCTATATGTTGTATCAGTATAGATATATCTTGTTGTTTTACCATCAACTACATCTCCAATTTCGATTCCGCTAGAAGCGTCGGTATAGTTAATGCTTTCAATTTCAACATAATCGTTAACCACAATATCTTTTCTTATTCTAATACCAGTTGCAGTTTCAAAAACAACAGTCGCTCTACCAGGCCCAACAGTATAAATATTTTCACTGTTTACTTCTACGACGTCTTCATTAGTTGTTGAAATAGGTCTTAATGTTAAATCAATAGCTTTTTCAGGTTTATATTCACTGGCTACAAACCAAATATAACGATGTAAAGGTAAATTTTTGCTTAAATCTACTTCAACCTCTTCATAGTTTGAACTTAAATAATAAGCTCTATAGCCAGTAACTTCTGATAAAAAGTAATCATCTGGATTTAGTAAAGTGGTACTTTGACTAGATGTTTTTCTAGGTTCGTATTTTAAAGAATACTCATCAGTTGTAGTTTCTTTATAAACTTCTTCTCCTCTTTGTTGAGTGTAATGTAAAACAGTTTTTCCTTCTACTAGTCGATCGTTTTCATCTAATTTAAACGAGAATTCGTATCCATTAGTAATGGTGTCACCTTCTTCGTCATAATTATATTGGTACAAATCAAATGTGTAAGTTGTGTAATTTGTGCCTTTTGAAGAGTCGGTAAATAAATGTTCTTCGACGTTAACATCTGGAAGAGTAGCCATCGCTAAATCAACATTATTTAAAAGGTTACCAGCGATAAAATTATTTAAATATAGAGAAACTTGATAAGTAAGTTGGCCAACAGCACTACCTTCAAGCAGATAATCTTCGCCTTCTTCTAAATCTGGGTCCTCAGTTGTTAAAACTGGTAAGCGATAAGCAGAATCTACCCACTCACTACGAACATTTCCTGCGTTATAATCGGTTACCCTACTTAGATAACGCTGATTATTAATACTATCAATACCTAAATAACGCGTATAAGTGTCTTTATAAGTAGAGCCGTCATTGTAAGTGATTTCATCGCTTCCAGTTTCTGAAGCATGCTCGTCACTATAAATTTCCATAGTTCCTTCATGAACCTGAGTTGTTGAATCATCAATTTGCGTTGTAGTTTTAAAAGTAACTTCACTTGAATTATAAACTTCAGTTCTATAAAGACTGTCAACCAATAAATCAACTGTGTCGCTTAAACTACTTGTTGATTTATTAACAGTTTCTCCATCATCAATTGGAGGAACAGGATCAGGATTTGTCGTTTGACATCCAGTCAAAGCAAAAGTTAAACCTAATATAGAAATCGGTAATAGTTTCTTTTTCATAAAAATTTTCTCCTTCCTATTTCTTATAAGCGTCAAATTCTAAGGTAAAACCAAATTGTTGACTATCTGAAATAGTAAACGATATTAATAGAGTTTTACCATCGCGATAATAAAAACCAGCATTTGAATCATAAATATATTCTTTATCAGCAACCATAAATTTAAGGTCTGAAAATTCAATTTCCATTCGATCTTCTCTGCTCTCGGTTGCTGCATTTTCTTTAAAACTATAATTCAATTCGTAAGGCTTATTGACATCAAGCGTAAATCCGGTATCGTCGCTTAACAATGTAAGTTCGGCTTTAGATTCATCAATAAACTCGATTTTAACAGCCTCTTTAATCATTTCGCCAGTATTTGTATTTTCTAAATCTCCATACCACGTACCAATTAAATTTGACTTCATTTCTTCATCAGTTAGAGCTTCAACAACTTCAAAAGTAATCGAATTTAATAATTTGTTATCCTTTTCTCTATAAAACTCTAAAGTCGCTTTACCTGCCTTTAAAAATTTTAAATCAGCACCAGCAATGCCATCGACTAAATCTTCAATTTCGCCTACATTAACAACATCCTCACTTAAATTCTTTATATAGAATTTATCTAAAGTGTTTTCTGATTCATAATCGATATATAATGTTTCATCTTGTCCAACAAAATGAAGCTCACTAGTAAATCTTGGTGAGATTGCTATTAAGTCTGGAGCAACAACAGTTACTTCAATCTCTTTAGTTAAACCATAAGTTGATTTTACTGTTAAAGTTGTTTTGCCTAGCCCAATCGCTTTAAATTGGCCATAAGATTCAACAATAACTTCTTGATTAGAAGAGTTCACAATTTCTAAATCCTTATCAATTGTCTTTTCTGGAACCACATTTGTTGCTTCAACTGAAATATATTCATCATATGGGAAAGTATTAATATCTACAGGTGTTGATTCGCCTAAAATTGTATCAAATACGCAGACATTAATATCAAAATCAGTCATAAAGTAATCGACAGGATCTAATTCGGAAAAATCGTATTCTGTTTTATCTCCATAACCTAATGTTACTTTTTCTGTGATGCTAGAGATTAAGAATGTTTCATCATTATAATTTCCTAGTTCATCATATCCATATGCATACTCATCGTATTCAAATAAAAACCCTGCAAAATTACCGTCTTTTAGAAAATTAACAGTAAAACCAGCTTCGGTTAAATACTTTCCATATTCATTTTCAGTTTCATCTGTCATTGTAAAAGTTGTGACAAAATTTCCGCTTGTTGTATCAACTGTTGATATAACTTTATCGCTAGTTCCGTTTGTTACATATTTGCCTTTTACATAATCATCAAGATATGAACTTAAATTTTTATAAGTTGATAAAGATGTATTTTCCTTATATTTGCTTTCGTTTTCAGCATTATAATCTTCTTTATAACTATCATCATTATCATCAGATTCTTTATAATCAACAATAGAATAATAAACTCCATCCTTCAAAGATGTTATTGAGTCATATGTATCTGTTTCTTTTTCATCTTCTAAATAATCATCTTCAGGATAATCACGAGATAGAGTTCTTTCTCCTTTAATAACAAGTGTATCGTTCGAATAACTTGTTCCACTTTCCTTAATCTCTCTTGTGATAGTTGCATAAATATCTTCGTAAGAATAAATAAACTCTCTTTCAAAAGTTACTCCATTATTTTGCTCTAGAGTAGGAACAGTTTCGTTAATATAGTTAGTTAATTCGCTAATTTTTGTAAATGGGGTTATGTCTGGGTTAATTACTTCTTCTTCATCACCTGGATCGATATCTGGATTATCTGGTTTATTATCATTATCTTCATTTTCATCTGGTGGATTTATTGGTTCATTATTACTTGGTTCACCACATCCAGATAGTAAAAAACCAGTTAAAGCAAGTAGCATTAGCCTTTTTTTCATAAAATCTCCTTTGTCTAAATAAAGCAATAAGTCTCAAAAATTGAGACTTATTGCGTGTTTTATAAGTTTGTATATGTTTACTTTACTCTCTATATGTTTCTAAATCAACTTTCTCACCTATTGAAGTTGCAACACATGGGTCTTCTGGTTTTCCATAACGATCAATAGTTATTTCTAGTGAAGAATTGCTTATTGCACTAACGGAGTAAAGTGTATATGAATTTGAGTCTGCTGAAGCATCGGTTAATGCTATAGAGAATTCAAGTGTATCCTTATCTAGTGTATAAGTAAAGGTGACTACCTCGCCGTAAGTAATACCATAATAGTCATCATCTACTCTAAATTCACCTGTACCATCGTCATTGAAATTGACATATACATATAAATCTTCATACGAATAATGAATTTGTCCCTTTACTGTATTTTGAGTTATAAATTGATATAAATCCTCATATGCTGGTGGGGTTACTACACTAAATTCAACTTCTTCATATATTGAAGAATCTTCTGCTGATGTAACAATTAAAGTTCCATTTCCTGCAGTTTTACCAAATACATTAAATGTTCCATCTTCATTTTCTGTAATATCAACTGTACATTCAGAGCCTTCTTTTAAGGAAACTGTATAGTCTTGTAAAGCTTGTTCAGGTGTAATTTCGGCTGAAACTGTTGCATTACCACCAACAAAAATTGTTGTTGAAGACATTGTTGCGGAAATTCTTCTTGCTTTTGGTCTTACAGAAGTAAAAGTTAATTCTTTTAAATCACCTAATCCGTTGTCAAAAACAACTGTAAATTCACCCTCTTTTTTAACAGAAATAGATGAACCGCTCAGGGTAGCTATTTCTTCAACATCAGAAACAATTTGTACAGGGCGAGGATTCAACTTCATTGGTTTTAATTCACTACTACGATAAGTAAATGATAAAATTGAACCATTATTAACTTCACCACCACCTATAAAAGTTGTGCTTTCACCTTCAAAACTCTCACCGGTAATAACTGTATAATCATTTACTACATAATCTCTGACATCATATTTAGAATCTAGAGCTTTTTTATAGCCTCTTTCGGTAGTTAAGCTTGATGATCCACTACCAGTTGGCGTTGCGCCTTCAACTAAGCTTTCCGTAGTTTTGTCATAATCATCAATATCATATACGTTAGTTTTTAATTCCGCTTGTCTAATCAGTCCATCGCCATCAAAAACTAAAGATAAGTCATATTTTGTATATTCAGCATAGCTAACTTTTTCGCCGCTGGTAACAATAGTTAAGTATTTATTGTCATCACTAGTTGATTGCTCTTCAATTGTATCAATGTTTTCCATATATGAAGCAGCTGTTTCTGAAAACCCAGCCATCGAAACATTTTGTTTAGCTTCACTTTCCTTAATGGTTCCTGATGAATAAGTTGCATCATCGCCGACAACACTCATTGCATTCACACTTGCACCACTAGCGCTATTATAGGTAAATTCATAATAGTGTGTAGCATCATATAGTCCGACTTCATGATAAACATAACTACTTAAAGCAGCAGAATCATAAGATGTCATTGTACCTTCATAAGAAAGTTTATTATCGCTCCCTATTGCATATGTATAATCATAAGATTGATCGTAACTTGAAACTCCATCTTCAACTACACGACCACCATTAATATAATCAACTTCTTTTTCGGCTGATTGAGTTAATAAAGTTTGTATGTCTTCAATAGATTTAACTTCGAACGCAACATCACTAATATTTAGCAAACTTCCATCGCCCAAGATTGTAGTTGTTGTTGCAATTTCAACATCTTTAGTTGGCATTGTAAATGTATATGTTCCATCGATAGCTTCAACTACTTTACCATCAACAGTTACAGAATCTAATGTTGTTATCCTTTCATCATCAAGAGCAACCGTAAAAGAAACTTCTGCTCCAGGACCAAATCTTGTAGCACCATCGCCAGTAGTTAAAGATATTGTTGAACCATCACCTTCGTTAAAAGTTACAGCGTAATCTGTGACTTCGACTGGTCCTGCAGTTGTAGTGATTGTTACATCTTCATTTGGCATAGCAATCTCGTACGTTCCATCGCTTTCAATTGCTAATGAAGTGTCACCAAACATTACTGTTTTTAATTCTTGTGAGCCATCAGTTGATGTTAAAGCAACTGTAAACGTAACCATTTCACCTGGTTCAAAACTGGTTTTATCCCCACTTAAAGTAATTGTTGTGCCCGCTCCCGCACTAGTTTCTACATTATAAAGTGTTGGCGTTACTTCTTCGCCACAAGAGGTAGCTGAAAGCAATCCGCCTAAAGCAAAAACACTAATGAGTAATAATTTTGTTTGTTTCATATTTTCTCCTTCAGTGTCGTAATTTTACTTACAAATAATTCCGACCAAGATATTTTTGCACTAACTTATATTTATGGATTGAAAAACATCAAGCGTCTTAATACAAAATTAATATCCTATGTATAAAAGATATTAAATTTGGTTAAAAAGTGAAATTTTTGCGATATTTATCAGCAAATTAAACATTATTTAAAAATGAAGAAAGATTTCAAAAGTGTCACTTATTTATAGATTAATTTTCTTAATATAGTTTAGAGAACTTATTAATTCTATTTATAACTTTTTCACTCCGTGTAAACTGTTTAGACGCTTTCACAATTGTAAATAAAATGTAAATATTGATTAACAAATAAATCTAATTATTGATTATGAATTTTTCAAAATTTAGAATTTTATTAATTGATTAAGGAAGGTCAACAACATGAAAAAGAAAAAATTAACCAAAAAAGAGCTCTGTTGGATCCTTTATGACGTTGGAAATAGCGCCTTTACAATGGTATCTGTATCTCTTTTTGCTCTCTTTTTTACTAACCTTACAAACCTTGCCAATATTTCATCAGTAGATTCAGACGCTTTCTGGTCTTATGCTGCAAGTATTGTTACTTTAATCGCTGTATTAATTGGGCCACTTGTTGGCACTTTAAGCGATTATAAAGGTTTTAAGAAACCAATGTTTTTAATTTTCACGCTTCTTGGAGTATTTGGATGCATTCTCCTAGGAATTCCGATGAATTACATTGGATGGTTAGTTTTATTCGTTATTTGTAAAGTCTGTTACAATGGTGCATTAATGATTTACGACTCTATGCTTGTCGATACAACTAGCATGGAAAGAACCGATAAAGTCTCAGCTTATGGTTATGCTTTTGGTTATATCGGCAGTCTTGTTCCATTTTTAATTGGAATTGCAATTTGTGCTTTTGGCTTTACAGGATATGAGGCTTATGATGCAAATGGACAATTGCTCACTGGAATGGATGCTTCTCTTGCTTGTCCATGGGGCTATCTTATTTGTTTCGTAATAAACGCTTTATGGTGGCTTGCTTTCACAATCCCTCTATTTAAAACTTATAAACAAAACTACTTTGTTGAAAGAGAGAAAATTGATGGTGGAAAAGCTAAAGCAACATTTAAATCAATTGGCGACTCTTATAAAAGAATTTGGGAAATATTTAAATATGCAAAAAAGCACGCTGGCATCATTCTTTTCTTAATAGCTTTCTTCTTATATATTGATGGCGTTTATTCAATTATTGAACTCGCAATTAAAGTCGCTGGAGGTTTTGGCGTTGGACAAATTGACTCTCTTATTGCTTTAGTCGCTGTTCAAGTCATTGCATGTCCTTGTGCTATTGGAATATCCTATTTAGCTAAACGCTTTGGAAATGAAAAAATGATCTTTGTCTGTATCCTTGGTTATCTTTTCATTACAATTTTTGCAATATTTATCAATGATACTTGGATGTTCTGGGTTCTTGCTATTGCTGTTGGTATGTTCCAAGGCGGTATCCAATCATTATCAAGAAGCTACTTTACTCAAATCATTCCTAAGAATAAATCAGGAGAACTTTTCTCCTTATTTGATGCATTTGGAAAAGGAGCAAGCTTTATAGGAACACTCTTATTTGGTGTTATTTCTCAAGCTACAAATTCATCTAACTTAGGAATTATTCCTCTCGCTGTTCTTGTATTCGTTGGTGGAATCGTTTTCATTTTTGCTGTTATTGCAAATCATAAGAGTAGACATTTCATCGATGAAGAAAACGCAAAAATAGATAAAGACTTAAATATTACTGAAGCAACATTTGCCGAAGAAGAAACACAAGCAAACTAAAAAATATTTATTTTTAAACAAAAAACCTGCAAATCTTCATTATTTAGTCTTATTGCAGGTTTTTTAATGTTCGCTTAATCAATAACAACTCTCCTTTAGCTAATAAAGTTACAAACTATATTCTCCAAAACATTTCTAGCCGTATTTCTCTTGATGAAATTGCAAATCATTTTTTTCATTTCAAAAACTTACTTATGCAAAATGTTCAAAAAAGAAAACGGAATAACTTTAAATAATTTTATTCTTAAAAAGAAGGTTGAAATTAGTAAACTTCTACTAGAAGATGAAACAAAAACAATTTCTTTTATTAGCAATTATTTAGGATTTTCATCACAACCTCACTTCACTAAAACTTTTATAGAGTTTGAAAACATTTCTCCAAAAGAATATAGAAGTAAAATAAAAAGAGGCTCACTTTAAGAACCTCTACTCTTAATTTTTAAATAATAAGGAGAAATATTTCATTTTCTGACCAATTTTTATACCGTCGTGATTTATTTGGCCGATAAACTCATTAATTGGCTCATAATCTAAATCATTATAATAAATATCATCAATTGTTTGTAAAACGTGTGCTAAATCTATATAAGCTTTATCTATCAAATCAAAGAATGTATCTTTCCCCATTGATTCATTAGTTACAACATTGAACCATTCATTTTCATTTAAATTCAAGTAATCGATATTCTTATCAAGATTTTTGAGTTTTGGATGAGACATAGCGTTTATAACACTATTTTTCATTAAGTGAGAAAAAATAAATTTTCTAAATCCAAATATCTTTGAATTAATGCATCTATTTACAGTTAACATTGTTTTGACTGAACGATAGTAACTTTTTTCATCTACTCTATCTTTGTTTAAATAATCTGCCAATGCTTTCATCATTTTGGAAACAAGTTTTAAATCTTTCTTATCTACTTTTAACATTTCTTTAAAACTAGGTTTATCGTTGAAGTTTTCTTCCATCAAAACATCAATATCTGTTTCTAACAATGAATGGTAAATAGAAAAAATAGTGCCTTTTAATGGAAAACCCGTTTTATAGAAAATGTAAGGATGACAGGTTCTATCTAAAACATAATGAGACATTAATCCTTTAATAAAAGCAATCAAGATTTCTTCGTTTTCTTTATCTTCTTCTTTTTTTGCATAATCAAATAAAAAAGAAAAAGTAATAAACGGATCAATTTCATGAAGATAAGTACCAAACTCTCTCACTTCTCTTATGTTTGATCTTAATGGCGATGTATATCCATAATAGAAGAATGGATCAGGCCCTTGTGAACCTAGATAAAATATTTTTTTATGTTTTGGGAAATTCTGCTTAGAGAATTCATAATGTGTAATCAGACTCGGCATATGTATTTATTATATATAATTTTTATTAAATTTCATTCTTATTATTAAAAACAAGAGAAATCTAAGATTAAAAACCATTAAAAAAAGCGATAACCATCGCTTATTTTTAAATAGTGGCGGAGAAGATGAGATTTGAACTCACGCTAGGGTTACCCCTACTAACGGTTTAGCAAACCGTCCCCTTCAGCCGCTTGGGTACTTCTCCGTGCCTTATAATAATATCAAAGGTCAAGAAACTTCTCAAGAACGATTTTTTCGCTATTTTAGTGCTCTATCATGTAGTTATTCATTTAAAATGTCACTATTATAGACTTATCTATAATGAAATTTAAAATTGGGGAACGTTTTTTTGCCTAACGTTATATCACTAGAAAATGTGCCATTGCTTTTTAGTTTAATAGGAGAAAAATTATTTTCACTTTTTCACGGATAAATATATAAATTGCTTTGTAAATAAACTATTAATTTTAACGATAAATATCGCGTTTTTACTCTACGCTCTTTAACTTAGTTTATTTTAGTTTTTATCTATCTTTACTATTTTTCACGGATAGAAAAAGAGTCGCTACATAAGAGCGACTCAAATTTTAAAAGTTTAAATTTTATTCTTCTGGATTTATATCTGGGTATTTTTCTCTTTCTGCATTATAAGTTGTGTGTAATAACTTATGTGCCTTTGGAGATCCATATTCACCTAAATATTCCTTGTAAAGAGTAATAATATCAGGGTTTAAATGGCTTCTTCTAACTTTTTTGCCCTTATCGATACCATAAAGAACGCTGGCTCTCTTTTGAATGTATGTTTCTTGGATGTTATCCTCTTCATTTGGTAAGAATAATGGGAAAACATATGGTTGGCCACCACCATTAATACATCCACCTGGGCAGCCCATAACTTCTATAAAGTCATATTTGCTTTCGCCGTTTTTGATTTGCTCAAGTAAGACTTTAGCATTTTTCATACCACTGCACATTGCAAAATTATAGGTTACACCATTAATTTTAAGTGTAGCTTCTTTAATGCCTTCAAGTCCTCTACATGGAGTAAATTCAATTGGTTCAAGTTCTTGGTTTGTAAGAATATGATATGCAGTTCTAATTGCTGCTTCCATAACACCACCAGTAACACCAAAAATAGCTCCAGCACCACTATATTCACCAATTAAATCATCATCAAATTCTTCTTCAGGAAGTTTTTTCCATAAGATACCGGCTCTCTTAATTAATTCAGCAAGTTCTCTTGTAGTTAAAACAACATCAACATCTTTAATTCCATCTACGCTATTAGCTGGACGTTCCTTTTCAAACTTCTTAGCAGTACATGGCATAATAGAAACAACACAAATTTGGCTTCTATCAATGTTATGTTTCTCAGCATAATAAGATTTAATAATTGCGCCCATCATTTCATGTGGAGATTTACAGCTTGAAAGATGTGGTAATAATTCAGGGTAATAATACTCAATATAATTAATCCGGCCTGGAGAACATGATGTAATCATAGGACCTGGTCTATGAGAAATAATTCTTTGAATAAATTCACTAGCTTCTTCAGTAATTGTAAGATCTGCAGCGAAGTTAGTATCAAATACTCTATAAAAGCCTAAACGATGGAGGGCTGCAACCATTTTACCGGTTGAGTTAGTTCCGATAGGCTCACCAAACTCTTCACCAATAGCAGCTCTAACTGCTGGAGCAGTTTGTACAATGACATATTTGCCATCATGGAACGCTTTATCTAATTTATCAATTTCACTATGTTCCATTAAAGCGCCAGTTGGACAAACAAGTGTACATTGTCCACATTGAATACATGGAACATTATTGAAACTTCTATTTTCACTAGGTCCAACAATAGTATTAAACCCTCTATTTTCAAAACCTAAAATTCCAATACCTTGTGTATTTTTACAAGCTTCAACACATCTTCCGCAAAGAATACATTTAGATGTATCTCTAATTAACGAAGGGGCCAGTTCATCATAAGTTGATTTAGTTTTTTGACCGACATATTGTTCAGGTCTTGCGCCAACTCTTCTAGCAACTTCCAAAAGTTCACATTGACCATTTTTTCTACAAGCTTGACAGTTGTAATAATGGTTAGAAAGTAAAAGTTCAACACTAGTTCTTCTTGCAACAACAGCTTTTGGATCAACTATTGAAATTCTAATACCTTCTCTAATTGGATAAGCACAGCTTGGAACAAGTCTTCTTTCTCCTTCGACTTTTACAAGACAGACTCTACAACTTGCAACTGAACATTCACCTTTTTTCCAAGTACAAAGATTTGGAATGTTATAACCACAAATTTTTGCAGCTTCAAGAATAGTTAATCCTTCTTCCACTACATATGGTTTATTTTCAATAAAAATTTGTATTTTTGCCATAATTCACTACCGCCTATTTCTTATAAATTGCCCCAAACTTACAAGCAGAGATACAAGTTCCACACTTAATACATTTATCAAGGTCAATCTTGAATACCTCTTTGCCGACAACACCACTTATTGCGTTAACTGGACAATTTCTTGCGCAAAGTGAGCATTTTTTACATTTATTTGGATCGATATGGAATTCAATAAGTGACTTACAAACTCCAGCATCACACTTCTTATCTTTAACGTGTCTAATATAAACGTCTTTAAATTTATTAAGTGTTGAAAGAACAGGGTTAGGAGCCGTTTGACCAAGACCACACAATGAACCGACTTGAATAGATTCACTTAAAGTTTGAAGCTTATCTAAATCTTCCATAGTGGCTTTTCCGTCTGTAACTTTAGTTAAGATCTCTAACAAACGTTTTGTTCCGATACGGCATTGTGAACATTTACCACAACTTTCATCACAAATAAATTCGAGATAGAATTTAGCAACATCAACCATACAGTTGTCTTCATCCATGACAATTGCGCCACCAGATCCCATCATACTTCCTTTTTCTACTAAGGATTCGTATTCAATAGGGGTGTCTAGTTCGTTCATTGTTAAACATCCACCAGATGGGCCGCCAGTTTGAATAGCTTGGAATCTCTTATCGTTTGGAATTCCGCCACCAATATCATAAACAAGCTCTCTAATAGTTGTTCCCATTGGAACTTCAACAAGACCAACATTTTTAACCTTGCCACCTAAAGCAAAAACTTTAGTTCCTTTACTTCTTTCGGTTCCGATTTTTGCATATTCTTTTGCACCAACTCTCATGATGTAAGGGACATTTGCTAATGTTTCAACATTGTTAATAATTGTTGGTTTGTCCCATAAACCTTTTACTGCAGGGAAAGGAGGTCTTGTTCTTGGCATACCTCTTTTGCCTTCAATTGAGTTAAGTAATGCAGTTTCTTCGCCACAAACAAATGCGCCAGCACCTAATCTAATATGGACTCTAAAATTAAATCCGCTACCTAAAATGTTATCGCCAAGTAATCCGATTTCTTCAAGTTCTTTAATTGCTGTTCTTAATCTATTAACAGCGATTGGATATTCTGCTCTTACATAGAAGTAACCATTTTGAGCCCCGATTGCATAACCAGCAATCATCATACCTTCAATAACAGCAACCGGATTTCCTTCTAAAATTGAACGATCCATGAATGCACCTGGATCGCCTTCATCACCATTACAAACCACATATTTTGTATCGTTTTGGACATCGTAAGCAAATTTCCATTTTCTTCCAGTTGGGAATCCGGCTCCGCCTCTTCCTCTAAGACCGCTATCTAAAACTTCTTGAATGACTTCTTCTCTTTTCATGCTTAAAGCACGAATTAAGCCTTTAAAGGCATCATATCCTAATGCTTCATCAATAACTTCTGGGTTGATTGTTCCACAACCATGAAGAGCAATTCTTAATTGTTTTTTATAGAAATTAATATCATCTTGTCTTGTAACTTTTTTACCTGTTGAAGGTTCTGTATATAAAAGTTCTTCAACAATTTTTCCTCCGATTATGTCTTCTTCAATTATTTTTTCACAATCAGTAGGTTTAACTGCATGGTATAAAGTGTCCTCTGGATATATTTTGACAAATGGTCCTTGTGAACAAAAACCAAAACATCCTACAACATTGCAGGTTACTTTGTCTTCAAGATGTTTATCTTTAATTAATTGATTAAAATTATCAATAATCTTTTGTGAATCAGATGATAAACAGCCTGTTCCACCACAAACAACAATATGTCTTTTCCCATCTTTTCCACTAAATTTATCGCTAACACATTCACTACATCTAGCAATTTTATTTTCTAAATCTTGTAAAGTTTTAATTTTTGGTTCAGCTTTTGCAGTGTTTTTATTAACTTTTGCCATATTACTCCATCTCCTTATTTCTATATTCAGCTATAATGTGAGGAATATCGCTAAGCTTAACTTTTGGATAAACTTTCCCATTTATACTGATTGCTGGAGCAATACCACATGCACCAATACAACGTAAACCATCAAGAGTAAAAAGGCCATCTTCAGTAGTTTGACCTGGTTTTATTTTTAATAATTCTCCAAATTTATCTAAAACATTTTGCCCGCCTTTAACGTAACAAGCAGTTCCGATACAAACTCCGATAACGTATCTTCCTTTAGGAGTTAAACTAAAGAAAGAATAGAAAGTTACAACACCATAAATATCACTAACAGGAACATTTAATTCTTGGCTAATAACTTCTTGAACTTCAAGTGGTATATAACCATATTCTTTTTGGACATCGCTTAAGACCAACATTAATGGACTAGGTTCATCTTTATATCTAGCACAAATTGATTTGATCATATCCACAGCTACTTTTTGCAGTTTCATCGATATAATTCTCCCTTGTATTAAACCTTCTTTTTATTTTAAACGAGAAAGAAAGCGCTTACAATAAGAAAAAGACGATAGTAATCGCTATTAATAAAGCCTTAATATCAAGAATTTAACATTCTAAAAGAAAGATATAAAATATTAATATGAAGGCTAATCGAACTAAATTAATTGTTTTAGGTACAGTAATATCTTTACTTACAGGATTTAATGCTTATTTATGGAACATTATTTGTTCTACAAAAATAACTTTTGAAACACAAATGAACAATGGCAATCCTGCTTATATACTTCCTTTATCTTTAGGTTATATAGGTGTCTATATTGCTTTATTTCTTTTGATAATTATTTCTCTTATTCTAACTGCTGCTGTAATTTTTATAGTAATTTCTCTTTATAAGACTTCTTTAGGCATTAAAAAAGAGAAGCCATCTTCTCTTGCTTATACTTTACTTGCTTCTCTTATTTTCTTTTCTAGTTTCATTATTTTTATAGGTAGTAATTCTTTAAATTATTACCTCATATTTGTCTTAGTAGCATTTCAAATAATATTATCTTTATATATGATTTCAAATCTTTACTCAACTCGAGTTAAATCAAACAATCATTTTAGAAGGAAACTATAATAAAACGTCCTAGCTAATTTGCTAGGACGTTAATTTTGTTAATGCTTACCACAGCAACATTCATCACTATGATTAGAATCTTCTTTCTTTTCTTTAGGATATTTTTTAAAGTAGCTTTTAACAAGTTTCTTTTTATCAGTTGAACCACAACCACAATCACTTATTCGTTTACCATTCATTTTCTTATAAGCAAAGTAAGCTATAATTCCTAAAACAATTAAGACAATAACAACGATAATTACTATATCTGCAGTTGTAACAGCAGGTGCATCATCTAAAATATTAAATAATTTAGCTAACATATTTAATTAGTCTCCATTTCTATGGCTTTTTGTTTTTTACTCCATAAAACTATTAAAACAACCGCTACAACAATTAATGGGATAAATATAGCAAGAGTCCAAACATATTCACCAATTAAGAAGATCATCATTGAAACAATGTATGAAGTTGCAAGCCAGAACAATAATGTTGTTGCAAATTTGCCTTTTGGTAATTCTCCTTTAGCAGTAGCAACAGCTGCAAAGCAAGGAATTGTTAACATATTAAATGCAATAAAGGCAATAACTCCACTTAAAGTAATTCCTGTTGTTCGGATCATAAGTTCAGCCGCAGCTAAGCCTTCTACAGCTTCTTCACCTGCACTAAAGCTTGGATTTAAGACTAAAGCTAAAGTTCCGAGAGTTGAAATAACATTTTCTTTTGCAACAAGACCATTGATAGCTGCAACCGCAAACACCCAGCCAAATGAACCAAGTGTTGAACCAAAGCCAAGAGGTGTAAATATTGGTTGAATAAATTGACCTAAACTTGCAAGAATTGAATTTGACATTAAGGCAATTTCTGCAGGGTTTTCACTTTCAATATCAATAAATCTCCACCCCCAAGTAAAGTGAGATGTAAACCAAATGATAATTGTTGAAAGTAAAATAATTGTGAAAGCCTTCTTAACAAAGTGTTTAGTTTTGTCCCATAAATGAATCATTAATGATTTAAATTGAGGTAAGTGATAAGCAGGAAGTTCCATAATAAATGGAGGGACTTTTCCTCTTAAGGTTGTTTCTCTCATCATAATAACTGTAATTAAAGCAACAACCATACCTAAAACATACATTCCATAAACTACAACATCAGCGTAATGGAATCCAACTGCTTCACCAAATATAGAAATAATTCCATAGGCAAATACGGTAAGAATTGGTGCTTTAGCTCCACAAGAGAAAAAAGGAATAACTCTAATTGTAGAGATTCTTTCTCTATCATCAGCTAATGTTCTAGTATTAATCATTGCAGGGACAGAACAGCCAAATCCCATAATCATTGGCATAAATGCTCTACCACTAAGGCCAAAACGTCTAAAGATTCTATCAAGGATAAAAGCAACACGAGCCATATATCCGCTATCTTCTAAGATTGCAAAGAATAAGAATAGTACAAGAATTTGAGGTAAGAATCCTAAAACAGCAAATAAACCACCAAAAATTCCATCACATACTAAGCCAATCGACCAATTAGATGCTCCAGCAGCAGTTAAGCCTTGATTTATAAGATCGCCTATCCAGCCTGTTAAAGCATTAAAAGCATTCATTAAGATAACGCCTGGTGAATTAATACCACCATTAGCAAACATACCAGCGACATAATCTGGTGCGTCAGCAAAGGAAACTACATCAACTGCTCCCATTGCATTAAGGTAAAGTAAGTCTTCACTAAAAGTAAGATGAAATATAACAAATAAGATAACAAGGAAAATTGGAATACCTAAAAATCTATTTGTTAATACCTTATCAATTTTATCTGATAAAGTTAATTTTGCTTCATTTTGTATAGCTTCTGCAGATTTTTTCTTCCTAAAGATGCCTTTTCTTTTATTTGCTTTTTCTATTTTAGCTTGAGTTTTGGCTTCTCTAATTTGTTTTTCCTTTTCATCGACAACAATAACATCATGGAAATGTTTAGAGATGTATTTATATCTAGCATCAGCAATTAAAGCTTCAAAATCATTTCCGAAAACATCATCGTTGAAAGTATGTTTGAATTCTTCAACAATATGGACAAGATTAGGATGAGCTTCAGTTTCAAGTTCATCGAGTTCGACTAATTTAACTGCATGAAATAAAGGATTTTCTACTTTAGCTCCCTCAAAAGCAATTCGGCAATCATTTATAAGGTGATATAAATTAGTATCTTCTAAAACTGTTTTACCCTTACGTCCTTTGTTGCTTGCTTCATATGCTTTTTGCATCAATAAATCCAAATTGTCTTCTTTTAATGCAGAAATTTCAACAACCGGAATTCCAAGTTCTTTTTCAAGCTTATTAATAAGAACAAACTCTTTGTTTTTAGAAAGAAGGTCCATCATATTTAACGCCAAAACCATCGGAACATCAATTTCTAAAAGTTGAGTTGTTAAATAAAGATTTCTTTCTAAGTTTGTTGCGTCAACTATGTTAATAACACAATCAGGTTTTTCATCAAGAATATAGTTTCTTGAAATAACTTCTTCTGGTGTATATGGAGATAACGAATAAATTCCAGGAAGATCAACAATTGAGATTGGTTCACTTAATTTCTTATAAGTACCTTCTCTTTTATCGACCGTAACTCCTGGCCAGTTACCAACATATGCTGTTGAGCCAGTAAGATTGTTAAAAAGCGTGGTTTTTCCACAGTTTGGATTACCAGCAAGAGCAAATCTTTTCATCTTATTTGCCCTCCATTTCCATAACAACTAGCATTGCTTCATCTTTTCTTAAAGTGAGTTCATATCCTCTAATTGTTACTTCAAGTGGGTCTCCTAAAGGTGCTTTTTTTCTTAAAAATACTTCAGTACCTGGAGTTATCCCCATATCAAAGAGCCTTCTTCTAACTCTTCCTTCGCCTTCTACTTTTACCACATGGCCAGTCTCGCCAATTTCGAAGGCACTTAATTTTTTCTGCATAAAATTTAACCTACCTTTCTTTATGCAACTAAGATTTTCATGGCAATATTTCTGTCTAATGCAAGTCTTCCGTTTTTAACAAGAAGAATTACGCTACCACTTTCGCTTGATAAAACTTGTAGCTTACTACCTACAGTAATCCCAAGATTTTCTAAATGCTTTTTTGTAACATCATCCAAAAGTAATTTTACGACTTTTAGTTCTGTGTTATGTGGCGCAATAAATATTGGCATAATAACCTCCTAAAGATAAGTTAAGTATAACTAACTTATCAACAATAAAATTATAGTCTCAAAGTTAGTAATGTCAAACTAATATTATAAGAAACTAAAATAAATGAAAATATTAATCTATATAATTCTCATCAAAATTAATAACAACGTTGTATTTTTCACTTTCTTTTTTACAAGCTTCTCTAACCTCTTTTGCTATATTAACTTTACTTAATTGGCATTCAATAGGAATAACAATATCAAAAATTACATTTGTATGGGTAGGTCCACTTACAACTCTTAAGTCGTGAAAACTTAAATTTTTATCGAGTTTTTGCAATGTTTTTGAAATAATATCACGTAAAACAGGTATCTCTGAGTTTCTGGTATCGACTGGATCCATATGAATTGTAAGAAGAATTTTATATTTATTTGAGATTTCTTTTTCGATGTTATCTATTAAATCATGAGATAAAAATGTGTCTTTATATCCATCCACTTCAACGTGACAAGTCATAAATGTTTTGGTTGGTCCATATGAATGGAACATTACATCGTGAACGCCTAATACACCTTCATTTAGTTTAATGTCTTCAATAATATGTTTAATCAATTCTTCATCTGGTACTTCCCCAATCAAAGGTGAGGCTGTTTCTTTTACCATTTTTAATCCACTATATAGAATAAATAAAGCAACCAATATTGAAACAGAACTATCTAAATACCATAAATCTGGGAAAAAATATTGAACCAAGGAAGCGATGAGAACTACGCTAGTTGAAATTGCATCATTTAATGAATCTTGTTTATTAGCACTTAAAGCAACTGAATTAATCGCTTTTCCTAATCCTTTATATATAAAAGCTAAAATTAATTTTAAAACAATTGAAACTCCTAAAATAATAAATGCCCAGATTGAAAATGCAGCACTACTTTCACCACTAATCAAAGAAGTTATTGAATTATAAATTAATAAAACAGCAACAATAATAATGATAAAGGAAGTTATCATTCCGGTAATATATTCAATTCTTTCATGACCATAAGGATGTTCTTTATCTGCTTTTTTACCAGCAAGTTTAAAGCCAACTAAACTAACAACACTGCTCCCAAAATCAGTCATGTTATTTAAAGCATCAGAAATGATAGACATTGATGAGGTAAAAACCCCAATAATTAATTTCATTAAAAATAAAACTGTATTAAAAACAATACCAGTTAATGAAGCCAATATACCGTGCTTTTCTCTTACTTTCTCATTTTGAACATTTTGATAATCTTTAATAAAGAGTTTTCTTAAAAATGTAACCATGTTTAATATTTTACTTACTTAAACTCTGTTTGTTAAATTGAAATACTATAGCGAATAAAAAACCTTGGACATTGCCAAGGTATATTTTAAATTATTCTTTTCTTTCTTTTCCTACAAAGAACAAAGCGACCGTTCCTGGCCCTGTATGGGATCCAATAGTTGTTCCAATATCAAAGATCTCAACTTTACCTTTAAGATTTGGAAAATAATCTTCTACTTTATCTTTGACAGCTTTAGCATCTTCAAATACAGCGCTATGAGAGATATAGCAATAATCGTTATAATCTTTGCCATCTTTTGCGTTTTCAATCATTTTTTGAACAATCGCATTAATAACTTTTTTCTTACCAATGATTTTTTCTCTAGGAATAAGTTTTCCTTCATCGTTAACATTTAATAGTGGACAAACGTGTAACATATTGCCGAAGAAGCCACTAGTTTTAGAAATTCTTCCGCCTCTAACATAATATTTTAAATCTGTTGAGAAGAACCAATGATTAATAAATAAACGATTGTTTTCAGCCCAATCTCTAACTTCTTCAATGCTCTTTCCTTCATCCTTTAAGTCAGCTAATTTTTCCATAAGTAATCCATAGCCACTACTTGCAGCTAATGAATCAACAATATAAATTTTTACATCTTTATATTTTTCATTAATCATATTAACAGCAATTCTTGCGCTATTAATGGTTCCGCTAATTCCACTAGATAAAGTAAGATGTAAAATTTCTTTGTATCCTTCGTTAATTAAGTTTTCAAAATAGTTGTAATAATCTTGAGCATTTAATTGACTAGTTTTAGTCATTGCTCCTTGTTCCATCTTTTTATAAAATTCGCTAATAGGAAGTGTTTCACCAAAATCATCTTTATGTTCAATTCCATCTAAAAAATAATGAAAACAAATATAACGAATTCCTCTGTCTTTGTAATGTTTAACATTTAAATCACTTGTTGAGCAGCAACTTAATAAAAATTTATTCATGTTAATTTTTAAAGCTCCTTCCTTAACATTGATAGATTATATAGAAACTATTATAAATTTCAAACTAAGTAATAAAGATTTTTGATGTGTTTTTATCTTAATTAGAATTTTATTAGTAAACGACTAAGGATTAATTTTAATTTATTTTTTATATAAAAACTAAAGTTGATTTAATACAAGCATATTCTTCAATTAAATCGAAAAGCCTGCAAATCTTAATTATTCTACAGATTTTAATGCTTCCGCCATCTTTATCTTATTAATTTTAGGGAAGAATAAAACACAAACTAAGAGAACAAAACCAAGGGCTAAAAGAATAGTATAAATGTAACTTGGCCAAGCAATTGCCATGCCAAAGGTAAGACCTACAGAGGAAATACTATTCATAATATAATTATGCAAGAACACACCAACACCTATACCAATAGCAACTCCAATTATTGTCATAAAGAATATTTCTCTAAAAATATAAAGTAAGGCTTCATAACGATAATAGCCGTTAACTCTAAGGGTTGCGATTTCTTTAACACGTTCAGAAACCATAATGTCAGTTAAATTGTAAATAACTACGGCAATTAGAGCTCCACTTAATAAAACAATAATAACTACAAGCGCATCTAGGTTATTTAATACGCTTTCATAAACTAATTTTGTATTTTGTGAATTGATAATACTTGTAACCAAAGGATTTTCTAACATTCGATCAATATAAGCATTAACTTCCTCATCACTTAACCCGGTATCAACTATATAAGCGTTTACACTTAAAGATGGGAAATAATTCTTCATTATTTCTTCACCACAATAAACGTAATTCCCAATATAGTTTTGAGTAATTCCAGTAATTCTAATTTGAGTAAGACTGTTATTTAAATCATCTAAAGAAATTACAAGGTTATCACCAACTGACAAGTTAAACTCATCAGCAATTTGTTTAGTAATAATAAAACTACTACTATCAAAACTTAGTGGATCGTCTAAGCCAACATATTCAGGTAAAGAATTTGTGGCTATTAAACTCATATCAATATTGCTGTCTGCTCCAAGAGCTTCACCATCGTAATAATATGCTTTCGTACTATTTCCTACATCAAAAATGTTGTCGCCATTCATTCCTTCATCAGTTAATTTAGCAACAAAATCATATTTAATAATTTCTGTATATTGTGTTGTGTTAATAACACTTAATGAGTCTTTAATACCAAAACTAGTTAATAAAAGGCCAGTACACCCGCCAATTCCAATAAGCATCATAATAAGATTTTTCTTGAATCTAAAAACGTTTCTTAACATCGATTTGGTATTAAATTTAAGATGCTTCCATATAAAAGGAATGTGTTCAAGCCAAATTTTCTTTCCTGGAACAGGCGCTTTCCCAATTAAGAGCGAAGAAACATTATCTCTTAAAGAAGCAAAGGCAATTATGGTTATAGTTAATAAGATAAGAGCAATCATTAAGAAGGTATAAAGAGCTATGGTTGCTGGATCACCTATATAAACAATCGGACCAATATCATACAAAGTACCATAAATATAACCAATAATAGTTGGTAAAACGAAAAGTCCAAAAAGTATTGCAACAATAGAACCTAAAATTGTCGTTAATAAACCATAAATAAGATATTTTGTATAAATCATACCCTTTGAATATCCTAGCGATTTCAAAGTCCCCATTTGTCCTCTATCTTTATTAATAATTCTAGTAACACTAGTAACAGAAACTAAAAGAGCAATAACAAAAAAGAATACTGGGAAAACAGCACTTACCGCATCAACTTTTCCAGAGTCTTGTTCAAACATATAAGCGCCTTGATTCTCTTCTCTTGATAAAACATACCAAGTAGTATCAATCGATCCAAATTGTTCTTCAAATGTTTCTTCAATTTGATTTGCAACCAAAGCATCGAATTCTTCTGTTTCTAAAAATTTTTCTAATGCATCAATAAGCCCTTGTTTAATTTCATCACTAAATTCACTGTTATTAATAGCTTCTTCAAATTGAGTTCTAATTTGTTCTGCGGCCTCATCTTTCATCATTTCTTTAATCTCAGCAATACGATTTTCAAGAAAAGGCGCGCTAATCTCATTTATTTCATCAATTTTTCTATCAATAAAATCTTTATATTCTTGAGAAAAAGAATTATATTGTCGAGCTCCGGCATACCTTATTTTTATGATTGTAGTTTCTTTTGGCTCATAAAAACTGCTATCAAAATAAACAACCGCATCAAGAACACCACTACCGATTGTAGTTACATCTCCATTTCTAGAAATATAAAAAGGATCATCGACAAGTCCAGAAACTGTATAAGTTTCTTCTGTTCCATCATCATTAGTTATTCTGATTTGAGTTCCTATTTTATGACTTACAGTATCGCTAGAATTATTTAATAATAAAACCTCGTTTTCATTATCAGGAAATTCTCCATCAACAAGTGTAATTTTATCAATAGAATTGTTCTCAAAAGTTCTATAAATTAATCTAGTTTCGCTCTTTTTATTATCAATGTATGTAAATTCATCCATTTGATAATATCCTTCAATTTGACTAACTCCACTTAATTCGCTTCTTAAAGTTTCAACATCACTATCTGAAAACCCAATAGTGGATTGAATATAGACATCCATGAAATTCATATCATTATAATATTGATTCATGGTAGCTCTTAAATCTGGAGATGTTGATTTTAACCCAACCAAAAAGCCTAAGCCTAAAACAACAATTACAAAAATAGAAATTAAGCGGCTTAAATCTTGTTTAATTGAGGAAAATATGTACTTTGTATAAGTTTTTTTCATTACCACTCAATCTCCTCAATTGGTACAGGATGCTCATTAAATTCTTCAGAAACAATTGTTCCGTTTTTTATATGTAAAACATGGTCAGCCATTTTTGTTAATGCAGAGTTGTGCGTAACAACAATTACAGTTTTATTTCTCTTTTTACAAAGATCGTACAAAACTTTTAATACCTTTTTCCCGGTTTCATAATCAAGGGCGCCTGTAGGTTCATCACAAAGCAATAATTTAGGGTTTTTAGCTAAAGCTCTAGCAATTGAGACTCTTTGTTGTTCGCCTCCAGAAAGTTGACTAGGAAAATTTTTCATCCTAGTTTCAAGACCGACTGCTTTTAAAGCTTCTTTTGAATCAAGAGGGTTCTTGCAAATCTCACTAGCTATTTCAACATTATCAATAGCTGTTAAATTAGCCATCAAATTATAAAATTGAAAGACAAATCCAATAGAATTACGTCTAAAAAGAGTTAATTGCTTTTCGTTATATTTTGAAATATCTTCTTTATCAACAATAATAGACCCACTACTAACAGAATCCATCCCACCAAGTAAATTTAAAAGAGTGGTTTTACCACTTCCACTAGGTCCGACAATAATACAAAATTCGTTGGCGTTAATATTGAATGTTAAATTATCGTTAGCTTTTATAATCGTATCTCCAACATGATACTCTTTGCTAACGTTTTTAAACTGTAAAAGATATTCCATTTTTCTGCCCTCTATTATTAATACAATTTTAATCGACAAGTGTTGACTATTCAATTAAGCGAAATTGATTTTTACTTTTAAAACAACACATAATAAAATAATGTTGATTATGAATAATTTTGATGAAAAAGAACAATCAAAAACCTTATTTTACGAAAAACATGAAATCGGTGATAAAAAAGCTAATTTAAAGGTTATAAACACTAAAAGAAAGCTTTCAAAAAGCTTAATTAGTTTATTAACTTCAAAATCAATTACTGAGATTGATGTAAGCGAGCTTTGTGAAAAAGCATGCATAAATCGAACAACGTTTTATAAACACTATGCCTCTTTATATCACCTTCTTGATGAACTAATCGTCCAGTTTTTCAAAAGAATTGAGACTCTATTTTTAAGTTTGTCTAGTAGAGAAAATACAACTAGTAAAGTTGCTTATCTATTAAAGTATTTAAAGCAAAACCGTGAATTTGTGACAATCATAATGAATAACAACTCATTTTCTTCAATTAGCGAAAGACTTATTCAACTAAATTTTATTTGTAACCTTATAAATTCTAATATTCAATATCGAAAAAATGCTTATGTAAGCGAAGATTATTATGTCGATTTTATTATAAGCGGATGGCTTGCCGCTATTAGAAGATGGGTTAACGAAAACTGTAATCTAGATGTAAATACTTTAGCTAGACTTTTAACTTCTATTTATTAAAGTTGAAAAATAAAAAATCTTTTTTAGTAATTGCTCTATCTTTTATAAATTTATAAACATCTTTTTCGCTTTTATACCCATTTATTGCACCATCTTTTAAACAGGTTAAAGCACCACATGCGCTTGCAAACTCAAGTGCGCCATTTAGATTTTGATTATTAATATCATCAAGATTTAAGTAAGCGTGTAAAAAACCACTATAAAAGCTATCACCAGCTCCAACAGTATCTTTTACTTTTACCTTAAAAGATGTATGAGCAATTATTGCTTCCTTTGTTATTAAGCTTGAACCTTTACTACCTTCAGTAATTAATAAACATTTTGCATTAATCTTATTAAAAATTTCTTTTTGAGAAAGTCCGTTAAAGAAAAATGGTGTTTCTTCATCTGAAAATTTAATTAAATCAGCGCTTTCAATAAAACTATTATAGATATTTAAAACGTTTGTGTTTTCATCAAAAATATCTGTTCTTAAATTAACATCAAAAGAAACTGGAATATTTAGTTTCTTTGCTCGTTCAATTAAGACACTTATCACTTTTCGACTTTCAACATTAGATAAAAACAAACTCCCAATATGTATTAAGTTAAATTTACTTATATCAAGACTATTAATTTTCTCTAAATTAAATGCGTAATCTGCAGCGTTTTTTCTAATAAAGGAATATTTTCTTTTTCCGGAATCATCAACATTAAGAGCAATTGTTGTGTTTCTTTCGTTTAATTTTTCAATATTTAAATTTAAGTTTTTCTTACCCTTCAAACTATTTAAAATTAAATTTCCAAAGTAATCATCCCCAACTTGCCCAACAAAAGTTACATCATCACCTAAAGAAGAAAGATTATAAGCAACATTAAATGGAGCTCCTCCAATAGATGCTTTAAAGCCATCTTTACCTTCTACTAGATCAATTAATATTTCACCAACTACCAAAACTTTTTTCATATTTTCCACCTATATTTATTTAAATTAACTTTATATTCAATTACTTCAATTCCGTCATTTATAAGCATTTCTTTTTGCTTTTCTATACCACCATAACCAAAGTTTTTAGCAAGTTCACCTTTATTATTAACTACTTTATAACAAGGATGAATTAAAGGAAGAGGGTTTTTATGTAGCACATTGCCGACAACTCGAGCTAAATTCTTATTGCCAAGCATAATTGCAATTTGCTTATAAGTAACAACTTTTCCTTTTGGAATCTTATCTAAAATGGCATAAACTTCATCCGCATATTTCATACATACATTTTATCGGTTAAAGAGATAAACTTAAATTGAAAGTAATAAAAATTAATTACCTAATGATAAAGTTGAGACAATATGAATAACAAGCAATGTTTTTTTGATGAATTAACAAGTAGTGACAATTTAAATGAATAACTTTTATGATAAGCAATAATATCTTAATAATTCGAAAAGCGGTATTTTAGAAAGCATAAATCAAAAAAGCCAAGCGTTTCTTGGCCTTTCTGCTTGTATGTATTTTTAGTAAAGAAAATTCAAATAACCTTGCAAATCTAAACTATTTTTCTGATTTATAATATATTTTTTAGATATTTTGGCCTAATTCAAAAGCTTTTTCTAATACATCTTTTTTATTTAAAACGGCATTAGTCGAGTCAACTCCACCTGCAAAAACAACGCCTTTAATTTCTACTCCTTCAAAGCAATCGACCCAGCCTTGAATAGCTGTTACTGCTTTTTCATAAGTTGTTTCACCTTCATCTTCGGCAGCACTAAAAGTTAAATAAACTTCTTTAAATTTATTTGTTGCATTAAATAGCGGATTAAGTCTATCAAGAAAAGTTTTTAATAAACCACTTATTCCATAATAATAAATCGGTGAAGCAAAAACTAACACATCGCTTTCGCTAATCTTTTTATACAGATCATTCATCGAATCCTTTAATACACATTTACCAGTTTTTATGCAGGTCAAACATCCTATACAATAATTAAGTTCAATTTCGTTTGCTTTTAAATAAGCTACTTCATTACCTGCTTTCTCTGCTCCTTCTTTAATTTTTAACGCTAAGGCATCTGAATTACTTCCTTTTCTTAAAGAAGAAGAAAATATAAATATCTTTTTCATCTAAACAACCTTCCTTATTTTAATTTTGAATATTCTTCATCGCTTACTTGTTCAAGCCATTCATTGCTTGTTTCTTCTCCAGGTATTTCAAAAGCAAGATGAGAAAACCAACTATCTTTTCTAGCTCCATGCCAATGTTTAACGCCTGGTTTAATTTCGACTATATCACCAGGTTTTAAACTTATTGCTTCTTTACCTTCCTCTTGATAATAACCATATCCATCAACGCAAATTAAAACTTGGCCTCCACCTTTTTTAGCATTGTGTTTATGCCAATTATTACGACAACCAGGCTCAAAAGTTACATTTGATATAGCAATTGGGTCTTTTGGATTAGAAAGCAATTTTAAGTAGCTTTTACCAACAAAATATTTCTCGTATGCTTTATTTTCTTCGCCTAATCCGAATATTCCTCCATGTTTTATATCATCACTTTCTTCATATATTTCTTTTGCCATTCTAAAAGCGGCTCAAGCTTTTGGCCGTCCGACATAAAAAGCAATATGTGTAATCGCTTCAGCAAACTCTTCTTTACTTACGCCATTATTTTTGGCGTTTAATATATGAAATTTAAGTGAAGAATCAATTACTCCTGAACTTATTAAAGCAACAACAGTTATTAAAGAGCGATCTCTTAATGAAAGCTTGTCTTCTCTTGACCAAACTTCTCCAAACAAAATATCGTCATTTAAATGAGCAAATTCTGGAGCAAAATTACTTAATTCATCTCTTCCAGCAGTAACTTTCTTTGCCATATATATCTCCTATCTGACACTTTGTCATTAAATAGAGTATAATCATTAATTGACATTATGTCAACAATTGATACAATAAGATTGAGGTAGGAATTTATGTTTATTAGAGCAAGAACCCAAGAACAATTTAACGAAAGAAGACAAGAAATAATTAACGCTACTCAACTTCTTTATCGAGAATACTCTTTTAGAGAGATTAACTTTTCAAAAATTTCTGAAAAAACCAAAATCGCTAGGTCAACTATCTATAATTATTATTTAAATAAAGAAGAAATCTTTTTAGATATAATTGAAAAACATTTCATGAACATTAAAAAAGGTATAGATGAAAATCTTTTATCAGAAAAATTAGAACGACAAGAATTAGTCGATCGTCTTACTAAAATTTTAATGGATAATTATGAGTTACTTATTTTAATCTCTCTTTATATAGAGCAAATTGAATACACTTGTTCTCAAGCAAAGCTCAATGATTTTAAAGCAAATATTAAAGGATTGAATGAGACGCTTTATAATATGGCTCGCTTTCAATTTCCTGCTTTAACAGAGAAAGAAATTCAGTTTTTTATTCAAGCTTTTTACAGTGCTTTACATGGCATTTCGCCAGCATGTTCACCAATTAAAAAACAAAAAATTGCTATGGAAAAAGCAGGAATCTACGTAGAATTTGACAAAAAAGAGTTTATTTCTTTTTATATCAATACAATTCTTTCTTGTGTCTACGACACTAATAAGAATTAAGAGATTTTCTTATATTCTTTATCCATTTTAATTTCAAACTTACTTAATTTAGATTCAATATTATTAATATAACTATTACGAATCTTATTAATTGCTTCTGAGATCTTATCAGAAGCTTTTTTAATAGCTTCGTTTTGTTTTTCTAATTCAGCAACTTGCCCATTTAACATATTGATTTGATTATTTAGATAACTATTCTTTAAATCTTCAAAGTCTTTATTAAATTCATCAAGAGTCTTATATTTTTCATCTTCTCTACTTTTACTAAGAGTTAATTTAGCAAAGTTTGTATTTAAAGAAACAATCATGTTTAAAAAAGTCATCATATATTCTGGACGTACAACATACATATCTTTATATTCGATTACTTTATAAATTGGAAGATCGTTAGATTTATCTCTTTCTAAATCACTTACTAAAAGAGCGTATTTTGTTCCTTTTTTCTTTCGATTGTTATCAAGTTGAGCATAATAATCTTTATTTGTCTTTTTATTAGTACTCTCAGGGTTTTCATCTTTCATTTCTAAACAGACAGAAGTTAAAAAATTAGCATCGGTCTTTTCTTCATCCGCATAAATTTTAAAAATAAAATCAGCTTTACTTCCCTTGTTTTCGCCTTCATTTTTAATTACAGTGTTATCTTTTTCCCAAGAGCAATTTAAAAATCCATTTTGCATATATTGACGAATTTCTCGATCGCACCAAACTTCTAAATCTTCACCAATGTTTTTTGAGTTAAGAACACTTTTATCTCTTGTGAGTTTAGCTATTTTTTCATCATAGTCTCTTTTTAACTTATCTTTTTCTTCGTTAAATTTAGAAGTTACTTTATCAATTTCAATTTGTATATCTTTCTCTTTTGTTTCGATTAAATTTTTCTTTTCTAACTCAAGTTCAACAATTTGTGACTTAAACTTTTCTTTCTCTTCAAGATAACTTCTATCAATTTCGTTTTTCTCTTTCAAAAATTTATTTTCGAGTTCTTTTTCTTTATTAGCAACACTAGAATCAAAGTTTGCTCTAATTTTTTCATTCTCATTTGTTAGTTTATTAACTTCGTCTTTGTGTTTCTTTTCACTTTCATTAATTTGTTTTTCGTAATTTAACTTAAGATTTGCAATGTTTTCTTTAAATTCTTCGATTTTTTTATTACTTTCTTCTAATAATTCAACCTTTTGTTTTGCTAACGCTGCTTCTTTTTGACTATTTAATTCTTGTTCTTTTTTCTTAACTTCTTCTTCAATTCTTTTTCTTAAAAGGATTTCTTTTTCTTTTTCGATTAAGGAGGAAATATAACCAGTATCTAAACTTTCAATTTTATCTAATTCAATATAATCTCCAGCATTTGCATTTTCAGATAACTCAAGAGTTTTCTTATCTAAAACTTTTACCTTTATTGAATTTGCCATATATCTAACCTCCTACATATCTCTTCTTGATTATTATAAGTAATAAAATTAAGCAAATAAATTATTGTGTTAATAGTTATTCTATTAGACATTAACATAACATTAAAAATTTAGTGAAAATGAACCTTTAAAACACCTTTAACACCAAATTAATATTTTTTCATTTATACTATAAAATTAAGCAGATATAAATATCAAAAAAGTGCGATAATTATCGTATTTTTTTGTTGTTTTTAAAATTTTATAGTCATAGAATAGAAAGGTATTTTTTGAAAGGGGAAATTTATGAAAATGGTTGATGGCAAGCTTCAGCTTTTCGACATTAAAGGTACTAACTCTTCTATTAAAAAGGAAGTAATTGGTGGCTTAACTACATTTTTTGCAATGAGTTATATCATCATTACTAATCCAAGCATCCTTTCTAGTAGTGGTGTACCTCGGGGAGCTGTTTTTATTGCAACAATTCTCGCTTCTATTATTGGAACTTTAATTATGGGATTATTTGCTGATGTTCCATATGCTCAAGCTCCAGGTATGGGTTTAAATGCATTTTTTGCCTATACAGTTTGCGGAGCTCTTGGTTTTAGCTGGCAAGAAGCTCTCACGATGGTTTTCGTTTGTGGTTTGATTAACATTATTATTACTATAACAAAAGTTAGAAAAACCATAATTAAAGCAATACCAAAATCTTTGCAAGCAGCAATATCAGGTGGTATTGGTTTATTTATTGCCTATCTTGGTTTATTAAACGCTGGATTTATTGATTTTTCTAGTGGAGTTCCTGCTATGGCAAGTGGTTCTGCTTTATGGAATAGTTCTCCACTTATCGTATTTTTAATTGGGTTAATAATTTGTATTGTTTTAAATGTCTTAAAAGTCAAAGGCGCAATGATTATTACAATTCTTGCTACTACTTTAATCGGTCTTATACCTTTCTTTGGTGAAGGCAGTGCTGTTACAACTTTTGGAGCATTAGAAATAGGGAGTGCTCAATATGGTTATATGGATGGCTTTATTGATGCTTTTGAACAACTTCCACAAACTTTTGGTGTAATCTTTACAGGCGAAGGCTTTGGTTCTCTTTTTAATGATGGAGTTAAAGCAATTACAGCAATTATTACAATTTTCTCATTCTCTCTATCAGACACTTTTGATACTTTAGGAACATTTATTGGAACAGGTAGAAAAAGCGGAATCTTTACTGATGAAGATTTAGCTTCTTTAGAAACCTCTAAAGGTTTTAAATCTAAAATGGATCGTGCTTTATTTGCAGATAGTGTCGCTACTTCAATTGGAGCAATTTTTGGAACAAGCAATACAACAACTTTTGTTGAATCAGCAAGTGGAATTGGAGCTGGAGCAAGAACCGGTTTAGCAAGCTGCGTAACAGCTCTTTGTTTCTTAGTTTCTATTTTCTTTGCCGGACCAATTAGCGCCGTTCCAATGGCAGCAACCGCACCTGTTTTAATTGTTGTTGGTTGTATGATGTTATCTAATTTTAAAGATATTAATTGGCACAAACTTGAAGAAGCAATTCCAGCTTTCTTCTTAACAGCTTTCATGGCTTTCTGTTATTCAATTAGTTATGGACTCGCAATGGGCTTTATTACTTATTGCTTAATTAAAATTGCACTTTTCGTAAAAGATTTTGTTATTTATAAGAAACTTACAAAAGATAATCCTCCAGTTGATGGAGAAATTAAAGATCAAAACGGAAATTTGATTGTTAAGCCAAAGCTTGGAATAAGCATTATTTTAGCGGTTAGTGCTGCATTATTCTTATTGAATTTTATCTTGTTAGCAACGCCGTTAATGCATAAATAAAACTAAATTTATATAACCGCGGAAAAATTCCGCGGTTTTTATTTAAGTTCGTAACTAGATAACAAAATGTTAAATTTATTTATCTAAAACAAGAATTTAATTTACTTTATATTGTCTAATTCTTTTATTAACTAAAATTGGAGTTAAATATCCGTTTTTAACCAGTTCACTACTCCAGTTAATAATAGTTCTATTAGTTACTTTCAATTTTCCTGCTAATTCAATAGGCGTAAATTGACTAATTTTATGTTTTCTTAAATATTCTAGAAAGATTTTAGTCTTTTTAGTTAAGTGTGATAATCGCTCGTTTTCTATTTCTTGATTTTTATTTAGAGCTATTGAAAGAACCTTAGAAGAATATAAACTAAAAATTTTTAAAAAATAGTTAATCCATTCTTCTGGATGCGGAGGATTATTTCTTCCTTCATAATACAAAACAGGAAGGTTCATTTGTAAAGAATCATAATATTCATTGATGTCATAGGCCATATACTCTTCTAAAGAACCAATGTTTTTAAAACCATATCCATTTAATGACAAGTAATAACTTGAAATAATTCTTGCAGTTCTTCCGTTTCCATCTTCAAAAGGATGAACAGTCACTAACTCATAATGAATTACAGCTGCTTTAATTAAAGGATGATCAGCGGAAGTATTAATATATGAAATTAAATCTTCAAGTAAATTAGGAACTTCATTCCATTCAGGAGGAATATAAGCAGGTGTCTGATCATCGTTCCACACTGCAAACAAAAATCCTGGAGGCATTGCTTTTCTTAAGCCTGTTTTTTCGTCTGATTCGCCTTCACAAATTATTCTTTGAACTTCTAATATTAATTTTATAGAAAGACTTTCTTTTTTCTCTAATTTTTTATCAAGAAATTCTAATGCTAAATAATAATTTCTTATTTCTTGTTCAGGCTTAAGAAAATGTCTATTATTCGAGTTTATTGCAGTTTCGGCTTGTTCGTACGTTAAAGGATTGCCTTCTATTTTATTAGAAGCATACGAAGACCTTTTCTTAGTATTTTTCCTAAATTTGTTCGATAAATTAGTAGGAATAGTTACTGAATTTAAAGCAAACTTATTTTTCTCAATTTCTAAAATTTTATTGAGTATTTCGTTGTTTATTAAAGGCTTAATCATTTGTTTTTGTAATATTATTATACAAAAATTTCACTATTTTTTCACTATTTTTTCACTATTTATGACTTAATCTTCTATAAAAAACTCAACAAGTATTTTACTTTGTTGTTCGTTTTTTTTGTTAATTAATCTATTTATTACATTAATTTTCTTAATTATTAAATATGCTCTAAAAAAGATTTAAAACAGTTACTATTTCATCTTCATAGTTAAGATTTTGAATTCAAAGGTTTTTATCTTAAAGTTTTATAAACCAACTTTTTATTGTCGTTATTTAAACCCATTCATTCGGTTTTGCACAAGTTGCTTCATTAATATTATGTCGTGTTTTGAAGCGTTTGCGAGTGGACGAATTCAGCTTTTCTTTTGCTGTTACGAAACGTGGCGTGTGGGCGACGAAAATATGGTGAAGGGCGAAAACTATAATCAGGGGCATAAAAAGAAAAGCTGTCGTCTAAGACAGCGATTCTCTTTTTTTATAAATTAATTTGTGCAATTCAGGATAAGTTGGTCTGAACAATTACACATTTATTGTTGTTATCTAAAGCCATTCATTCTGTTTTGCACAAGTTGCTTCATTAATATTATGTCGTGGTCGGAGGCGTTTGCGAGCCCCCACGTCATCACTTTTGAACAGTTTGAAAACGGG
>UQFQ01000007.1 GCA_900540395.1 uncultured Mollicutes bacterium | reverse complement strand
AACTTAAACTAAAAGTTAATGCTGAAAAGACGCATATTACAAGGCCAAACAATCTTAAATACTTAGGATTTACTTTTTGGCAGTCTAAAGAAGAGGGATGGAAAACCGCTCCACATAAAGATAGTTTTGTTAAACTCTTCTTGAAACTAAAGAAGATAGTTAAACGCTCCTGGAGCATTAGCCTTACAGACCGCATTAAGAAGATTAATGAGGTTCTTCGTGGACGGATTAATTATTATAAGCAATCCTCAATGAAGAAAAAGATGTATGAATTAGGCTGCTGGCTAAGAAATGCAATAAGAGTTGTAATTTGGAAGCAACGGAAACTCCCTTACACTCGAAAAGTAGCACTAATTAGATTAGGTCTAAGTGAAAACGAAGCAAAATGTGTCTCAAACTCAAGAAAAGGCTATCAGCATTTATCTCATTGTTGGAGCATAACAAAAGCAATAACAAATTCACGACTAAAGAAAAGAGGGCTTTTAGACCCTCTAGAAATCTACCTTAAGTCGGTAGCATAGAATGTTTATTTAAACCGCCGTATACGGAAGACCGTACGTACGGTGGTGTGAGAGGGAGCGGAAAAGGATTACTTTTCACTCTCTACTCGATTGCCAAAATTAGCGAAAATTAGCACATTATTAACATAAATTGAGTATAACTGACTAAACATCATAACCTCTACCAGTGAAGTTTTAAGCACGAATTGATAATGTGCACAAAAAATGTTAAAATTTAAGCACGAGATTATAATATGCACAAATTACCATTTGATCTAAATCTAGATGATATCGATATCTTAAAAGCTTTATCTAATGCTAATAATAAAATTGGTGAGCTTAATGGATTAGTAAAAGCTTTGCCAAACCCAAATATTATTTTAAATGCTGTTATTTTAGGTGAAGCTAAAGAATCTAGTGAGATTGAAAATATAGTTACGACTTACGATCGTATTTTTAAAGAAATAACTTTAAAAACAAAAGATGCGCCATCAAACGAAGTAGTTAATTATAGGCAAGCTATTTTACATGGATTTAAGCTATTAAATGATAATGGATTCATCTCAACAAATATGTTAGTTGAAATACATAGAATAATCGAACCTAGTGTTGGAGACATTAGAAAAATTCCTGGCACAGTTATATTAAATACAAAAACTAATGAGATATTACATACTCCACCACAAAATGAATCAAAAATAAGGGAGTATCTTTCTAATTTAGAAAAATATATTAATTATCCTGAATTAGAAAATGCTGATCCTTTAATTAAAATGGGATTGATTCATTTTCAATTTGAATCAATCCATTCATTTCATGATGGTAATGGAAGAGTAGGTAGAATATTAAACATTTTGTATTTAGTTTTGGAACATAAAATAAACATACCAATCTTATTTCTAAGTAAATATATTAATGCGCATAAAAAAGAATATTATGATCATTTAAATATGATGCAAAAAGACTTAAGCAATTATAAAAAATATATTATTTACATGCTAAAAGCAGTAAATGAAATGAGTCAATACACAATTAATTTTATTAATAAGATGCTTAACTGTATAGACAATGCAAAAAATATTGTTATAGAAAAACTACCAAAAATTTATTCACAAGAATTAATTGATTATTTGTTTTATAATTTTTATACAAAAAATGAGTATTTAAGAAATAACCTTAATATTAGTAGAAATACGGCATCAAAGTATTTACATTCATTATCTAAAATTGGAATTTTAATTGAGGAAAAAGTTGGCAAAGAAATAATTTATAAAAATTCTTATTTGTATGATTTAATAAAAACATGGTGAAGAAGAAGAGGTGAAGATAAATGGCAATTTTATTAAATGATTTATTAAAATTAACAGATGAAGAATTAAAAAATACAAAGGTTCGTTTTTGCCAATATAATGGCGAGAACGATCCAATAGAGTTATTTAAAAAGAATCCAGAAACCTTATTAGGGTGGCATTATTGGAATTCACAAAATTATAAAGTTGGTCAGTATTCAATTGGATTGGTAAAAATGAAAGGTGATGATTGGCTATTATTTACAGTAGGCAAAATAACCAAAGACCTTAAATTAGGTCATCCTGGTATTGGATATGAGTATGAAACAATTCAAGATTTTCCAGAAAAGAAAGTCAACTATGCAGACTATTATGGAAGGGTTGTGGTTAAATATCATAAGAGTATGAGAAGCCAATTTCCTAATGCAAATACCGTTATTAATGATTTTGTGGTCAAAGAGATATTACCGTCATTATTTACTGGATTTGATTTTCCTGGATACGAAAATGTTTCTCTTTCTTATGATGAATTAGAAACAATTATAAATGGTAATTATCCTAGTTATAAAAACGCTCTTGAGCATCAGCAAGCTGTATACGTTTTGACTGATACTCATACTGGTAAGTTATATGTTGGCAGTGCAACATCGAAAGGAGAACAACTTCTTGCTAGATGGAAGGGCTACATTTCAACTTTTCATAATGATAATGTTGATTTAAAGAATCTTTTTGATAGAGAAGGAGCAACCTATTTTAAAAAATATTTTAAGTATTCAATTATTGAAAATTTCAATGCAAATACTAATCCTGACTACATTTTAGATAGAGAGTCATACTGGAAAAACGTACTCGATACTCGAAACCATGGATACAATAAAAACTAAATTTGGATGGTGATTCAAATGAAAATAAATGAAATGTTCTCGTTTATTTTCCATTCACACTTGCCATTTCTTCGACTAATTGCTCGCCATTTCTTCGACTAATTTCTCGGCATTTCTTCGATTTTGGGGATTAACATAATTGTTTAAGTGCAAAAAAAGAAATGAAAAGTGCTTATTTTGCAGGTTTATTTGACAAAACAATTGAATTTTCTTTAAAGAATAAAGTATAGTTTTAAACGCTGACATTTATTCAACTCTTAAAAGTGTTCGTTCACAATTTTGAGGTCATTTAACTCATTCTATGAACTCATTTTAGAAAGCACCAAAACTTGTTAAAACATTGAAGAAAGTTTTTGCTGAAGTTTAGTGAGAAAAGGAAAGAAGGAGTTGATTAAAAAGCGTACGGCCCTAATAAATTTTGTTGTTTTTGAAAACTCAAAATACGTAAAAGCAGAGAATGCAATCAATATTTGTTTTAAAACAATAAGACGAAAATGATTTTTTCCTGTATTCTAATAGTAGAGGCTAGTTATGAAGAAGATAGACGAAAAATATTTTATTAATCCAAAAGGTGACGTTAATAAAACAAGAATTGAAGATTCTTTAGAAGAAGATGAAAAGATTTTATGGCAAGGAAAACCATTAAGAAAATCATTCTTGCTTAATTCTTTTATTAAACTTCTACCTTTTGCTATTATTTGGCTTGGTGTAGATGTCTTTTTCATTGTAATGCTATGTAGCTTTACTAGTGAAATTCCAACTCCATTAATTATCTTTCTATGTTTCTTTTTCTTGATTCATTTATTGCCAGTTTGGGTTTGGATATACAATGTGATTTCTGCTAGTAAAAGACAAAAGATAGAAGAATACGCTTTTACTAATAAACGTATTTTAGTTAAACAAGGTTTTATTGGAAGCACAATAATTAGTGTATTTTATTCTTCAATCGATAGTGTAAATTTAAAAGTCGGTATCATTGAAAAAATTTGTCATGTTGGAGATATTTATATCGTTTCTAAAAATCAAAAGATTGTCTTAGAAGATATTAACGATCCTCTTTTTATAACGCAGAAATTGCAAGCAATTGCAAATGATATCAAAACAGATATTTATTACCCTAACTCTTTAAGACCTAAAGAAAATGAGGGTTATAACACAGAATATAAAGATTGTAGTTTGCCTAAGAAATAGATTTTAACAATAAATATAATTATTTAAGTCTCTTAGAAAAAGAAGATCTCTTTTTCATTTGCTTGTTTTGCCTTTATAACTTTGTAAGCAGTAAAATACTTATTACATTATAAAAAAATAGTTTCGCATTAGATTTATAAATTTTTATTTATGTTTAATTAGAAGATTAATTAAGATGAATTAGCAAAGCTTTTATTCTATGATATTTGTAATTAATAATAATTATTTCGTTTATGGTTGATATTGGTAAAACTATTTCTAAAGCTATTAAAGAAAGAAAATGGTTAAAAATAAGATACAAAAATAAGGACGAGAGAGAAACCTATTATTGGATTTACATAAAAGATATAAATCCAAAAAATAAAACTTTAGAGGTTGATATTTTTAATGAGGCCAAATCTTATGATGTAAAATCACGTATTTATATTTATTTTAACTCGATAATTGGCGCTGAATTATTAGATTTAACATGTGGAGAAGATAATAGTAGACTCATTAATAAAATTGAAAATAACTTAAAAGCTTTTTCTTTCTTAAAGTATGATTCTTTTTCAACTAATCTTTTAAATTATTTAAAAGATTGTAATGAAAATGATGTTGATCCTGCTATAAAGAAAACGATAATGATTGAAGGAATTGATCTAAATCAATTATTAAACTTTAGAGCATATAAACTAAATGAAGAACAAGAAAAAGAAGTACTATCTTTAATAAATGAATCTATATTTAACCAATATAATGAAGATTTATCTTTATGTTTATCAGTACTTTCAATAGATTCAGGTAATAATTCTTATATTGTTTGTTATTATGATGTCTTTCTTGACCCAAAAAGAAAATCTTTAAGACTACATAATAAAATCAGATTAAATAATTCCTTTCTTTTAAAAGGAGCCAAGAAAACTTTATATGATTATCTCGATATAAGCATTTCTTCTTTTATGGATTTAGCCAATAAAAGTGTTTTAGAAGCAGCAGAATATTTAAGAGGAAACATAAGAAAAAATGAAAAAGTTTCAACTAGACCTTCTTTTTATGTTCAAATGAAAAAAGTTTCCTTGCACTTAGATAATCTTTTTGAAGGTATAGAAAGCGATTATAAAGAAAATAAACTTAAACCACCTTTAAAAGCTTTCTTTGGTTTATTAAGTGCTGCTTCGTATGTAAGAAAAGTAGAACCATCAATTTGCCTTGTAAATTCTAGTGTAAACATTGATCAAATGAGAGTTATTTATAATGCATTAAAATATCCTGTTACATATGTACAAGGTCCTCCAGGAACTGGAAAAACTAAAACAATAATTAATGTTATTTTCTCTTTATTATTAAACGATAAAACTTGCTTGATAACTTTATCTAACAATAAACCTGTTGATGGTATTGTTTCTAATCTTAGCTTTTACTATCAAGATAAAAAGTATAAATTACCGTTTTTAAGACTTGGTAATATGGAAGATACGGCAAAAGCTGTTGTTAAAATCAGGTCAATTTTTGACAAAATATCTGCTAATCCCAATTATTTTGAAAAAATTGATATTAAACCAATCATAAATGAATACGCAAAAAATAGTAAAGAAAAGAATTTAAAACTTTTAGAAAAGATTAAACAACATGAACGAAAAATAGAACTTGAAGAGCTTTGTGAAAATGTTAATCGTTTGTTGATTGAAATGGATCAAGATAATTTTTCCTTTAAAAAATTGATGAATGAAGAAAAAGCGTATAAAGCCGAAATGAATGGTCTAAAAGAAATGACTAATGATGAAATAGTCAAGCTTTTTGAACCAATAAGTTCCTCATCAGATTTACAAAAATTCTTTTATGCTTTTAGGAATAATTGCTTAGCAAAACTTAATAAGCCATCATTTAATGTTCTTAAAGAAATTTGCTATAACGATGATTTAAAAGAGGCAACGATTCAATTTAATAAGTTTTTAGCTAGTGATGAAAATTTCAAACTTCTTTTATCAGTTTTTCCAATTATATTAGATACGAATATGTCTTCTGCTAGATTAGGCACTGGAAGAGTCCATTTTGATTTAGTAATTATGGATGAAAGTGGTCAATGTAATATCACAACATCATTAGTGCCTATTGCAAGAGGAGATAATCTTTTACTTGTTGGAGATCCAAACCAGCTTAAGCCAATAATTCTACTAGATAATCAAGTTAACGATGAGTTTAAAGAAAAGTACCATGTAAGTGTTAATTATGATTATTGCTTGAAATCAATTCTTGAGTGTATGCAAGAGAACGATTGTATTTCTAAAAGAATTCTTCTTCGCTATCACTATAGATGTGGGAAGAAAATTATAAGATTTTCAAATGAGCGATACTATAATTCAATGCTACTAACAAATTATGTTAATGATATCGGTAGTTTAGTCTTTATTGATTGTAAAAATAATAATGTTTTAGAAAAAAATACTGCTTATGAAGAAGCTGAAGGAATTGTTAAATATGTTAAACGAAATTCCTTAGAAGACGCTATGATTATTACACCATTTGTTAATCAAAAAGAATTGATTGAGGCTCTTTTAAAAAGAGAACATTTAGAAGACAAAGTGCAAGTAGGGACTATTCATGCTTTACAAGGAAGCGAAAAAGCTACGATTATTTTTTCGGCCGCTTTATCTTATAGAACAAGTCAAAAGACATATAACTGGATAATGAACAATTATGAAATTTTAAATGTTGGTGTCACACGAGCTAAAAAGAAATTAGTTTTAGCTTGTGATAGTGAAGCGATAAACGCTTTAAGTGATAAGACTGATGATTTTTACTATCTTGTTAACTATATAAAAAGAAATGGTGATGCCTCTTTTAATATTCCGGCATCTCCAAGAATCATGATAGGGAAATCAAACAATTCTGTTTTTGAAAAAGAATTTTTCCAAACAGTTTCACAATTTTGTTCTGTATATAAAAATTTCCGAGTGAGAAGAAACGTTGCTTTTTCAACTATATTTAAAGATGATCCTGAACTTTCTAATTCAAAGCAAGAATTTGATTGTGTTTTATATGGTAAACATTTGCTAAGAACAATCCCACTTATTGCTTTTGAGATAAATGGCGGTGAACATTTTGGTGATGCAGTAAGAGAAGAAATGGATAAGAAAAAGATCGAAGTATGTAAAAAGCAGAAGATTAAATTAATTGTAGTGCCAAATAGCTTTGCTAAAGCTTATGAAGAAATTAAGCAAACAATTATTAAAATTTCAAAAGACAAAAATGATTTTGAACAATTAAATCTTTTTGATTAGTTTTCGATTTTTGATTTCAAATTCAGGTTATTTTAGTTTCAAAAATGTTATCAAAACAAATAAAAAACCCGCAAATCGCGGGTTAAATTGCTTTTTGGTGGATCATACCGGGCTCGAACCGGTGACCTTTACAATGCCATTGTAACGCTCTCCCAACTGCGCTAATGACCCATCGGCCTTGTTATAATATCATAAAGGGGCAGTGGCAGGCAATGATTTTTTTTGAAGTAAATCTAGCCTTAACGCTTAAACACTTTATCATTTTTATTTAAGTTTTCGCTTAAAAGTATACAATTAATTTGGTGAGTGAATTATAGATTTGCTAAATTCTTTAAACTATTTAATGATATAAAAGTTGCTATAACTTATGGAGGTAAAGTTTTATGAATAAAAGGAATATTCTCAATGATTTAAATAATTTTATAGATAGTGACTATAATATTATTTTGCTTGATGGACCTTGGGGTAGTGGTAAAACTTTTCTTTTAAATGAATACGTAAAAGCAAACGAAGATAAAGGCGTGAGATTTTACTATGTTTCTCTCCATGGAATGAAAAATATTGATGAAATTAATACTAATTTATTCATGAAAGTACATCCTGAAGCAAAAAACATTAATGATATTGTTCCTAATGTTATAAATCCTTTTGAAGAAGAGGTTGATACAGAAAAAACTTTAGCTTATCTTTTAAAAATCAATAAATTAAAGCCTAATAAAGTTGTTATCTTAGATGACTTAGAAAGATATGCTTCTAGTGATTATGACGCTTTCTTAAGCTATCTTACTAATTTGATTGGCACTGGATGTAAAATTATTGTTGTTTCTAACTTACTTGATTTTGGAACTAGTGAATTATATTTATTTAATACTTATAAAGAAAAAATATTTGATCGAATTTATAAAGCTGAACTTTTTGATAAAGATATTCTTAATGAGAAATTTGGTGAATTTGAAAAATATGTTGATGATACAATCGTAGATTTAAGCAAACAAAACTACCGTTTAATTGAAAAAATAGTTTTGTTTATGAAAGAAATCTCCGCAAAACTCAAATTAAATCATTTAAAAATTAATGAAAAAGGAATGAAAGATCTTTTGTATTATACTTCAATGTTTGTTTCAACATATTATGAAAGTAGAAGAGCTTATTTAAATAAAGTTTGTGAAAGATTATCAGTCGAACAAGAAAGAGACTTAAAAGAAAAATCAGATAGTGAAGCTTCATTTTTAGATGTAAATTTAATTTGTATCGAACACATTAACTATAAACTTAAGAAGCCACATTATGATGATGAATATCTTTGTTTTTTAGGCTTATACAAAGCTTATATGTATTCCGAATATGAAATTCTTTTTGACTTTTTAAAGTCTCATAATTTAATCAAAGATTAATTTAACTTGTTATTTAATTTTAAAGGTCTATTATTAACTTAATGACTTTTAATCTTTTTGCTCAAGTTATAGAAATAAATCCAGATGGTGCATTTGGAACGTTTTTAGAGTTTTTATATGTCTTTATAATTGGTAGTTTTTTAGGTTATATAGCTGAAGTTTTATTCCGTCGATTTGTTTCAATGAAAAGATGGATTAATCCAGGTTTTTTACGTGGACCATGTTTACCTTTATATGGCTTTGGCTTAGGTACTTTACATTTAATTTGTGTTTATACTTTTCAATATTTATGTGACCCTTCAACTGTTCCAGCTTATTATTCTTCTTTAGCAATTGGGAATGGATCTTTACCATTTTGGGCGGTTTGTTTAATTTCGATTGCCTTAATTGGAGTAGGAATGACTTTAATTGAATATATTGCTGGATTAATATTTGTTAAAGGCTTACATATTAAACTTTGGGATTATTCTAATTTAAAAGGGAATATTCAAGGCATTATTTGTCCATTATTTAGTTTTATTTGGTTAATTGCTGGGACGATTTATTTATTTGGAATATCGCCAGCTTTAAGTGAAGCAATTGATTTTTTAATTAGTCGACTTTGGGGAATGACTTTCTTACTTGGTGGCTATTTTTCAATATTCTGTTTAGATTTTATTAATTCATTGCTCTTATCTCTTAAATTAAGTGGCAATGCTAGAAAGCTTAACTTGACAGTTGATTTTGAAAAATTTAAGATTTTACAGGTTAAGACTTCTAAGAATAGTCGTTTAGCTTTAATGGCTGAAAACATTAAAAAAAGCGCTCAGCCTCTAAGCGATAAGATTAATAAGTTTAATACCGAATTCAAAAAACATTTATATGTTGGAAATGAGATACCTGAAAAAGCTGGTGGAGAAAATGATGAAACACCTAGAACAAAAAAGATTAATAAGGATGAGGAAATAAAAAGTTAATTTTAACTTTTTATTTTTTTATATAGGAGGCAAAAAGATGTTACATATTATTGATAACCCATTAATTACTGTCAAACTTAATTATATGAGAGATGGAAGGACAAATTCTAAGGACTTTAGAACACTACTTGATGAAATCTCTTCTTTAATGACTTTAGAAGTTTTTAAAGATTTAAAAGCGGTACCTACAGGAGATAAAATTAAAACTCCAACAGGCTCAGAAATTGATAAGTTAAAACTTAATTACAATATTATTGTTGTTCCAATTTTAAGAGCTGGTATTGGTATGAGTAATGGAGTAATCAATATGCTTCCAACCGCTCGAATTGGTCATATTGGTTTATATCGAGATGAAAAAACATTAAAACCAGTTGAATATTTCTGTAAATTACCTCATGTTACTGATCCTCTTGTTTTAATTTGTGATCCAATGCTAGCAACTGGTGGAAGTGCTTGCGATGCAATCGCAATGATTAAGAAAAGAGGATATCATAATATCCGTTTATTAAATCTTGTTGGAGCTCCAGAAGGTGTTAAAAAAGTTCAAGCTGAGCATCCTGATGTTGATATTTATTTAGCTTCTCTTGATGAAAAACTTAATGAAAAAGGTTATATCTTACCAGGCTTAGGTGATGCTGGAGATAGAATCTTTGGAACATTATAAAATAGAGCAATACTAAAAATATCTCTTCGGTTTGAAGAGATATTTTTTTAACTAAGAGAAATTTTATTATTCTAATTCAGTCTTTCCTTCGTAAAGAGCGTAGTATTTTCCTTTTAATTTTAATAGTTCATCGTTAGAACCGCGTTCAACAATTTTTCCATTTTCTAAATAAAGAATTGCATCACTATTTTTAACAGTAGATAGACGGTGAGCAATAACTAAAACTGTTCTATTTTGCATTAATACATCCATAGATTTTTGAACGAGTTTTTCACTACGAGTATCAATGTTGCTGGTTGCTTCATCAAGAATTAAAACTGGAGGCATACTTAAGGCAGCTCGAGCTAAAGCAAGAAGTTGTCTTTGGCCTTCCGATAAATTGTGTCCATCATCATAAAGCATTGTATCGTAGCCATTTGGAAGCATTCTGATGAAGGAATCACAATTAGCAATTTTTGCCGCTTGTACAATTTCTTCATCGGTTGAATGCATTCTAGAATAACGAATATTGTCTTTTATGGTTCCAGTGAAGAGGTGCGTATCTTGAGTGACCATGGATATTGATCTTCTTAATCCCTCAAGTTTCATATCTTTAACGTCTATTCCATCATAGAATATTTCACCTTTTTGAATATTATAAAATCTAGTGATTAAAGAAATGATAGTAGTTTTACCAGCTCCTGTTGAGCCAACAAAAGCGATTTTTTGACCATCTTTAGCGTAAAAACTAATATCTTTTAAAACATCTTTTCCTGGTACGTAGCCAAAAGTTACATTTTTAAAAACTATTTCACCTTTTAATGGTACTAATTTATTTGTTCCATCCTTTTGAGGAACGCTCCAAGCATAACGTGATTTATAATCATGAAGTTGACTTGCATCGCCTAATTTAACAAGTTCAACTGTACCATTATCTTCTTCCTCTTTTTCATCTAAGAAACGGAAGATTCTTTCACTACCTGCTAAAGCAGTAAGAATATTGTTAATGTGTTGAGTGAAAAAGTTAAATGGTTGAGCGCTTTGCCTAACGTTAACAAGATACGTTGTTAAAGCGCCAATTCCGACAATCCAACCATTTACAAGGAAGAAGCTTCCTGCAATACAAGCAACAGCAAATTCGATATAAGATAAAGAAACAATGACTGGAACATTAAGTTGAGTGTGGAAGAAAGATTTTGTTGAAGCATTGAGCCATTTTTTATTAACTTCATCAAAACTTTCAAAACTATTATCTTCATGATTGAAAGCTTTAATAACTCTAACTCCATTTATATCTTCTTCAACTTTAGAGTTAATGTTAGCAATTTCACCTTGTTGCATTGTGAAGTACTTACGACATTTTTTGGTGTTGAAGAATATAAAGAAAGCAATACCAATCATAAAGACATAAACTAATAAAGCTAAGTAAACGTTGATGAGAAGCAAAACAACAATAGTTCCAACAATGTTACAGAAAGAAAGAACAATATTAGCAAAACTATCATTTAACGCATTAACGAGTGTATCAACATCGTTTGTAAAATAACTCATGATTTCACCATGATTATGTTGATCAAAATATGATAGTGGCAAGTTTTGATTATGAATTGAAAGTTCCTTACGTAAGTTAAATAAAACGCTTTGTGATAAGCGAACCATGATTTGTGTATAGGCTAAATCACAAATGGCACCAGCACCATATATTCCAATTAATGAGAGTGTTGAAATTAATAAAGCTTCGCTGTCTTCATTTTTTATAGCTGTATCAATTACTTGACCAAGCATATAAGAGCCATAAATATTCGCAAAAGAAGTGTAGATAACTAAAATTACAACAAGTATTAAAAGATACTTTTTCTTGCCAAAATATTTAAATAAACGAGCTAAAGTCTTAAAAACATTAGTTGGACGGGCATATTTTTGAGGAGTGCTATTCATTCTAGGCATTTTCGCTTCCTCCTATTTTTTGTAAGTTATCAATATCTTTATAAATTTCATCTTTTAATAATAACTCTTCATGAGTACCGATATTTGTAATGGTTCCATTGTCTAAAACGATAATTTTATCAGCGTCTTTAATGGCACTGATTTTTTGAGAAATAACAATCTTAGTAAGATTTGGTAAATCCTTTCTTAAATTTTCTTTAACTTTTGCTTCAGTGATCTTATCAAGAGCTGAAAAAGAATCATCTAAAATCAAAATCTTAGGATTCTTTAAGATTGCTCGAGCAATACAGAGTCTTTGTCTTTGCCCACCAGAAACTGAAGTTCCACCTTGAGAAATCATAGTATTAAAGCCATCGCTAAGTTGCTTAGTAATAAAATCGTAACACTCGGCAATTTTACAAGCTTTCTCAATTTCTTCCATAGTTGCATTTTTATTACCCCATTTGAGGTTATCTAAAACGGTTCCTTTAAAAAGAAGTGGTGATTGGAAAGAAATAGAAATTCCTTCTCTTAATTCATATAAGGAATAATCTTTAATATCTTTATCACCAATTAAAATCTCACCTTCACTAGCGTCATAAAAACGATCAATTAAAGAAATAAGAGTTGACTTAGAAGAGCCTGTTTGACCAATAATCCCTACAAAATCCCCATTTTTTATAGAAAAATTAATATTTTTAAGGACATATTCTTTAGCGCCTTTTTTATATTTAAAGTAAACATTTTTAAATTCGACATCACCATTTTGAAGAGTAAGTTTAGAATCTTTTTTATCAATGATTTCACTTTGAGCATCTAAAACTTCATTGACTCTATAAAAAGAAGCGGTTGCTCTATTTATCGACATTAAAACATTAGAAAGCATCATGATTGTAGCTAGAAGTTGCATAACATAAGTTAGAAATGTTTGGATATCTTCTAAAGCGATTGCATGACCTGGTTGCATATATAACATGCCACCAAAATAAATGATTGCAATCATTGTTCCATAATTTGCAAGTTGACCAGCAGGCATTGCTAACGCATTAATAGAAAGAGTTTTTCTAGCTGTACCAGTTAATTCTTGATTAGCCTTATTGAATTTTTCAATTTCAAAATCTTTTTTATAATAAGCTTTAATTGTTTTAATTGCGATAATTGATTCTTGAGTAACTCGATTAATATTATCAAGTAATTTTTGAATCATTAAAAAACGTGGTTTTACGATATGAACAATTGAAAATATCATTGCTCCTAAGAAAATTAAGGCAACGAAAAAGACTACTGATAAGGTAGGTGAAATAATAAGAGCAAAAGTTAATGAAAAGATTAACATAAATGGTGCTCTTAATGCTGGACGCATAGAAATACATAAAGTATCACTTAAAATTTGAACATCGTTAGTTAATCTAGTAATTAAAGAAGAGGCTCTAAATTCATCTAAATTTTTAAAAGAATAACTTTGAATTTTTTGATATTCAGCTTTACGGATTTCATAACCAAATCCACGACAAGCAATAGCACTAAATTTAGCACTGCATACCCCTAAGCCAAAAGAAAGAATAGAAATTCCAATCATTATTCCGCCAATCATCAAAACGTAATTTATATCCATTGTGTAAGTGAAATCGTCAATTGACTTAATTCCGTTTTTTACGAGAACGTTCATTAAAAATGGAAGAAAAACTTCACAACAACTTTCTAGAACTATACAAAGTATAGCCAGAATAAATTGAACACGATAAGGCTTCATGAACCTTGCAAATTTTCTAATCATAGACCTTAATTTTAGCCTCTTTTTTTCAATAATCAATATTGCTTTTGTATATGGAATTATTTTAGCAAAAATATTAGAATATGTGTTGTATAAAAGGAGATTTTTATGTCAAAAAAATACGAATTAGTTTTAATTAGACATGGTGAATCTGAATGGAATAAATTAAATTTATTTACCGGATGGACCGATGTTGAATTAAGCGAAAAGGGCGTTGAAGAAGCTAAACTTGGTGGAAAATTATTAAAAGATGAAGGTTTCCATTTTGATGTTGCTTATACATCATATTTAAAAAGAGCTATTCACACTTTAAATTTTGTTTTAGGTGAAATGGGTGAAGAATTTATCCCAGTCCATAAAACATGGAGATTAAACGAAAGACATTATGGTGCTTTACAAGGCTTAAATAAATCTGAAACTGCTGAAAAATATGGTGAAGATCAAGTAAAAATCTGGAGAAGAAGTTATGATGTCCAACCTCCTGCATTAAAAGTTGATGATCCAAGAAATCCAGCTAACCAAGAAACATATAGAAGTGTTAGTGTCGACGATTTACCATTAACAGAATGTTTAAAAGATACCGTTGCAAGAGTTTTACCATACTGGGATTGCGAAATTAAGCCTGCAATCGTCAGTGGCAAAAGAGTTATTATTGCTGCACACGGAAACAGCTTAAGAGCACTTGTTAAATATCTTGAAAAGATTAGTGATGATGATATTGTTGGCGTTAACATCCCAACTGGTGTCCCACTAGTTTATGAATTTGATGAACATTTTAACGTTTTAAGCAAGAGATATCTTGGCGACCAAGCTAAAGTTGCTGCCGCTATGAATGCTGTTGCAAATCAAGGTAAAGCTAAATAATTTAAATAAAGTTTATGTCTATTAACGACATTGTAATTATTGCGCTTATTATTTTGAGCACAATTTCAGGACTTGTTTCTGGATTTGTAAAAAAATCAAGTAAAATTGTTTCTTTAGCTGGTGCTGGTATATTCTGCTTTTATTTAGGTGGAACAATTTCTAGTTTACTAACTGAAAAGGTTGACCCTATTTGCAACTGGCTTGTTGAAAATTCTTGGGGTAGTGGCCTTGTTCTTGTTTTATGTTATATTCTTACCTTCCTTGTTGCTTATATTGTTTTAAGAATCATCATGAAGTTAATTGGTGGAATCTTAAATAATACAGGGTTTGTTGGAAATTTCTTAGATAAGGTTCTTGGCTTAGCTGCTGGAATTTGTATTGGCTTTGTTTTAGCGGATGTTTATGTTTGGGCTCTCTATGGATTAAGCACTGTCTCAACAGATATTGCTTCTTGGGTAATTCAAGATGCAAAACTTGCTATTGATAGTGTTGGTTCATTAACTGGAGCCATCATGAACTTCAATCTTCAAACAATTGGTGCAACATTCCCATTCTAATAAAATAATTATGTAAATACTTAAAAGGCCGTCTTAAATGATGGTCTTTTTATAAGAAAAAGAGAAGCCGATTGACTTCTCTTTTTCGTATTTTTTAAAATTAAATGAACTTTTGCAAGGTTTTTAACGAGTTAACGGAGAAAATGAAGGTGAAATAACATCAATTAAATCAGATAATTTTACTTTTAATTGAAGTCCAACTTTGCCACCACTAAGATAAATATCTTCAAAATTTTTAGCAGATTCATCAATTGTTACCTTATAGTTTTTCTTCATTCCTAAAGGTGAACAGCCACCATGAATATAACCTGTAACTTTTAATAAGTCTTTAAAAGGAATCATTGAAACGCTTTTTTCGTTAACTGAAGAAGCAGCTTTTTTAAGGTCAAGTTCTTTATTAACTGGAACTAAAAAAGCGTAAAATTCATGTGGTTTGCCTTCAGTAATAAGTGTTTTAAAACACTTAGCAGGATTCTCGTTTAAAATCTTAGCAATGTCTTCGCCAGTTAAACTTTGATCATTAGCGTATTCAAAATACTCATAGTGTATTTTATGAGCATCAAGAATACGCATTGCATTTGTTTTCATTAAAGTTTTAAATTCTTTGGGTCAACGAGTAATGCTTTTGTTTTAATTTCCTCTTTGACCATGTTGATGAATTCTTCTAAAGAAACTGTAATTTGCTTTTCGCTACCATATTTTCTATAGGTAACTGTGCCATTTTCCATTTCTTTATCACCAATAACGAGAGTATAAGGTACTTTTTTGATAACAGAATTTCTTAATCTATAACCAAGTTTTTCTTCGCTATCATCAAGTTCAACTCTGAAATCTTCTTCTTTTAGTTTTTCAACAAGTTTTTTAGCATACTCACCTTGAGATTTTGCATTAACTGGTAAAACCTTGATTTGAAGTGGTGCACACCAAATTGGGAAAGCGCCAGCAAAGTGTTCGGTAATAATACCAATAAATCTTTCAAATGAACCAAGAATTGCTCTATGAAGCATAATTGGTCTTTCTTTTTCACCTTTTGAATTGATATAGGTACAATCAAATCTTTCAGGAAGATTCATATCAAGTTGAATGGTTCCACATTGCCAGATTCTACCCATACAATCTTTTAATTTAAAATCAAGTTTAGGCCCATAGAAAGCACCATCACCTGGATTGATTTTGAATTCATGGCCACTTGCTTTACAAGCATCAGCTAGAATAGCTTCACTTTGTTCCCAAATTGCATCATCACCAATATAATCTTTTTCAGGTTTTGTAGATAAAACAATTGAATAATCTAATCCAAAGACTGAATAAATCTTGTCATATAAGCCAAGTAAAGTTTCGATTTCATCTTTTAATTGGTCACGAGTACAGAAGATGTGGGCATCATCTTGAGTGAAACATCTAACTCTAAATAAACCATTTAAAGCTCCGCTTGCTTCGTGTCTATGAACGAGTCCTAATTCACCAAGTCTAAGTGGTAAATCTTTGTATGAATGAAGTTCACTATTATAAACTAAAATTGCACCAGGACAATTCATTGGCTTAATAGCAAAATCTTTTTCATCGATTTTAGTAGTGTACATGTTTTCTTTATAGTGATCCCAGTGTCCACTAGTAAGCCATAATTCTTTAGAAAGAATAATAGGAGTTTTAATTAATTTATAATTATATTGGTCATGAATTTTATACCACCAGTTTTCAATTTGTCTTCTAAGCATTAAGCCGTTTGGCAAGAAGAATGGGAAGCCTGGGCCAAATTCAGAAATCATAAATAAACCAAGTTCTTTACCGATTTTTCTATGATCTCTTTTTTTAGCTTCTTCTTTCATTTTTTCTCTTTCTTCGAGTTCTTCTTTGCTAAAACAAGCAAGACCATAAATTCTAGTAAGTTGTTTGTTTTCGCTGTTTCCTCTCCAATAAGCTCCAGCTATTGTATCGAGTTTAAAGTTTTTAATGAATCCAGTTGAAGGGACGTGAGGTCCAAGACATAAATCAACATAACTGCCTTGTTTATAAACGCTGATTTCATCGTTTTCATTTAATTCATTAATTAACTCTTCTTTATATTCATCGTCTTTAAAAATCTCTAAAGCTTTTTCTTTTGAAACATCTTCTCTTATGATATATTCATTCTTTTTAGAAAGATCTTTCATTTTGCTTTCAATTTTTCTTAAATCTTCTTCTTTTAAAATGTAACCATTTAAGTCAACATCATAATAAAAGCCATCTTCAATCGCTGGGCCAACACCAAATTTTGCACCTTTAAAAAGAAGTGAAATTGCTTCAGCCATTAAATGAGCTGCTGAATGATTTAAAATATGAAATGCTTCTGGACTATCTTTTGTGATAAGTTCAAAATTACCGTCTTCCTTAATTGGTCGATATAAATCATATAAATGATCATTTAGTTTATAAGCAATTGAAGCTTTTGCTAAACTTTCAGCAATACTTAAAGCGACATCATGACCATTTTTGCCATTTTCTACATTAATTTTTTTGCCATCTTTTAATATTAGTTCCATAATTTATGCTCCCTTTTAATAAAAAACGTCCTTAGCCTAGTAGACTAAGGACGATTAGTATCGTGGTACCACCTTATTTATGAAAGAATTTTCAAGTTCCTTCATCACTCATTTTCAACTTGTATCGTAAGTTAACGTTAAGTTTCCTTAATTGCTCCAAAGTAGTTTTGTTATTCATCTTTTAGAAGCTTGCACCTAATTGCTTCATTCTCTAAAAAAGAGAGGGATAACAACATGTCTTTTTCAACGCAAGAAAATAATATAACTAAATAATTTTTTTGTAAACTATAATAAATCTCTTTCTTGAGGAATAGTGACAATTCTCATGAAGTTTGTACGTCCACTACCAGTAGGAGTACCGCCAGAAATTAAGATTTGATCACCAGGTTTGCAACCGAATCTTTTTGCATGAACAATTGCGACAACTTCCATATCCTCAATAAATTCTGGCATTCTCTTTGTTTTTAATAAAACTGAGTTAATACCCCAATAAATTGCGTTTTGTCTTACTGTTGTGAGTTTATTAGAGATAGAAAGAATTGGGCAGCAAGGACGTGCTTTAGAAATTCTTCTTGATGATCTACCAGAATCAGTGTAAGAAACAATAAGTTTTGCACCAATTAACTTTGCAGTATTACAAATTGCGTTAGCAATAGCATCGTTATTGTCTTTATTTGAAGTATCATAAGCTTCTTTTGCAAAGGATTCGTAGTCTAAAGTTTTTTCCATGGTATGTGCAATCTTTGTTTGCATCATAACGCTTTCAGCTGGATAATCACCGCTTGCAGATTCACCAGAAAGCATAACGCAGTCTGTTGATTCAGCAATAGCAGTAGCAACATCACTAACTTCAGCACGTGTAGGAATAGGGGATTTCATCATAGAATCAAGCATTTGAGTAGCAGTGATGACTGGTTTACCTTTTCTTCTACACATATCAATGAGTTTCTTTTGAACAATTGGAACTTCCTCTTCAGGAATTTCAAGACCTAAATCACCTCTTGCAACCATGATTCCATCACTTTCATTAACGATTTCTTCAAGGCAATCCATAGCTTGATAGTTTTCAATTTTGGAGATGATTTTAATTTCTGGATGACCATGAGCAATTAAAATATCTCTGATATCTTGAACATCTTTTGCACAACGGACAAAAGAAGCACTGATAAAGTCAACGCCATTTTCACAGCCCCAAATTAAATCTTGTTCATCTTTTTTAGAAATGAATTGAAGTGAGTTTAATTTAGCACCAGAGCAATTAACACCTTTTTTAGAACCAATTGCGTGAGTATTTAAAGCTCTTGTGACAATTTCACGATTTTCAGCATCTTTTTCGATAACTTCTAAATCGAGTTTACCATCATCGATTTTAATATGAGCACCAACCTCGACATCGTCATAAAGTTTATCAAATGTGACGGAAATTTTTTCAGGAGTTCCAAGGACTTTTTTCATTGAAATCCTTGTAATCTGTCCTTTATTTATTTGAATTTTGTCATCTTTCATATCGTGACATCTGATTTCTGGACCTTTTGTATCAAGCATTGTAGCGATATAAATGCCTTCTTTTTCAAGTTGTCTTGCGAGTTCTAACTTTCTAAGTTGCTCATTATAATCGCCATGAGAGAAGTTCATTCTCATAACATTCATACCATTAGCGATAAGCTTTCTTAACATTTCCATGTTGTCACTTGCTGGGCCAATAGTACAAACAATTTTAGTTTTCTTAATTAAATTAACGTTTCCCATATTTTATCCTTTATTTAATTAAATCAAATGTCTTATATAAATCTTCGTGTTTGTTTCTCTTTAACTCAAAAGATTCAATAATGTCATAATATTTTAATTTATTATCAACTAATCCGACACAAACTCCACCGATTCCTTGATCAAGAAGTTCAACTGCATAAGAACCCATTCTAACTGCGTTAAATCTTTCCATAGCAGTAGGAGTTCCGCCTCTTTGAATATAACCTAATACATCAGCTCTTGTATCCCAACCGGTTTCAGCCATGATTTTCTTAGCTAAAGCGTTAACATCAAGTAATTTTTCTGCAACTAAAACTAAAACGTGATCTTGACCAGCAGCTTTTTTGGCTTTTAATGTATCCATTAAATCTTTTTCATCATATGGACGATCAATTGTAATCATATAATCAGCATTACAAGCGATAGAAGCATATAAAGTTAAATCTGGACAATTATTACCCATGATTTCAACAACACAACATCTATTGTGTGAAGACATTGTTTCGCTGATTTTATCAATAGCAGAGCAGATGTTATTTAATGAGGTATCAAATCCGATTGTAAAGTCGCTACTTGCAATATCGTTATCAATTGTTCCAGGAAGCCCAACACAATTAATTCCCATTTCAGTAAGACGTTTAGCTCCCATATAGCTTCCATCTCCACCAATAACAATTAAAGCCTCAATACCTTCTTTTTTAAGATTATCAACAGCTTGTTGACGGACACTTTCCTCCTTAAATTCTGGGAGACGTTTTGTTTTAATAACTGTACCGCCATGTGACATTTTATCTTCAGCAAAATCAGCTTTGACTTTGACAAAATTATTTTCTATTAAACCTTTGTAACCATCATAAACAACATACATTTCTTTTCCAAGTTTATATCCGGTTCTTATTGCTCCAACAAGAGCAGCGTTCATACCAGGAGCATCACCGCCACTTGTAAGAATTCCTATTTTTTTAACCATTAGGTATAACCTCCTAAACACTTAAAAACATTATAGTGAAAAACGCTTATAATTTCTATATTTAAACTAAAGTTAAATATAGAGATTTTCTAGAGAAGAAATCTTATAAATTTTTAATCTAAAAATTCTTAGCTTTTAATGTATAATTTTAAAGATGATTGAATTAAGTAGCGAAATTAAACTTATTAAAAACGGACTTTTAAATTTTGAAGGTTCAAAATTTCTTTTTGATTTGTATCTTCCATTAATTGGAAGTGATGCGACATTTTTGTATTTATTTTTCGCAAACAAAGTGAAAAAAGAAGAAGATGATTCGACTTTAGAAAAGTTAGTTAATGAATCGCAATTGAATCTTCAAAATTTTTTGCTTGCTAAAAAAACACTTGAAAGTATTGGATTAATTTCATTTTTTAAAAAGAAAAATGAAGAAAAATATTTATTGATAGTAAGTGATGTTTTAACACCTAAGAATTTCTTTAATAATCTGACTTTAAAAGGACTTTTCTGCCAAAGAGTCGGCAGTGAAGAAGCGGAAAAAATTCTTAAAAAATACGAAATCAAAAGAAGTTATAAAGATTATGAAAATATCTCTGCCAAAATTAATGACTCCTTTACAATTGATTTTAATCCTGACTTTTTAGAGTTAAACAAGGGGATGGAGTTAGAAGGCTATAATAAAAACGAAATCAGAGATGATTTTAGTTTAGTTAAGCTTTTGAATTATCTAAAAAAGGAAACTCAAATTAGAGTTAACTCAATTAGTGATGAAGAACTTGATTATATTAAACGTATTGCAACTTTATATGGCTTAAAGGAAAAAGATATTGGTGGAATTTTAACTGAATGCTTTATACCTGAAGAAAGCAAAGGCAATAAAGTCGATCAAGCAAAACTAAAAAATATTGCACGAACCTATGTTAAAAGTTATCAAGTTTCCAAAAACAAAACTGAAAAGAAAACTAAACTTAATTCAACAAGTGATATAGCTGCTCTTATTAAATTTTACGAATCTATTTCTCCAAAAGAGTTCTTAAAATCTAAACAAAATGGTGTTGAGATTAGTGAAGCTGACTTAAATTTAATCGAAACTTTGAGTTTTAATGTTGGTTTTTCAAACGGCATGATTAATGCTCTTTTAGATCAAGTTTTAAAAACAAAAAATGGAGAACTTTCTAAAAATTATGTTTTAAAAATAGCTACTACTTTAGTAAGAAAAGGCTGCAAAAATACCCTCGATTGTTTAGAAGAGTTTAATAAAAAGAGAATTGATAGTAGCAAAAAAGAAGTTATTTCAACTCCTAAAAACTCTAATGAATTAACTCAAAATATCGAAAATATAGAAGAGGAAGATGATGGTAAGAGCTTCTTTGATGAGGAATAATTATGGAAAAAATCAAATCAAATATTAAATACTCAACAAATGATTTAGCTGATTATTCAAAAGAACTTTATAACAAGATATTAAATGATGATTTATATCCTGTACTAGTCAAAGAAGGGTGGGAAAATAGCGAAATTCAAAAAAATGTCAGTAAGTTTAAAGAATACTTAGAGGACATGCATAAAGCTAAAGAAATAAAAACGTATGAAGATTGTATTGCTAACAATATGACTCAACGTTTAATTTTGGTAAGAAATGGAAAACTTATTGAAAGGAATTATGAAACTTTACTTCCTTTTAAAGAACACACCGATTATTTAAATCATTTTTGTGTTTATGATTTTAATAACTTGCCAAGTGATGCTTCTTCAAGGAAATGTGTTAAAAGCTTATTTAATGCTATAAGTAACAAATTAAAAGCCGGCTGTTGGATTTATTTATATGGTGCGCCTAGAAGCGGAAGAAGTTATGCAGCATTTGGCATATTAAACGACTTACATAAAATGAAAAAATATAAAGAATCAACATTTGGTTTTGCAGATTCCATTTTACGTTTTAAACAACTTAATGATCTTTACTTTACTGACAAGCAATACTTTAATGAATTGTTGACAAATTATTCTAACGTTGATTTTTTAGTAATCGATAATTTTGGTAGTGAATATAAAAATGAACTAATTCGCGACACAATTTTGTTTCCAATAATTCAAGAAAGACATGCTAAAAATAAATTAACTATTTTTACTAGTGACTTCACGATTGAAGAAGTAAAAGAATTATATTCATTTAAAAAATATGGTCGAGATATTGTTTCTGAAAAAATAATTAATTTAATTGAAAATAAATGTAAAGGGATGGTTGAAACTGGTTCTTTAGCTCTTTATTAATCGATTAACGCTTTATCAACTTGCTCAAATAAAGAATCAAAATCTCCCGTTGCTTTAATGATTTTAATCTTATCAGAGTTAATAAAAGAATAATCTTTATTTAAAGATTTTGATAATTTAATGTTGTCGTTTCTATTTTTTAAATTTTTAATTTGTTGTTCTTCAGATATTTCAATAACTAATATTTTTTTGAATAAATATTCAATATGAGCTTTAAAAAGGGTAGGAGCTTCAATAGCAACTTTATCATTTTTATCAATGATTTGCAGGAGTTTTTCCTCTAAAACAGGGTAAATATAGTTTTCAACCTGCTTTTTAATATTTGAATCTTTAATCATTATTTCTCTAGTTTGCTTAACTAAAGCAGGATTATCAATATCAAAAGGATGATGTAATATTTTGCTTATTTTGGATTTATGTAAAGGGTCACGATAAAGCTCATGAACCATATCATCACAAGAATAAGTGTTATAACCCTTTTCTTTTAGATGATTTAGAATAGTCGACTTGCCACTACCTATTGGACCAGTGATACCTATAGCTTTTTCAAGTTCGTGATTTATTTGACAATTCGGACAAAAAGTAGTTCCGCGACCACTAACAAATATTTTATGGAAAATTGTTCCACAGTTTGGACAGGTTTCGCCAACTCGACCATATGCTAAAAGCTTTTCTTGGAATCTTCCATCAACTCCTTCGCTAGGATGAAAACTATGAATTGTTGATCCACCTAATTTAATAGCTTTATCAAGTGTGATAAGCGCATATTTTTGAATGTTTTTTATATCTTGCTCGGTTAAATCAGCTCCCTTTGTTAATGGATTTAACTTGCATTGATATAAAATCTCATCTGCATAAATATTACCAATTCCACATAAAATAGTTTGATCTAAAAGCAAGTCTTTAATTGGTTTTTTCTTATTTAATTTTTTGGAAATAAGTAATAAATCACTATCTTTAATTTTGTTAGCTTCAATACCAAGTTTTGCAATCATTGGAACTTTTTTATAATTGTCCTCATCACTTAGATACATTAAGCCAAATTTTCGAGTATCATCATAAGCTAAATAAGAGCCGTCAGTTAAATGAAATAAAGCAGAGGTTGCTTTAATGCGAGGATTGGTTTCTTTAGTATAACGATATTTTCCTTCCATTCTTAAATGAGAAATGATTACTAAATTATCACTCAAATGGAAGAAAAGAAATTTGCCATAACGAGATAAACTTAAAAAAGTTTTACCTTTTAGTTTCTCTTTAAACTCATTTAAATCGGATTGAACTAGTCGGTCATAAAAGACATCAACATGATCAATAGTTTTATTTACGATGAGTGGCGCTAAAATATTTTTAACAGTTTCAACTTCTGGTAATTCTGGCATAACTATTTAGCAGAGAACCAATCTCTAGCATAACCTCCATCAACTTTTAATTTAACCTTTAATTTCACCGAATTCTCCATTATTTCTTTTACTGTCTTGTAGAATTCTTCTTTTTCGTCTTCGTATACTTTAAAAATTAATTCATCATGAATTTGAGAAACAATTTTTGACTTGAAACCTTTTTCTTTTATGGTGTTATAAACTTGAATCATTGAAACTTTCATTAAATCGGCGGCGCTTCCTTGAATTGGAGCATTCATTGCTGCTCTTTTTGCAAATTCTCTAACTTGATATTGTGATGATTGAAGTTCTGGAAGATATCTTCTTCTATGGAACATGGTTTCAGCATAGCCTTTTTCAGTTGCATCATCTATTAGATGATTAAGGAATTTTTTAATTTCAGGAAATGCTTGATAAAAGTTTTTAATAATTTCTTTAGCTTCAGAAATAGGGCAATCAAGTTGTTCACTTAAACCATAATCGCTAATTCCATATACGATTCCAAAATTAACTGTTTTAGCTCTTCGACGTTCAGCACTGGTTGGTTCACGGTCAAGATTGAAGATTTTTATAGCGGTTGAAGCGTGAACGTCTTCATCATTATTGAAAAATTCAATCATGCTTTTTGCATCAGAAAGATGAGCTAAAATACGAAGTTCAATTTGTGAATAATCTAAGGACAAAATAGAAAGTGTAGGATCTTTATAGAAAAATGCTTTTCTAATTTGTTTACCTTCTTCATCGCGAGTTGAAATGTTTTGAAGATTTGGCTCACTTGATGAAAGTCGTCCAGTAGTAGTTAAGGCTTGATTAAAGGTAGAGTGTACTTTTCCATCATCATGTATAAAAGGAATTAATCCATCAACATAAGTGGAAATAATTTTTGCATATTTTCTATACTCTAAAATTTTAGAGATAATTGGGTGTTCGTTTTTTATCATCTCTAAAAATTCAACGCTTGTTGAACCCTTACGATTACTTTTAAGATTAAGTTTTTCAAATAAAATATGGGAAACTTGTTTTGGCGAATTAATATTAAATTCTTCTCCAGCCAGTAAATGAATTTCTTTTGTTAAGATATCTAATTTCTCTTGATAAATTGTTTTAAAAGAAAGAAGAGTTTCTTTATCTAGTGGAAAACCTTCTAGTTCCATGTCGCATAAAACAATAGTTAAAGGTTGTTCAATATTAACTAAAAGTTCATATTGGTTTCTTGCTAGAAGTTTTTCTTTAATTTCTTCAAAAAGCCCAATTGAATAGAATGAAGTGGCGATTGATATTTGTTTTGTAGAATCATCAAAAAGTAAATTTTTGGTTGTTGCATAACTTATATCAATTGAATAATAGTTTAAAACACTTTCAATATCGTTTTTAATTGAAGAATCAATTAGATAACTTGCAAGAATTAAGTCAAAAAACAAGCCATTAACTTCAATATTGTTTTTTGCTAATACATAACGAACTTTTTTAAAATCAAATGCAAATTTCTTAATATCAGGATTTTTTAAAATTGATAAAAGCTTCTCATCCTTTAATAAATTTGTTTTGCTAATATAAAAAGTTTTGCTAGAAGTTGTGAAAGCTAGTCCATTAAAAACAGCATCATGATAATTTACATTTTCTATGTCAACATCAATACCAATTTTGTCGTCAAAATCTATACTGTTTGAATCAAAAACCTCGCAAAAATCAACTTTTTCGTTGTGCTTTTCTTCTTGCTTAAAAAGTTTTGGTAGTTTAGAAACCAAGCTTTTAAATTCGTATTTATTAGCAAATTCACTAACTGAATTAAATTTATATCCATTATAAATTGTTTCATTTACTTCTATTGGGATTTCTTGATCTTTTGCAATTATAGCTAGATGCTTACACATTCTACCATTGTCTTGAAACTCAATAATATTTCTGCCAACTTTTGTTTTTGTGTCAGCGTTTTGAATTATGCTTTCTAAATCTCCAAATTGAGAAATAAGTTGCTTAGCGGTTTTATCACCAACTCCAGGAATACCTTTTAAGTTATCAGAGTCATCTCCTCTTAAACCTTTATAATCTGTAATTTGAATTGGCTCAAAACCCCATTCTTCCTTAAAAGTTTGAGGAGTCATTTCTTTGATATCTTTAAGGCCTTTTTTAATTAATTCAATAGTGATGTTTTCATCGATTAATTGTAAATAGTCTTTGTCGCTTGTATATATGTAAACTTTATAACCTTCTTTTTGAGCTTTGTTGGCAATAATTCCACAAATGTCATCAGCTTCAAGATTGTCGCATTCATAATGAACAATGTTTAGTTTATCAAGTAATTCTCTAGCTATTGGAAATTGAGTAATTAAATCTTTAGGAAGTTCAGGACGATTAGCTTTGTAATCTTTATATTCTTGATGACGGAATGTATGCTTTCCTGCATCAAAACCAACAAAAATACCATCACCTTTTTTGAGGTTAGTGAGTAAAGATGTGATCATATTAGAAAAAGCAAATATAGCATTAGTTGCTTGTCCGCTTTTAGTTCTCATAATATTAGATGGATCATAATATGTTGCATAAAATGCTCTAAATAATAAACTATTACCATCAATTACAATAATTTTTGACATATTTATACCACCTTTACACTACCAACTAAAAAATTTCCTAAATTATTTCTCATTTCGTATCGTCCTGAGATAACAATAATTTTATTAATTTCGATATCACTAACTACTGTTGACCAAATTGAAGAGAAGAAAGTAGTGTCAACGTCTCCACTTTCATCAAAGATTGTTACAAAAGCCATTGGTTTGCCTTTGTCTTTTCCATTTTTAACGACTATATTTTTGATTGAGCGAACAATTCCAACAATAGTAGTGGTTTGTCCAACTTTTAAATCTCCAATCAATGTATGTTTTAAATTTTTGAGCTCATCTGGTAAATGATTTAATGGCGAATCGCTAATCATTACACCAACTGCTGCACATTCATTGTCTAGTCTTTCGATTGGGTCATCGATAACTTCTGGAATATGATATTCAATACCAAAATCATTTAAAAGTTTGCCTTCTGAACTTTTTACCATGCTAGCGTATTGAATGGCGTTAGGAATAGACATTTTAAGTGCTTTTCTATTTGAATGTAATGTGTCAAAAGAACCTGCATCAATTAATTTTGCTAAAACCGTATCGGAAATTTTTTCATCAAAATAAGTCATTCTTATAACAAAGTTAATGAAGGAATCATATGGCCCGTGTTTTTCTCTTTCTTGAATAATTGAAATAATAACACGTGAAGGTAGATTGTTAATACCTAATAGTGGCATAAGTAAGCCATTATTCCACATTTCAAAGCGTAAAGTAGATTCGTTTATATTTGGCAAATAAACTTTTAGCTTTGAACTTCTTATTTCAGCGAGATATCTCGAGAATTTTGTATCATTACTGCCATATTGTTGATCAAGAATGGCGCAATAAAATTCAATAGGGTAGTTGGCTTTTAAATAAGCTTCTTTGCATGCAATCATGGCATAGGCCACAGCGTGAGACTTATTAAAACCATAGTTAGCAAATTTTAGAATTTGTTCAAATAAGGTATTAGCTTCGACTCCACTATGACCATTTGCGAGGCTTCCTTTGATGAATTTTTGTCTCATTTCAAGAAGTTCGTGTTTATCTTTTTTACTGATGGCTTTTCTAAAAATATCGGCATCAGAAAAACTGAAAGAAGCATAGGCTTGAGCAATTTGCATAATTTGCTCTTGATAAACTATAATTCCATAGGTTTCTTTTAATATTGGCTCAAGTGATTTTGATAAATAACTAATTCTTTCTTGGCCATGTTTTCTTCTAGAAAATGTTGGAATAAATTGCATTGGTCCAGGTCTATCTAAAGAGATGGTGGCCACAACATCTAAAAATGAATTAGGTCGAATATTAACAATTGCATTATATGCAGCGCTTGTATCAAGTTGGAAAATACCCATTGTTTTAAATTCACTAATTAGCTTAAAGATTTCTGGTGTATCATATGGGATATCTTCCATTTTTAATTGAGTTTTGCGGGTTTTTTCTATTTTTTTAAGGCAATTATCTATAACAGTAAGGTTAGATAATCCTAGAATATCCATCTTTAAGAAACCTTGTTTTTCAAGATAATTTTTTTCATATTGAGTAACAAGTTCGTATTCATTTTCATAATCAACAGGAATGTTTTTAGAAAGTTCGTCTTGATTTAAAATAATTCCTGCTGCATGTAATCCTCTTTGACGTGGCAAGCCTTCTATATAATGGGCCTGCTTAAAAATAAATTTATAGTCAACATCACTATCAACTGCTTTTTTAAAAGCAGGGATATGTTCATAAGCGTAATCTAAAGAAAAATTTTTAGCATTTTCGTCTTTAAAATTATTAGGAATAGTTTTAGAAAGGTCGTTAACAAAGGAAGCAGGGAAGCCATAAACACGAGCAGTATCCCTAATTGCTTGCTTTGCGGCTATAGTTTGAAAAGCACAAACTCTAGCAACTTTTAAATTTCCGTATTTATTAATGAGATAAGAAATAATTTCTTCTCTACGAATGTCTGAAATATCAATATCAATATCAGGAAGAGAATTTCTTTTTGCGTTTAAAAATCTTTCAAAAAGAAGATTGTATTTAATTGGGTCAACATCAGTAATACCAAGACAATATGAAATTAAACTTCCAGCAGCCGATCCTCTTCCTGGGCCAACTGGGATTCCGTTATTTTTAGCAAAATTTACATAATCTTGAACGACTAAGAAGTAGTTGATGTAGCCAAGATTTTTAATTGTCTGGTATTCATAATTTAAACGATGTTTGTATACTTTATTATTTAAATCAAGATTATGCTTTTTTGCGCCTTCTTTAATTAAATTTATAAAATATAAACGTGTTTCTTCATCATCTTTATCTAAATAATGAATTAATTCACCACGTTTTTTGTTAAAATCAAAATCGATTAAATCTTTAATTTTTTCACAATCTTTGAGTTCTAAAGGAGTATAAAATTTTAAAATTTCTTCTTTAGTTTTAAAAAAGAAATCAGAATCAGTAGGAATAGTATTTTGTTCAATAGTTGTGTTTAATCGAATTGCATCAAGCATATTTATAACAATAGCATCATCTTTTTTAAGATAACGAATATAAGGAAAAGCTATTGTCTCATAAGCATATTTTAAGGCAAATTCTCTAATAAGATTAACGTGAGGAATCTCTTCTTTATGATAAATTTCAATTCCAATAAAAAGGTGCTTAAAAACTTTAGAAAGCTTTAATAATTCATCTTTTAAATTATTATTAACTTCTTTAAAAATAACGTTATAAGCAATTGGCAAAACACAAATTAAACCTTCTAAATAAGGTAAAATCTCTGCAAAAGTTATTTCTTTTTGCTCTAAATGAGCTTTTGAGATAAGCGAAGTAATGTGTGATAAATTTGAATAACCTGTTTCATTTTGAATAAATAAAGAAAAGAAATATTTATCACATTTTACATCCATCCCTAGTATTGGGAAGATGTTATTAGCTTTAGCAAAAGAAACAAATTCAGGTAAACCATACATTACTCCTAAATCAGTTAATCCAAGTTCTTCATATCCGCATTCTTTAGCCATCTCAAAAAGATTCTTAAAAAGAATTCCACTTTTTAAGAATGAATAACTACTGCGAATATGAAGTGGAATAAAAGACATTATTTACCTGTAATAATAAGTTGATCTAAACGATTAATGAAGGTGTCAAGTTCAGTCAAATCTTTTATTTGACATCCACTTGCTTGAGCGTGTCCACCACCTTTAAATTCACTAGCCACGCCATTTATAACATAATCTCTAGTTCTAATTGAGATTCTAAAACATGGTTCAGTAATATCTTCGGTAATAGAACACCAAATATTTATCCCTTTAATGTTAGAGAAAATATTGACGTTTTCTTTTCCTCTTTCGCTAGTTAAACCGAGCTTAATTAAGTCTTCGTTAGTTAAGACATAATAAGCAACACCTTGTGGTGAAACTTTGTAGTTATTTAAAATAAACTTAGTGACTTCAAGATCGGCTACATTTTTTTCATACATTAAGGCATAAATTGAAGTAATATTAATACCAGTTTTTAATAATGTAGAGGCGACATCAAAAGTGTGAGGAGTGGTTGAAGAATACATAAATCTTCCACTATCTCCAACAAGAGCAATATAAAGATATTTAGCAGTGAGTTGACTAAGTTTATAATCTTTAAAAGATATAAGCATATTTGCAACAAGTTCACTAGCTGCAGCTTTAGTTGTATCAGTTATTGCAAGATTAAAAATTTTATCTGTTTCTGGATGGTGATCGATTTTAATAGAGTAATTTGCTTTTTCAAATCGAGGGTCAGCGATACGTTTTTTATCACCAACGTCAACAATGATGGCTAAAAAATCATCAAACCAAGCGTCATTAACTTTATCTGTTTCAGGAAATAATCCACGAGGAGTGAAAGTAACATGATTATCGCCTAAAATTTTGACGTCTTTATCTGGAAAGTTTTCTTTAATCCAAGTGGCAAGTCCAAATTGTGTTCCAAGTGCATCAAAATCAGGCATTATATGGCGAAAAACCGCAATTTTTTTATAATGCTTGATTTGTCTTAAAACTAATCCAAACTCTTTTTTAAATTTATCGTTTTCTACTTTAATATAATCTATTTTTTTCTCCATTTATTTTTCCTATCTATTACTTTAAGCAAATGTTGTAAGCGTCACGAGCTATCATGACTTCTTCATCGGTAGGAATAACTGCAACTTTTATTTTACTATCTGGAGTTGAAATTAATCCTTCTTTTCCACCGACCATTTGTGCGTCTAATTCTTTACTATATCTAACTCCTAAAGCTTCAGTTATGTTATTTAAAGCGATTTCTCTATAATCAGGAGCATTTTCGCCTATTCCAGCAGAGAAGATAATTAAGTCACATCCGCCAAGTCTAACATAATATTGACCAATAAAATCAGCGATTCTTCTAGCCCAAAGTTTCATAGCAAGAATGGCATGTTTATCTCCTTTTTTAGCAGCATCTTCGACATCTCTTGAATCGTTTGAAATACCACTAACACCTAATAAACCGCTCTTTTTGTTTAATTCTTGGAAAACTGTTTCATTATCTTTACCGCTCATTGCAACAATTTGGTAATAAACACTTGGATCCATATCGCCAGTTCTAGAATTCATCATAATTCCGCCAAGTGGAGTAAGTCCCATTGATGTGGCAACACATTTTCCATTTTTAGTAGCAGTAATTGAAGCGCCACTACCAAGATGGCAGATAATCATACGTTTTTCAGGGCACTCTGGGATATATTTTTCACCAACTTCGCTTAAATATTTATGTGAGGTTCCGTGAGCACCATATCTTCTAATCGAATATTTTTCTGTGTATTCATAAGGAATTGGATATGTGTAATCTTCTTCTTCCATTGTTTGATGGAAAGCGGTATCGAAAACTGCAACTTGTTTAACGTTAGGCAATGCTTTTTTGAAAGCTTCATAGCCAGTTAAATGGGCTTTGTTGTGAAGTGGAGCAAGTGGAATTAAGCTAGCAACTTTGTTGATAGTGTCTTCATTCCATAAAACTGAATGAGAGAAATAACTTCCGCCTTGAACAACACGATGTCCAACAGCTTTAATTTCGTCTAAATGGGAAATGATTTTTTTATCAAGCATGCCTTTAATGATGATATCGACAGCATAACCATGATCAGGAACAGGCAAAACTTTAGTTTCTTTATTTCCATCAAATTTGATAGTAAAGATTCCATCATCATGACCGATTCTTTCTACGATACCAGAACAAAGAACTTTTTCTTCAGGCATTTCATATAATTTAAATTTAACACTGCTTGAACCGCAGTTAACTGACATAACTTTAGCCATTGCAAATCTCCTTAAAAATAATCTTATTTATTATAGCCATTTTAAAGTCAAAATTTAATAAGATAATAGAGTTAATATTTAAAGAAACACTTTTGTTATTTTAGAAGGGCAGTAGAAAAAAGTGAAAAGATATGCATCTCTTTTGGCATAGTTTTAATGTGTTAATTCGGAAATAAGGCTATAAAAATACAAGTCAAAAACGTAAAAACATATATTTAAAGCAAAAGATAATTACATTTTCTGAAAATCTTTCTGAAAATTTTTGAAAATAATTATCAATTAGGAAGATTGTTTCAATTTTTCTTTAAAAGTATACTGATTATATCTATAATCAAATTATAAAATTACGGAGGTGCTTTATGGCCTATGGCTTATTATTTGACTATTTAAATGGTCAATGTATTGAAGCTTATAAATATTTTGGTGCTCATTTTGAAACTCGAGAGGTAAAGGAAATAATTACTATTCCTCTTAAAAAAGACCCTAATAAGACAAAAAAGAGTTCTCGTAAAAAACTTATTGAGGGAGTTGTTTTTAGACTTTATGCTCCAGCTGCTAGTGATGTAAGTGTCATTGGTGATTGGAATGGATGGGATCCTACTGTTCATAAAATGAACAGAATTGATGATTCTGGTGTTTACGAAATATTTATTGAAGGACTACACAATTACTCTTTCTATAAATACCATTTTAGAAACGCTAGGGGTGAATATGTTGATAAAGCTGACCCATTTGCTTTTTTAAGCGAATATCGTCCTGGCTCATGTTCCCGTTTATTTAATATTAATGGTTTTATTTGGCATGATGCCCCATATTTAAAACAACGTTCAAGGAATTTTGATGCTCCAATGAGTATCTATGAGATGCATCTTGGAAGCTGGAAGGGCAAAGTTGATGGAAGAAACTTGTCTTATGAAGAAATTGCAGATTATTTAATTCCATATTTAAAAGAAACAGGTTTTACACATATTGAAATTATGCCAATTACTCAATATCCATTCGATGGAAGTTGGGGATATCAAGCAACCGGATTCTATAGCGTAGATTCTCGTTATGGAAATCCTATGCAACTTATGAGTTTTGTCGATAGACTTCACCAAGCAGGCATTGGTGTAATTCTTGATTTTGCTCCAGTTCATTTTGCAACTGATCCTTGGGCATTAAAGGATTTTGATGGAACTCAAATGTATGAATACGGCAACGAACACATGTATTCACCTTGGGGTAGCTGCCAATTTGATTTAGGCAAAGATCCAGTAAGAAGTTTCTTGATGAGTGCAATGAGATACTTCATTGATTATTTCCATTTTGATGGCATAAGAGTTGATGCTGTTAGCAATATTGTTTATTGGGATGGCAACAAGAATAATGGTGAAAATCACGGTGCAACCGAATTCATTAGAAGACTTAATGGCAAAATGCATTATGCTGATCAATCTATTATGATGATTGCTGAAGATTCAACCGATTTCCCTGGCGTTACTAAACCACTTGAATATGGTGGTCTTGGCTTTGACTATAAGTGGGACTTAGGTTGGATGAACGATACTTTAAAGTATTATGCTCTTGACCCAATTTATAAGAAATACGACCATAACAAATTAACATTCTCAATGGCTTATTTCTTTAGTGAAAATTTCTTATTACCATTATCACATGACGAAGTTGTTCATGGAAAAGGAACAATTTTAAATAAAATGTGGGGCGACTATGATCAAAAGTTTGCTCTAGTAAGAAATTTATATACTTATCAATTTGCCCACCCAGGTAAAAAACTTAACTTTATGGGTAATGAACTTGCAAGTTGGGATGAATGGAATGAAACTAAATCTCTTCCATGGGAATTAAAACGTTTCCCAAAACATGATAGTGTTTCTAGACTTGTTAGAGATTTAAATCTTATTTATAGAAAAGAAAGTGCAATGCACTATGAAGAATATAATCCAGTTCATTTTAATTGGCTTATGGTTGACAACAAAAACGATAGTGTATTCGCTTTTGAAAGAAGAGTTGGCGATTCCCGTTTAGTCTTCATCTTCAATATGACACCAAATTATTACGAGCAATATGATATTGGTGTTACTCGTGAAGGGACTTACACTGAAATCTTTAATAGTGATAAAGATGTTTATGGTGGAAGTAATGCTTATAACGGTTTAGATGTTATGTCTTATTACTGGGGACCAGAAAATAAACCACACAAAATTACGGTTAAAATCGCACCATTTGCTGCAATGATCTTCAAATATGCACATAAAAATGGTGAAGAAAAAACCGAAGAAAAGGAAGGTAATTAACTAGATGATATTTTCAAATAAAACTGAATTTGCAAAAGAATTTAAATCTAGAATGTCAGCAAAATATGGACGTTCTCCATCCGATGCTCACGTTTTAGAAAAATACGATATTTTAGGCGAAATGGTTAGAGATTATGCTGGCTATAACTGGCGTAAAACTCACGAATACCTAAATAGTAATCATTCAAAACAATTAATCTATTTCTCAATGGAATTTTTAATTGGCCGTTTACTTACAAATAACATGATGAATCTTGGTATCTATGATATTTGTAAAGATGGCTTGAGTGAACTTGGCATTGATATTGGCGAACTCGAAGACATGGAAGCTGATGCTGGTTTAGGAAATGGAGGTCTTGGAAGACTTGCTGCTTGTTTCTTAGATTCAATTGCTTCTTTAGGATATCCAGGAAACGGTAACTGTATCCGTTATGAATATGGTTTCTTTAAGCAAAAAATTGTTAATGAAAACCAAATAGAACTTCCTGATCAATGGTTGCAAAATGGTTATGTTTGGGAAGTTAGAAAACCTAAACATTCAGTAGAAGTTAGCTTTTATGGTAATGCTGAAACTTATTTAAAACCTAATGGAGATTATGGAATTAGAACAGTCAATTCAACAAAAATTACTGCTTGTCCATATGATGTTTCTGTTGTTGGTTATAAAAACGGTGTTGCCAATAATTTAAGACTTTGGAAAGCTCAACCAAGTGAACAAAATTTCCCATACAATATTTCATTTGATGAATATTTAAATCAAATTAATGAATTATGCCATGGCTTATATCCAGATGATACAACAGAACATGGTAAACTCCTTAGATTAAGACAACAATATTTCTTTGTTAGCGCTGGACTTCAAAGTGCTATTAGAGGATTTATTCGTTTAGGTGGTGATTTACATAAATTATACGAAAGCTATGTTTTCCAACTTAATGACACGCATCCAATTTTAGCAATCCCTGAACTCATGAGGCTTTTAATGGATGAGCATGGTTTTGGATGGGACGAAGCTTGGGAACAAGCGACAAAATGTATTGCATATACAAACCATACAATTATGCCTGAAGCACTTGAAAAATGGCCAATTCAATATATTCAAAATTTAATTCCTCGTTGCTACATGATTATTGAAGAAATTAATCGTCGTACAATGATCTGGATGAACCAACATGGCTTAAATGAAGGCGAAATTAGTAATATGCAAATCATTAAAGATGGAATGGTTAGAATGACTAACCTTGCTATCTTTACTTGCTTTAGCGTTAATGGTGTTGCTGCATTACATACTGAAATCTTAAAGAATGAAACCTTTAAAGATTTCTATAAGTATTTCCCAGAAAAATTCAACAACAAAACAAATGGTGTAACCCATAGAAGATGGTTAATGTATTCAAACCCTGAACTTTCAAAATTAATCACTTCAAAAATTGGTGATTCTTGGATTAAAAATCCTGATGATTTAGAAAAACTTCTTAAATATCAAGATGATAGAGATACACTTGAATCTTTAAGAAAGGTTAAACATCTTAACAAAATCAAACTTGCTAACTACATCGAAAAGAATTATGGCATCAAAATTGATACCCATTCAATTATCGATACCCAAATTAAGAGATTACATGCCTATAAGAGACAACTTTTAAATGTCTTTAGAATCATGCATTACTACTTTGAACTTAAGAGTAATCCTGATTTCAAGATGCTCCCACATACCTTTATTTTTGGAGCAAAGGCTGCACCAAGTTATATTTTCGCAAAAGAAATTATTACATTAATTAACGCAGTTGCTAATGTAGTTAATAATGATCCAGAAATTTCTAAATACATTAAAGTTGTATTTATGGAAAACTATGGTGTTTCTTTAGCCGAACTTATCATTCCTGCAACCGATATTTCAGAACAAATTTCAACTGCTGGTAAAGAAGCAAGTGGTACAAGTAACATGAAGTTTATGATGAATGGCGCTTTAACACTTGGAACACTTGATGGTGCTAATGTTGAAATTAATGAAAGAGTTGGTGATGAGAATAGCTTTATCTTTGGCTTAAAAGTCAATGATATTGAATCCATTAAAAAGAGTGGAATGTATAACCCATGGGACTTATATAACAGTGATCCAAACATTAGAAGAATTTTAGATAGCTTATTTAATGGTCCATGGTGTGAAAATATGCATGACCGTTTCAGAGGTATCTTTGATGAAATTATGAATCATAACGATGAATATTTCATTTTAATGGATTTTGCTGCATACATTGCTGAGTCAAAAGAAATTGAAAACTATTATAAAGATAGACAAGCTTGGACAAAGAGTTGCTTAATTAATATCGCAAAGAGTGGATATTTCTCTAGCGATAGAACAATTGAACAATATAATAAAGATATCTGGCATTTAAAGAAAATTGAATTTAAAGACTAGTTATCATCAATAAAGAAATATCAAGAAGTGGTGCTAAATGCATCACTTTTTTACACCTCCTTTCTTAGAAGATATCTCTTCACTAATATAAAGGAGTTTAATTTGTAAAAATTAAAAAAAAGTTTATCAAATCAACGTCTTTTAGAAATTTACTATTTAGATAACGAGTTTTTTATCTATTTTTGCATGACTATGATATAATTCAAAAAGGAGGGCAAATAAATGTTTATAATACCTAATTTATTATTAAGCACAGGCGCTATTATCGCCATTGTCGTAGTTGCAGTTGTCTTAATTGCAATTATTGCTATTGTTGCATGGTACATTGTAACAATGAACTGGTTTAGACAAACCAAAGTTAAAGTTGAAGAAGCAAATAGTGGAATTGATGTTGCTTTAACTAAACGTTATGATCTTTTAACAAAAGCATTAGCTTCTGTTAAGGGCTATGCAAAACATGAGGCCGAAACTTTAAGTAAAGTTATTGGCATGAGAACTGGCAATATTAATGAATTATCTTTAGATGAAAAGAGCAAACTCAATGCTGAATTAAGCGAAGTCCAAAGAGGAATTAATGTTGTAGTTGAACAATATCCTCAACTTAAAGCTGATACACAATTTACTTTACTTCAAAATCAAACAGCTGATTGTGAAGAACAACTTCAAGCTGCTCGTAGAGTATATAATTCTAACGTTTCAATTTTTAATCAAAAGAGAGTTACCTTCCCAGATTCAATTGTTGCTAAACGTATAGGCTTTACTAAAGATTTAGAATTCTTCAAAGCTGATGAAGAAAAACGTCAAGACGTTAAATTTGAATTCTAATTCAGTTAAAAAATGGCTAATATAGAAGAAAAGATTGCAAAACTTGAGTCTTTACGAAAAAACTTATTAAATAAAGCAATCGCTATTTTAATAATTTTTGGACTCTTTACACTTGTAGGAGTAATTTTCATTGCCTTAATCTTTATTAACCACGATGTAGATATTTCCTTTTCTTTTATTGGATTTATTTTATTCGTAGTTGGAATCGTTGGAATGATATTTGGTGTTAGTCGAATTAACATCAAATTGATAAATTCATTTAAAGCTGAATTTGACAAAAACTATTTAAAAGAGATTTATGGCGATGATTATGAAATTTTTCCTAAAAAGGGATTAAGTTTTAGTTATTTAAAAGAAAGTGATGTTTTAAGAACACCTGATTCCTATACATCAAGAAATCTATTTACTAGCACATATAAAGGGATAAAGATTGAAGGCTGTGACTATAACGCTACCTTTGTTCATGTTACAACCGATAGTAAGGGTCATACACATAGAGTAAATTACGATTATCCAGGAAAAGCTTATATTTTTACTTTCCCACGTAGCTTTAATAATTATTTCTGCTGTTTTGAAAAAGGTTCTCAAAGTGAATTTTACCGTACTCCATCGAAAAGAACAGAGGTTAAGTTTGAGTCTGTTGATTTCAATAAGAAGTTTAGTTCATTTTCAAGCGATGACACCTTCGCTTTTTATCTCATGACTTCTCAAGTTCAACTATCTTTGCTTGAATTTGATGAAGTAGTCGATAGCAAAATTGTTTTTGTTTTTGATCAAAATAAGCTTTTTGTCTTTATGAATAATTATTCAACTAGGGCAAAAATTTCTGTCTTTAGAAAAGTTGATGTCTCAATCCTTAAGAATTATATTTTAGAATTATCTATTCCTCTAAAATTAATTGATGATTTTGATGTTGATAAGAATAAATTTTTAGATAGAAATCTTAAATAATTATGTGGGTTGAAGTTTGACTAATATTGAACTTTTACGAACTTAAACAACAATTTAAGTGAAGATTTGCGGGTTTTTTACTTTAAAAGTAGGTTATTTGGCGTCATAAGTGGCGCCTTTTAAAGTGCGAAAAAAGCACAAAAAAAGATGATCCACGATCATCTTAAGTCTTAATTTTATGGTGGCCCAACCCAGGTTTGAACTGGGGACACAAGGATTTTCAGTCCTTTGCTCTACCTGCTGAGCTATCGGGCCAATTTTTCAAAAAAACTGGCGGACCAGACGAGAATCGAACTCGCGATCTCCACTGTGACAGAGTGGCATGTTAACCGCTACACCACTGGTCCGCTTTTTGATTTTTGCACGTCTCAAACGCGCTCAAATAATATAACACAGAAAAAGAAATTTGCGCAAGAGAAAAATGTAAAAATTTTTAAAAAAAGTTAATTTTAGCGTTTCGAAGATGAGAAAAGCGAATTAAATTATATTTGCTTTAACTATCAAATACATTTAAAAAATACGATAGTTATCGATTTTTTTCTAGTTTTAAGTAATTTTAAATGATATAATTTAAGGGAAGTCAGGAAAATAGATGTTTAAAAGAGAAGATATTGTAGTTAATAAAAAAGGGCAAGTGTGTAAAGTTATAGACATACTCGATAATTATGATGTTGGTTTAGGGAAAAACACCTACTATGTTTTGGTACCTTATTTTAATGAGAAAAACGATAGTATTAAATATTATATTCCTGCAGACAATAAAGGCATTATTAGAAGTGCTTTATCGAAAACCGAAATTATAGATTTGATTGATAGACTTCCTCAAATCAAAGAAATCTGGATTACTAATCCAAAAATTAGAAAAACAAAATTTAGAGAACTTTATGATTCTGGTAATCCTGTAGAAATTTTTAGATTGATCAAATCATTTGAGAAAAAGAAAAAAGAACTTGAAAAAGAGAATAAATTTTTGTCTTTTACTGACGAGAGTTTTTTAAGAGAAATCAAAACAAATATTTATAACGAATTTTCAGTTGGTTTAAATATAACATCAAATGATGTTGAAAATTTTATTTCAGAGCGCTTAGGTAAAGAAATTTAATTAAGCAATTATTTTGCTTTTTCTTATAGTTTAATTTAATCTTTAAAAGAGGTTTTTAAGATGAAAAATTTAATTATTATTGGTGCTGGCCCAGGTGGCGTTACAGCTGCAATTTATGCTAAAAGAAGCAACCTAGATTTATTAGTATTTGAGAAAAATTGCGTTGGTGGGAATGTTGTTAACGCATTTGAAATTGAAAATTATCCGGGAGTCGGCAAGATTGTTGGAGCTGATTTATCTATTAATTTTTTAAATGAACTCGATGCTTTAGGAATCGAAGTAAATTATGAAGAAATTAAAGAAGTTAAAAAGATAGATGATCATTTTAAAGTTGTAACAACTGACGATATAGAATACGAAGCTAAAAAAGTTCTTTTGGCATTAGGCACTAAAGCGCGCAAATTAAATCTAGAAAATGAAGACGCCTTGCTTGGAAGAGGTGTATCCTTTTGTGCAACTTGCGATGGGGCTTTTTATAAAAACAAGACAGTCCTTGTTGTTGGAGGAGGAAATAGCGCTTTAACTGAAGCGATGTATTTAAGTAATATTGCTTCTAAAGTTTATGTTATTACTCGCCATGAATTAAAAGGAACTAAAAAAGAAATCGACGAATTAAAAGGCAAGAAGAATGTTGAAGTAATTGAATTTAAGCAAATTAAAGAGCTTGTCAGTGAAAATAAACATTTAAAGAGTGTAATCCTTTTTGATACAAACACTAAAGAAGAAATGAAACTAGATGTAGATGGTGTTTTTGTTTATATTGGACAAATTCCTCAAACGGGCTTTTTATCAAACTTAGGAATATTAAATGAACGCGGTTTTATTAACGTTGACAAACATTTTGAAACTAGTGTAAAAGGTTTATTTGCAATAGGTGATTGTATTGATAAAGAGGTTCGTCAAATTGCGACAGCAGTAGGTGATGCAGCCACTGCAATTCACTATTTGGAAAAGTAACAAAAAATTGCTTATAAATCTAAATTTTTAGTTTATTCTTACCTATCAACTGATTATCATTTATATATGCGAAAAGTTGGTAGGTTTTTTAATACATTTGTTTATGCATTAAGTTTTATAGTTTTAGTGGTTACTTTTTCAATAGCGATACCAATTTTATGGCGAGATTTTTATTTCTTTCATATAGATTTATTAAACATTACTGAAGCGACTGGTTATTCAAAATCAGATTTAATAATGTCTTTTAATGAACTGATGGATTCACTTGTTTTTTATCAACCATTTGGTGAAGGAGTCTTTCATTATTCAGAAAGCGGGATGAATCATTTTTTAGATTGTCGTGTTTTATTTACACTCGATTTAGTAGCTTTACCAATTAGCTTTATCATATTTTTAATTTATTCTATTTTAATTAAACTAAACTTTATTAAGGTCTATCGTATCAAGGGAATGTCTATCTTATTCTATGCTTCTTTTGTTCCTATTTTGCTTTTAGGAGCGCTCGGAGTATTTGCATTAATTGATGTAAATAGCGCCTATGCTTTCTTTCATGCTATTTTATTCCCAGGAAAAGATAATTGGATTTTTAACCAATATACCGATCCAATAATTAATGCTTTACCAGAGCAGTTTTTCTTAGATTGTGGAATATTAATTTTTGGGGTGATGTTATTAATTTTACTTGTTGTAATTATCTTTAATATCGTTAGAAAAGTTAAACATGGATCAATTATTAAATATTCAAAGCAAGATTTAAAAAGGAGAGGAGTAAATTAAAATGCCTTTTATTCAAGTTAAAACAAACGCAGAAATTAACACAAATGATGAAAACTTAATCAAAAGTAAGCTAGGAGAACTCATTAAAATCATTCCTGGAAAAAGTGAGAATTGGTTAATGGTTCAATTAAGCGGCGGCAAGAAAATGTATTTTAAAGGAAGCGATGAAAAATGCGCCATGATTGAAGTTAAGATTTATGGCAAAGCTCCTAGCGATGCTTATGACAAATTAACTTACGAGATTACAAATTTAATTAGTAACACATTAAATATTCCATCTACTAGAATCTATGTAAGTTACTTTGAAACACCTAATTGGGGGGTTTGATGGCAGTAATTTTTAACGTAAATAAACTTTCTTAAATAATAGCTTTTGTGCTATTATTTATTCACGCATCATTAGTTCAATGGTAGAACGTCAGCTTCCCAAGCTGAATACGCGAGTTCGATTCTCGTATGGTGCTCCAGCGGTAAAAGTTCAAAGTCTGCAACTCAATTTATTAAAAAAGTGTAGTTTTGCAGGCTTTTTTAATTTTTGCAATTATAATTTTGGTTCGAACCTATGGATTTTTATAGTTTGTGCTTGAATAAAAATAGGTGACTTCTAAAAAATAAATGCAATATTTTTGATTTTAAGAAGAAGAAATATAAAAAAATGTGAGAGTTGAAGTAGGTAAAATAACGAACTTTTACGAACTTTGAAAATTAAACCATATCTAGAGAGTCTTAAGTTTTGCGCATTTGTAAAATATTTACGTTTACTTAATAAAGAAAAAGCACCTTGATTATTCCAAGATGCTTTAGTGATAGTTAGTAATTATATTTAATTAAATACAGGTATATCCGCCATCGATTGGTAAAATAACACCAGTAACATAACTTGCTTCTTCACTTCCTAAGAAGAGAGCACCAGCATTAAGTTCGCCTTCTTTGCCATATCTTCCTAGTGGAACAGTGGCTTTCATATAAGCTGTAAATTCTGGTGTAACAAGTGTGTCATGAGTAAGTTCGGTTTCAAAATAACCTGGACAGATTGCATTACATGTGATGCCATATTTTGCAAGCTCAGCAGCAACAGCTCTTGTAAAGTTAACAACACCGCCTTTAGAAGTGTGATAAGCGACAGTATCCATTGCAGGATTACCAACTAAGCCATACATTGAAGCGATGTTAATAATTCTACCGTAATTATGTTTTTTCATGATGTTAGCAAAAGCTCTTGTGACTAAGAAGACGCTCTTTAAATCAATGTCCATTGTGAAGTCCCATTCTTCATCAGTCATGTTTAAAACGCCAGCATTTTTACTTGCGCCTGCACAATTAACTAAAACATCAACTTTGCCAAATTCTTTTTCAACAGTTTTTGCACATTCGTTAACGTTTTCAGTGTTTGTGACATCGCATTTAAGTGGTAAAACTTTGACACCTAATTTACGAAGATCCTTAGCGAGATCTTCAAGTCTTTCGACTCTACGAGCAAGTAAAACAAGGTTTGCATGTTGCGCAGCAAATCCTTTAGCCATTTGTGAGCCAAGACCGCTACTTGCACCAGTGATGACTACAATTCTGTTTGTAAAATCAAACATTTTTGTTATCCTCCATTTATTTAATTATAATTCAAAGTTTTTTATTAAATAATGATAATTTGTAAAAATTTATAAACAATAAAATAATGCTTCATTATCGTTATTTTTTATCATCTTACATAGTTAAAATTTAACTATTTGAAATGACTATCTAGTATTGAAAAAAAGTGTGACAGCGATTGTAAAATTGTTTAACAGTTATTTAAAATTTTTATGCTACATTTTTGCACGCAGAATATAAAAAAATACGATTGTAATCGCATTTTAAGATTTTAACAGCAAAAGTATCGAATGGTATTTTATTAAGAATAAGTGATACACTTTCGAAGAAATTTCGAAAGTGTATCAGATAAATACCATATTTTGCTTTAATGAAACACGAATATATAAAAAACCTCAACCATAATTTCTTGATCAAGGTTTTAAGTAACTATTTCTATTATTTAGCAATTTCTTTCTTTTGATTATTTTGAGTAAGCTTATTTACTAGTTCGTTACTAACTACAGATAAGATTAAAACTCCAATAATTACATAAGGTAAAATTAAGAAAGTCGTATTTTTACCAATAACACCAAATAAAGGAGCAAAAGTAACGTTAGCAATATAAGCAAAGCCCATTTGAATAGACATTACAGATTGAGAATGTTCAACAGTAAATCTACTTGGAGTTGAATGAATTATAGCAGGATAAATTGGTGCGCAGCCAAATCCTATAAGAACAAGGGCAACAGGCATTAAGTAAACATAAAATTGCATGCACATTAATATTAAGCCAACAAGAATAATTCCTTCTCCAATTCTAATTAAGTTTTTATCGTTAATTTTTAAAGAAACAACACCAGACAATAATCTTCCTACCATTATGCCAACATAAAATAGAGCAGCCCAGTTAGCAGCAGTATTTTCAGCAACACCCATATCAAAAACTACCATTGATGAGAACCAATTAGCTGTAGTTTGTTCAATAGCTATATAACAGAAAAATCCAATTAAAGCAGGGATTACTCCTCTTAATTTAAATGTTTTTAAAAAGCTAGTATTAATCTTTTGTTCTTCTTCAGTAGCTTCCGTTTTACGACTCTCAAATTCAATCTCGGCTTTTTTCCAAACTTTAATTGAAGCAACGCATATCAACCAGATACAACTTTGTATTATTGCAAGACATAAGGCGCCATTTCGCCAGCCATTAATATCAGTTAAAAAAGCACCACAAATTAAAGGAGAAATAGAAGCACCAACGCCCCAAAAAGCATGTAGCCAATTTAAGTGAATCGCTTTATAGTTTATTGCAACATAATTATTTAATGTTGAATCAATTGCTCCAGCGCCAAGTCCTAAAGGAATTGCACTAACAACAATTAAAGCAAAGTTTGATGAATAAGAAATACAAATTAAACCGATTGCAGTAAGTAGTATTGAAACTAAAACAACGCCTTTAGCAGTAAACCATTTGACAAGTTTAGCTGTTAAAAAGGAAGAGATGATTGTGCATAGTGAAACTACAAATGTTAAAATTCCTTGAAAATCAGCACTAATTTCTAATGATTGAGAAATGGCAGGCCAAGATGATGCAACTAATGAATCAGGTAAGCCTAATGAGATAAATATTAAGTAAATAATAAGTAAAAGCAGTGTAGCCATATTTTTGTCTCTTCAAAACTTTAATATTCTAATATTAGTAAAATTAGAAATAAATATATTTATTAAAAATTTACATTGCTTACAATTTGACTTACTAATCGTCTTGAAGATTTTTGTTTTCTTTCTTTTTTCGATTTTTCCAATAAGCTATTGTGAACCGTTCGCTAGGTAAAATAGAAATCGTCACTGCAATAAACATTACAATGCAACCAAAAGTCTGTTGAAGATTTAAGTATTGTGGAACATCGCTAAACTCATAAAAAGTATAGATAATTACTCCAGTTAAGGAAGCAAAAACACTTTCTAATGACATTAATAAACTAGCCACTGTTGGATTTAATACTTTTTGCGTTATTACTTGAATTGTATAGGCTATGCCATTTGAAGCAATACCTAAAAATAAGATTGGTAAAAGAGCATTATAAATAGCTTCAAAAGATATTGTTTCAAGAGCAATAAAAGGAGCAGTGACAACGCCACTAATTGTCATTTGAATAAGCATTAATAAAAAGATATTAGCTTTATTTGAGCTTTGATCGATTGTTAATATTTGTAAGGAAAAGAAAATTGAACCAATAAAAAGATATATATCACCAATTTCCAATTTAAAGGAAGAATTTAATGTTAGTAGACCTAAACCAACTAAAGCAATAATGATTGCAATGTAAACATTGTTGCCACATTTCTTCTTAAAAAATATAGAAAGAAGTGGAACTAAAATTATATAAAAAGCAGTGATGAATCCACTTTTAGATGTGCTGGTTGTTGATATTCCTAGTTGCTGAAAAATACTTGCTAAAGCAAGGAAAAACCCTGCAAAAACTCCACCAATTATTGAAATTTTATAATTAACTGGTTTGTTTTCTTTTCTACTTTTATATATAGAATATAAAGCTATTGGTAATAAGAAAAGGGCTGCGATTAAACTACGGAAAGTATTAATAGAAAAGGTCCCTAAATGATTAGAAGCCATTGATTGGAAAACAAAAGATATGCCCCATAAAAAGGAGGCAAATATTAAAAGAAAAAAACTAACTAACTCTTCTTTTTTAACTTTCATAAGGCTTATTTTATTACTTTCTTTTTGTAGTCGTGAATATTTTTTAAAAATGTCTAAATAAAACCACAGTTTTAGTGATAAAATTTGTATAAATTGAAGAGTGAAAGTTTATTATGATTGAAATTAAAGACCTTAAAAAAGATTACCAAAGTGGAGACATCGTTACTCATGCCTTAAAAGGCGTTAATCTTTCTTTTTCTGGTCTAGGTTTTTATTCGATTTTAGGTCCATCAGGATGTGGCAAATCAACTTTACTAAATTTAATTGGCTTGCTTGACCGTCCAACAAGTGGGGAGATTATTATTGATGGTGTCTCAACTAATAACCTTAAAAGTGAAGAAAAAGATGAATTTAGAAATAAGGTTATTGGTTTTGTTTTTCAATCTTATCATCTTATTAAAAATTTAAACGCATATGAAAATATTGAGCTCCCTTTAGTTTTAGGGGGAGAAACTGATAAAAAGAAAATTGAAGGAAAGGTTAATAATCTTTTAAAAAAGGTTGAACTTTTTGATTTGAAAGATAAAAAGAGTTCTGACCTAAGTGGTGGTCAAATGCAAAGAATTGCTATCGCTAGAGCATTAATTAATGATCCAAAAGTAATTTTAGCTGATGAACCAACTGGAGCTTTAGATAGTAAAACTAGTTTAGAAGTAATGAAAATACTAAAAAAATTAAGTGAAACACATTTAGTGATTTTAGTTACTCATAATAAAGATTTAGCAGAAAAATATAGTGATAAAATTATTTATCTTAGTGATGGCGAAGTAATTGGTGAAGAAAATAAAGTTGAAGTGCCAGAAAAAGATAATGAAGCAATTAATTTAATATCAAAGAAAAGAAGGTTAATTTCAAATCGAGTTATTTGGGGATTATCAATTAGAAATATCTTTTCTAAAAAATTAAAAACAACAATTTCGGCGGTTGCAAATTGTTTTGGTTTAGTTGCCTTAGGCTTTATTCTAGCTTTAGTAAATGGTTTTACTGTTTATAGTGACCGTGTTAGTTATGAAACTGCCTCTTCTTTACCAATTAACGTACCAGCTTATACTCTTAAAACTACTACCGAAGATTGGCAAAGTGTTAATCAATCAACCGCTTTTCCTGATGATCAAGCAATTTATCCTTATGTTTCAGTAAGTAGTGAATATACCTATACTTACAATAATTATTCAAGTGAGTATTTTGCTTTATTAGATTCTTTTGTTGAAGAAGGACTTGCTGTTGAATATATCGAAAATTATGGAAACTCCTATTCTTATAATCTAACGACTGAATTTCCAGAAAGTCTTGATGGAAATAGTGCTTCTTATATAAGCAGTGTTACAACTACAGTTAGTGCTGGAGGAAGTTATACTTCATCAGGATATGGAATTCCAACTAATATTTTCCATGTTTTATATGGCGATATTGACCAATCTTATGACTTACTTTATGGTCATCTTCCAGAAAACAAAAACGAGATTGTTCTAGTCGTTGATAACTATAATGCTATTAATTTTAATACCTTAAAGGCTATGGGTTTTTATAATGCTAACGATACAACTGATGATGTATTAAACCCAGAACTTGAAAGTAATGTTGAGCCAATTTCTTTTGACGATGTAGTTGGCAAAAAATACAAAGCATTTAATAATGATGAAATATATGAAAAAACTAATAACTCATTAATTGTTGAAGACAAAATTTTAAATTCTAGCCGAGTATTGCATAGTTATTCTAAAAATAACCTAGTTGATTTATATAACGATTCAACTAAAGGAATTGAACTTGAAATATCTGGAATCATTCGTCCTAAAAAAGAAAATTCGATAACTTTACTTTCACCTGCTTTATGTCATCTTCCCGAACTTCAAGATGAATTAGTAAGTGAAAAAGCTAGTAGTGATATTTCTAGTGATATTAGTGGAAATGTAGTAGCTAATTTTACTAGTAGTGTAGCCAATTTAAACGCATTTATTGATGAACTTAAATCATATTTAGATAGCTATAAAAATGGTGAGATTGAAATCAACTCATCAACCTTTAATGAATTAGTTAATAAATATTTTTCTTATTATTATATTGAGGATAGTTATCATTCTCATGATCCTAGTGGCAATATTACAAATTGGCGTGCCTCAACTTTTGAAACTTTTTTGTCTGATGCTAAAAAAGTTGGCGCTGATTTAGTCGATGAAGAAATCATGTCTAATTTCCAAGACTTATCTGCTGAAAATATTGATCAATTAATTCAAGACATCATTGATAAACTATCAGAGAGTGGCTCTCTTGAAGATGTATATGATTATTTTATTAATTTAGGTTGTTATTTAAATAGTTATACAACTTTACAAAATATTGCAATTTTCCCTAAAGGATTAGAAGAAAGAAATGAAATCTTAAATCGACTTGATGAGTTTAATGATGCTCAAACCGATGATAATAAAAAAGTATATTACGTTAGTATTTCTTCATCTTTAATTGATAGCGTTTCAAATATGGTTAGCTTGGTTTCCCTTGTTTTATCTATATTTGTTGCTGTACTTTTAATTGTTGCTTGTGCAATGAATGTTTTATTTACATACAATAATGTTTTAGAAAGAACTAAGGATATTGGTATTTTAAGAGCAGTTGGAACAACAAAGCTTGATGTTTCAAGAATGTTTGTTATTGAAGCTGGCATTGTTGGTTTACTTAGCGGCTTATTTAGTTGTTTATTTACTTACGTTTTAGCTTTCCCTGTTAACATGCTTATCGCTCAGCATTATGCTCGTTATTTTTCTTTCCAAGATATTTGTGTTGTAACTTGGCGGCATATGTTTATTTTGATTGGCATTGGCTTAATTTTAGGTATTTTAAGTGCAATCATTCCTGCTTATAGTGCAAGTAAAAAAGATCCTGTTAAATGTTTAAAAGAAGAATAGAAGTGCTTTTTAGTTTATTTATATCTTGTTTTACTTTAAAATTTATATAGATTTTAGATGTGTTAACTGATTAAAAAATATCAACTAAAAATCTAAAAACCTTGCAAATCTCAACTTAAATTAAAATTCAAGCCTAAATTTTGGTAGAAAAAAAGACTTATTTCTAAGTCTAGTTATCAATTAATGGTGATCCGCCGGAGACTCGAACTCCGGACCCACTGATTAAGAGTCAGTTGCTCTACCAACTGAGCTAGCGGACCAGCCATAAAATTATATAAAAAAGCAGGAAGTAATATCAAGATTTATTTTAGAGAAATGTTAACTCACCTTAATAAAGAGTAGGGGGATATAAGATGGAAATATTAGTTAAAAAAGAAAAGATTGAAGCTTATGAAAATAATGAATGTTTAGGATTTTTAAAATATTCTTTAGAAAATAATGTTTTGACTATAATCTCGACGGTAGTTTATGAAAACACACGTGGGAAAGGCGTAGCTAAAGCCTTAAATGAATATATTTTTAATTATGCTAATAAAGGCGTTGATGAAATAAAGATAATTTGTTCATATTCTCAAAATTATTTTCTCAAAAATAAAAACCAATATAACGGCGTTAAAGTTGTATTAATTAATGGAGAAAATAATGTCTGTTCTATTTAAAACTTATTCAACATATTTAGCTAAAAAGATGAAGAAAAACGACGAAGCTAATTTTAAGAATTTGAAACATATCGATGGAGTCAAAGCAGTTAACGACATTAGATATTTAAAGGGTAAAAATAAATACCATCTTTTTAACATGTATTATCCTGATAATGTAGTTGATACTAAAAAATTACCTTTAATGATTGATATCCATGGTGGTGGATGGATTTATGGCGATAAAGATTTAAATAGATTCCATAATGCATATTATGCTTCTAAAGGAATGGTTGTTTTATCAATGTCTTATCGTTTACTTTTAAGAACTAATTTAAAAGGCATTGTTAAAGACTTGTTTCATTTTTTTAATTACATTGAAAAAAATAAAGACGAATTAAATATTTCTTTTGATAATGTTTTATTAACTGGTGATAGCGCTGGTGGACATTTAGCGCTTTTAATAAATGCTATTAATCAAAATGAAGATCTTCAAAAACTTTATGAAGTTGTCCCATTTAATATTAAATTTAAAATGATGAATTTAGAACATCCAGTTCCATTTTTAAAAGAAATCTTTAATGCTAAAGGAACTAAAATTGCTCATGTCTGCTTAATGAGTGCTTTTTTTGGTAGAAGATATAAAAAGAAGGCGTTATATTACAATTCTTCTTTAGATGATGTAATTAATAAATCAACTTATCCATTTATATCTATTGTTTCTTCTAGTGATGATGGTTTTAAAAATCAAACAATTAAAACTTATGAAGAACTTAAAAAACATGGCGTAAATGTTAACTTTAAGATGTATGAAAATGAACCTCATGTCTTTGAAGTAAGTTTCTATGACCGAGAAAAATCAATAGATTATAACAATTATGTAATAAATAAATTTAAAGAAATTATTGGGGATTAGCATGAAAGGTAATATAAAAAATATTGTTTTATTAGTGACTTGTGTTTGCATTGTAGGAGTTGGAATCGGCTCAATTTTTATCTTTGGTTTTAATAATGACAACCTTTTGCCAGATGTTCCAAGTAATAATCCTGGTACTAGTCATGTTTTAATTGATGATGGCAGTGGTATGCAAACTGAATATGAAGAATCTAATAGAACTAATAAAGCCGCTTTTACTTATCTTGATGTTAACGAAAGTGCTCATAGTCCAATTACCCCTTCAACTGGTGATGTCAATATTTTAGTTGTCCCTGTAAATTTTGATTTAAACGATATCAGATATTATGAACGCAGTAGTTATATTGACTTTAATGAAGGCGCTTATTTAGATGCGATGGAATATACTTTTAATGGGGTTTCAAGCTTAGATGGCGCAAATCCATATTGGGAAAGTGTTTCAAGCTTTTATGAAAAATCAAGTTATAAGAAACTAAATCTTAATTTTGAAATTACAGACCCATTTACCCCTGAAATGAGTGCATCAGAATTTTTAAGCAAAGAAGATTTAACATCAAGTTCAAGTTCAGTCGGTGGCTCACAAGAACTTATTACTGATATTTTAAAACATGGCTTAACAAAAAATGATGTACCAATCGATATTTTTGATTCTAAATATGATCAAAATGAAGATGGCTATATTGATGGAATGTGGCTAATTTATAATGTTATTGATGGCAAATTAGTGAGTTCTGAATCACAACCATTTTGGGCTTATACCACTAATTATCTAGCAAAAGCTACTGATACAGAAACTGGTGAAATTAAAATAGTTGGTACTCGTTATGCTAATTGTGCTCTTTCTTTTTTATACGATGATTCACCATCTTCAGGATATGATGCTCATACTATAATTCATGAAACAGGGCATATGCTTGGCTTAGATGATTATTATAGCTACGATAATAGTGGTAATTATGGCTATCTTGGTGGAATCGATATGATGGATTTAAATATTGGTGACCACTCGGCTTTTTCAAAATATGCTTTAGGGTGGATTGAACCAACAGTTATCTATAAAAACGATACAACAATAACTTTAAAACCTTTTGAAGACACAGGAGAAGCTTTAATTATTCCTTCAAGTTATTATAACGATTCGGCTTTTAGTGAATATTTGATTTTAGAATATGAAACACCAACTGGTTTAAATGAACTTGATGCAACTAAAAAATACCGTAATGCTTATCCATTAGCTTTTAGTAATGGTTTAGCTATTTACCATGTTGATGCTCGTTTAATTAAACACGAAATTCAAAATGGATACTATACTTGTAGTGATTATTTAAGTGAAAGTGAAAGCACTGTACCGGAAGTTGAAGTGCATGGCTCAAGAGAAGATGTATATTTAGTTGGTAACTCAAATACTCCTTCTTATAATGGAATAAGTGATGATTATGCTCTTGTTAGACTTATTAGTAAAGAACGTACATTATATTCTGAAAATCCTAAAACAAGTCGTGTGGGGTCAACAAGAAGAGATCTTTATCAAACTGGGGATAGTTTTGGTACTGATCAAGTAGATATGTTTTTCTCTCATAACACTTTTAATAATGGCACGCCTATTAATAACATCTCAATCAAAGTGACCTCAATGAATGACGAAGGGATTACTCTTCATATAAGTCGATAATGGAAGAAATTATTCATCAAGATGCTTCAACTAAAAAAAGAGTTTTTGCTCTTTTAATTGATTACTTTTTACTTGTTGTTGGTAATGTTATTTTTTATTTTATTTTAGTTTCACAAGTTGCAAATGCTTTGCCACTAATGAAAGAATTATCTAATTCTTTTTATGAAAGTTATACAACAACTAATCAAATTATTGAGGATTCAAAACTTGATACAATCACTTCTTCAAATTATATAAAAATGAGTGTTAAAACAACTTTAGGAGAAAAGTATTATCTAACCACTGAATATGATTTATTAGCTAGTTTAAATAAAACTAATGATCCAATTTATTATTATTTAAATGAATATAAAGTAAATCATCTTGATGAGTATCAAGATGATTCTTTTACTTTAAATAATTATTTAAATGATATTAAATCTTCAAATTATTATGATATGACTTCTGATAATTATTATCTTTTAAAAGAAGAAGTGGCTTTACATATTGGTGATTATTTATTTAACAATAATCAAGTGTTTAAAGAAGAATACGATACTTTTTATGAGTTTACTATTAATAATTTTTCAAAAGCCAGCTCTGATTTAAGAGAGAATAATCTTACTTATCTAAATAGTTTTAATGAGTTAAATATAAGAAGTAATGAAATAAGATGTGCTAATTTTATTGAGATAAATATTTCATTTATTTTTAGTTATATTCTTATATTTATATTTCCATTTTTTATTAATAAAAAACATAAAAGTCTAGGAGCAATTGCAATGAAAATAACGCCTGTTTCAATTAAAAAACCTCGCAAAATTCAGTTATTTATTAAATCAATAACGGTTTTTATATTAACTTATTCTTCAATATTTTTCTCTTTATTTTTAACAAGTGGAACAAGTTATGGGCAAGTATTAATGCTAGATTTAAATGGGTTTTACTTAGTTCTTTTGTTACTTGTTTTTTCTTTATTAGTTTCTTTATTTTCTTTCATTTTAGAGTTTTTGCCTCTTAGTAAATCTTCTTTAAGTGATTATTTTAGTGGCTATAAAATGAAAGATGATTTATTGGTTGAAGAAAATGAGCCTAGTCGTTAAATATAAAAAGTGTAGCGACTTAAAAAGAATAATTGCCTTTATAGTTGATTTTTTCTTTACTCTTTTTTTAACACTTTTACTTTTAGCTTCTTCTTTAGGCATATTTTACGCTACTCCAAATTATCAAGAAGCAATTTCTATTCAAGAAAATCTAAAAGAAAGAAGCGGTTTATATATTAACGATAAAGAAGCCCCAATTTATCTAAGTGAAGAAAGTTTAACTATTAAAGAACAAGCGGAAAGGTTAGATGAAATAATTACTGACTTTTATCAAAATACTTATTTTTTTGCTACTAATGAAGAACTGACTAATTATGAAAATCGTAAATTAAACGAAAAATATAATAATCACAATTTATTTATCAAAGAAAATGATCAAATTGTTTTTACTTTTGATCAAGTTCCAGACAATACTTATCTAACTTATTTAACAAATGAATATAACGATCGCGCCTTATCGTCTTTAAGAAATTTTGATGAATATTTTAATACAACAAGATTTATTTCTTTAACTATTTTGCTACTAATTGTTTTTACTTTTTTAATCTCAAGTCTTATCTTTTATTTTTTCATCCCATTATTCAGTAAAAATAACCGTTCTACTTTAGGAATGAAGATATTTAAACTTGGTTTAATATCAAACTCAAATTATAGCTTAACAACCAAAGAATTTGTTTTTCGCTTTTTCTTTTTCTTTATTATTGAATATATTTTAGGCTTTTTATCTTTCTTTATTATTCCTTTAATTTCTTTAAGTTATATGCTTTTATCAAAAAATGGTGTTCCATTTCATGATTTATTACTGAATAGTAAAATGATTGATACAAGCGGAGTTAAAATTTATAAGAATAAATATGAACTTTTAAGTGCTTTAAAGAGTCAGTCTTAAACAAAATAAAATAATAAAACCTTCTTTTTCGCTTTAACTCCTTTATAATATAGATGTTTATCTATGGAACTAATTAAAAAAGCACGTAAGTTTGAAATCAAACCAATAGCATTCATTTGCTTGGCGTTTATGATAGTAATCCTTGTGGGCTCTCTTTTTTTATGGGCTCCATTTTCTTTAAATGAAGGGCAAAGCGTTGAATATATTGATGCTTTATTTACTTCAACTTCAGCAACTTGCGTTACTGGTTTAGTTTCTTTACCAAATGGCTCGGTTGGTGATACTTATAATATTTTTGGTCGCTTTGTTGTTGCAATATTAATTCAAATTGGGGGATTAGGTGCAGCAACTTTAGCTATGGCTTTTATCTTAATTATTTCTTCAAGGCTAACTATGAATCAACAAACCCTAGTTAAAGAAAGTTGGAATATATCGTCTTTTAAAGGTTTAAAGAAAATCTTTTTATTAAATTTATTAATTACCTTTATTGCTGAATTTGTTGGAGCAATCCTTTTATTTTTTGATTTATATTTTCTTCATAATGATGTAGTCAAAGGCGTAGATGATGCTTTTGGGCACGCTTTCTTTTTGTCAGTAAGTGCTTTTAATAATGCTGGTTTTGATATTTTTGGAAATACTTCATTAATTGCCTTTTCTGATGATGTATTTATGAATTTGATTATTGCCTTATTGATTATTTTTGGTGGACTTGGCTATTTAGTTATTATTGACATGTGTAGTAAAAAATTCTGTTTTAAAAAGATGACTTTACATACTAAAGTTGTTATTTTTATGTCTTTACTATTAATATTTGGTGGAACAATTACAATTTATTTAAGTGAAAATGTTCCTCATTTTGTTAATAATAATGTGCCAGAAGGAATGACTTTTTTAGAGTCTTTCTTTTTATCTGTTTCAACAAGAACCGCCGGTTTTACAACTTATAATCTATACGATGCACAAATTTGTTCGATTCTTTTAATGGATGTTTTGATGTTTATTGGTGCTTCACCTGGTGGTACTGGTGGTGGTGTTAAAACTACAACTATATTTGCTCTTTTTGCTCGTATAAGAAGTGGAATTGATGGAAAAGCACCTCATGCATTTAGAAGAAGTATTAATAAAGACACTATTCAAAAAGCCTTTACTTTATTTTTCCTTTCAGTCTTATTTTTACTCTTCTTTATTATTTTAATATTCGGTTTTGAGGGGAAGTATATTGATGGAAATGGCAATACTTATTCTTCTTTAGATTATGTATTTGACGCTTTTAGTGCTTTTGCTACCGTTGGACTTTCAACTGGTGTAACTCCATTTTTCTCTATTGGTAGTAAGCTTTGCTTAATTTTATTAATGTATATTGGTCGTATCGGTCCAATGTCAGTTTCATTATCTCTATTTAAAACAAAACATAGTAATAACATAACATGGAAATATGTTGATGATTCATTACCAATCGGTTAAGGAAGGAATTATTTATGGCTAAAAATGCAGGAACTATCGGTATTATTGGACTTGGAAGATTTGGCTACTCACTAGCTGTTGAATTAGCTTCTAAAGGTAAAAGCATCATTTGTATAGATAAAGATGAAAAGAAAGTAAAAAAAATTTTAGAATATACAGATTATGCCTATGTTAGTGAAGATTTAACAAAAGAAACTTTAGAAGAACTTGGTTTTAAAGAATGCGAAACCATTGTTGTTTGTATTGGCGAAAAAGTTGATGCTTCAATTTTGACTACTTTAAATGCGATTTCTTTAGGTGTTAAAAAAGTTATTGCTAAAGCTGGAAATGAAGAACAAGGGCAAGTCCTTGAACGTTTAGGAGCAGAAGTAATCTACCCTGATAAAGATAGTGCCGATAGACTAGCTAAAAAGATTCTTTCTAATAACATTCTTGATTTTATTTCACTTAATGAGAATATTGAAATTGTTGAAATTACTATTCCTAAAAGATATGTTGGTAAAAAACTCGCTGATACTGATATCAGAAAAAGATTTCAACTTAACGTTATCGCCATTGAGCGTGATGAAAATATTGATATTAACGTTTCTCCATCTCATGTCTTTGAAGATAAGGATGCTGTAGTAGTTGTTGGTAATACTGATAGTATTGCTGAATTTGAAAAATAGAATGCAGTATCAAAATATTTTAAATTAATTATTTTGATTGATTGGTAGAGAAACACAAAAAAATCCATTAATTAAAAATAGAATTATATTCACTTAATCTTTATAATTGTAGTTATGGAAATTCATATTAAAGATTTAAAGAAAGTCTTTGAAGGAGACAAGAAGAAAAACATTCCAGATACCATCGCGGTGGAAGATTTTAGTATCGATATTAATGATGGTGAACTTGTTGGTTTGCTTGGCCCTTCAGGATGCGGAAAATCAACAATTCTTTATATGATAAGTGGATTAAAAGAGCCAAGTAGTGGTTCAGTATTTTTTGGTGAAGAAGATGTTACTGATCTCGCTCCTGAAAAAAGAAAAATTGGTTTTGTTTTCCAAAATTATGCTCTTTATCCACATTTAAATATTTATAAAAATATAGCTTTTCCTTTAGAAGATATTTATAAAAAAGATTTCTTAAAAAGTAGAAAAATATCTATGTTTTGCAAGCTTATCGAGAAAAAAGATAAGTTATTAAAAGCAAAAGAGATAATAGAACAAAGAAAAAAAGAAGACAAGAAAATTTCAAAATCATTACTTATTGATGAAATAAGTTTTGCTTTAAACATTCCTTTTTCTTATTCAAAATTTTTGTTTAAGTATCTTGTAAAGGATGATTTTGCTTTAGATAGTCTTATTTCTTTTTTATCTTCTTCAATTGAAAAAGAAAAAATTAAATACAAAAAGTTAAAACTTGATATTGATTCTGAAAACTACGTTTTAAAAAATGGTAAACGTATTGAAATTAAAAGAAAAGTTAGTAAGGATGAAATAGATTTAAAGGTTAGAGAAGTCGCCCGCATTGTTAAACTTGAAGGTTTACTTTATCGTAAACCAAATGAGATAAGTGGCGGACAACAACAAAGAGTGGCTATTGCTCGAGCTTTAATTAAATCTCCTAAAGTCTTACTTTTAGATGAACCTTTATCTAATCTTGATGCTCGTTTAAGACTAGAAACTAGAGAAGAGATTCGTAGAATTCAAAAAGAAACCGGAATTACAACAATCTTTGTTACTCATGATCAAGATGAAGCGATGTCAATTTGCGATAAAATCGCGGTTTTAAATAAAGGTAAAGTCGAAGAAATTGGTGTTCCACAAGAGGTTTATGATAACCCAACTAATTTATTTACAGCTAAATTTTTAGGTTTACCTCCAATTGGTATTTTTGATGGTTTCATAAAAGATGGATATTTATTTATTGCTGATTCTGAAGTTTTAAAAATAGAAGATGTATCTTTAAATAACAAAAATGTCTTAGTTGGAATTAGACCTGAAGGATATGTAAGAGCAAGCGAAGAAGATGAATTAACCTTTAAAGTAAATGTTGCTTCAATTATTGCTCAAGGTAGAGATACAGAAGTACTTGCTATAAATCCAACTAGCAATGAAAACTTTAAAATTATGATTCGAAATGATGATAAATTTGAATTAGGTTTAAACTATTTTAAAGTTAAACCTAATAAGATATATCTTTTTGATAAAGAAAGTGGACAAAGGATTTAGTTAAGATGAACACTAAAAATAACTACAAAGCTTGGATTTATTTAGCGCCTTCTTTAATCCTTCTTATTGTTTTTGCTCTTTATCCTTTGCTTGATACTTTTTATATTTCTTTTTTAAAGGATTATAACTATATAAGTGGCGAAAGTAATGGTTTTACTTTAGAAAACTATCAAGCTTTGTTTGGGATTATACCTGCTCCAAGTGATGTTCCTCATATTCAAGGACCAATTAATGCTTTCTTCGAATATGCTTTACCAAACACTCTTTTAATTACTTTTGTTACAGTTCCAATTTCAATAATTCTTGCTTTAATCATTGCGGTTTTAATTAACTCAATTAAAGTGTGCCAAAGATTTTTCCAGACCTTATTTTTTACGCCTTACGTCACAAATATTATTGCAGTAGGTATGGTATTTGGAGTTATTTTTTCTCATACTGGTCTATTTAATTCCGTCTTTGGTCTTGACTCTTACTGGGTTGAAAATAACGGAAATACTAGCTACTGGAATGCGATGTTTGTTATATTTTGCGATATTATTTGGTATCAATTGCCATTTAAGATATTGATATTTGTAGCTGGTCTACAAGGAATTGGAAAAACTTATTACGATGCTGCTAGAATAGATAGTGCATCAAAAATTAAACAATTCTTTAAAATTACAGTTCCGCTTTTATCTCCACAAATTTTTTATATTTCAATTACTTCATTTATCAATGGTTTTAAAGAATATCAATCTATTGCTGGTTTATTTAACCGAACAGGAACAACTGGAAATTCTTATAATTTATATACTGTTGTTTATTTTATTTATGATCAAATTAGTGTGGGTTATGGAGATAATGTCCGCTACGCTTGTTGCGGAGCGGTAGTCTTGTTTTTGATTATTTTTGTTTTTACAATTCTTCAATTCTGGGTGTCAAAGAAAAGGGTTCATTATGGAGCATAGTGATATTTTATTAAATAAAGATAGTATTTATTCTAGTGAATCTGAAGTTGAATTTATCATTGAAGGATTCAATAAGAGTGTTGACAAAACTAAGAAAAAAGATAAGGTTTTGCTAGTTTTTTCATTAATTGTCATATATGCTTTTTTAATTTTCTTTGCTGTTATTATGATGATCCCATTTTATTGGATGGTTATTTCATCTTTAAAAACAGAAGTTAGAAATGGAGCCTATTTAGGTTTAGACAATAATTTCTTTATTGCTTTTGATCAGATTGCTTGGAACAACTATGCTTTAATTTTTGATCCGGAAAGATTGGATTTCTTTAATTATTTATATAACACTTTAGTAGTTGTTGTTATTTCAACTTTAGGAACGTTATTTATTACAATCTTTGCTTCATTTGCTTTTGCTAGGCTTCAATTTAAAGGAAAAGATGTAACATTTTATGTTTATCTTATTACAATGATGATCCCAAGCGAGCTTTTTGTTGTTACTAATTATATTCAAGTTTATCGATATGGCTTACTTGATTCAACTTGGGGAACCTATCTAGCGATTATGCTTCCTTTTATTGTAAATGTTTTTTATATCTATCTTTTAAGTGAGGCTTTTAAACAAATTCCTAACGAATTATATTTAGCCGCTAAAATTGATGGAAAAAGTGATTGGAAATATTTATGGAAAGTAATGGTTCCGGTAGCTTCACCAACTTTGATCACAGTTGTTATTTTAAAAGTTATTTCAACATGGAATGCCTATGCTTGGCCAAAAACGGTTGCTCCACAAGGCGCTGGAAATCAAAGTGCTAACTTAATATCGGTTGCAATTCGTGATTTTGCTAATTTTTCTTATAAGGAAGGTGGCAATATCTTTGTTCTTCAATCCCTACAAATGGCTGCCACAGTTATTGTTACCATTCCTTTAGTTTTAATCTTTATTATATTTAGAAAGTATATTATGAATGGCACAAGTCGTGCCGGTATTAAAGGTTAATTTTCCTTTCTTAGAAAAAGAAAGCAAGAATTTACTATCAAAAAATTTACGTTTTCTTAATTTTGAAACTGACATTAATTGTGATATATTAATTTCGTATTTAAGCAGGAGGCTAATACTTACATGAAACTTAAATCAAAAATCTTAATGCCAACTCTTTTGTTAGGGGCATTAGCAATTGGTACAATTTCAGCTTGTGGTGAACCTGAAGTACCAGATCCAGATAATACAAAAACCAAGATTGTATTTTGGACTAATATTTGGGATCCAGCAGACGAACCAACTGGTGAAGCTACAATGATGGATGCAATTGTAAAAGCTTTTGAAGATAAATATCCAAATATTGATGTTGAATATGAGCAAAGCGGACAATATGCAACAATTAACGAGACTATACAAACTAACCTTAATAATATAAATAACTTGCCTAATATGGCTGTTTGTTATCCAGATTATGTCGTTAACTATTTACAAAGCGGAAGAGTCTTAAAGATGGATTCTTTCATGAATAGTACTGAATATGGTTTTGGTCATGATGCAAAAAACAATGGCGCTACTGAAAGTGACACCATCGCTAGCGATATGAATGAAGCTTTCCTTAAAGAAGGTCAACAATATAGCGAGGAAGGTACTTTCTCACTCCCATGGTATAAAAACAGTGAAGCTTTATTCTACAATTCAGATGTTTTAGATGCACAACTCGGAGCAGGAAAATATGAAGATAAACTTTCCAACTGGGAAGGTCTTATTGAAATTGCCCGTGAATTAAAAACTAAGAGCTTTGATACATATTGGTCAACTTGGGTTGGAGGAGATGATGGAGGATATCAAATTCTTCCTCACCATGTCTATTGGAAAGGTGAAACAATTCCAACCGATGGTAAAGCACCAAATAACTACGCTACTCCAATTAGTTATGACTCAATCGACAATTTATTTATTACATTCGCTGAAATGATGGATGTTCCTTATACTGCAGGCGATACTAATAAAGACGGAAAAATCACCAAAGATGAAGCAATCTTGTTCTATAATCCAAAAACTGGAGCAGCTGAAAAAACTGTTCAAATGATTAAAATGCTTAAAGGCTGGTATGATGAAGGACTTATTACAACTTCTGAAATGCTAGATGCTAAAGGTGATGGAAGCTATGGTTGCTGGAACGAATATACTTATAATCAAAATTCTTTCATCTATATTAACGGAAGTAAGAATGCTTGGTATGGTTCTTATAACACATTTAGAGGGAAAGTTTTACCAACTCCTGTAATTGATGATGGAATGTTAAAAGATACACCAGAAGTCAGTAATAAAAATGCTGATTCAAAGGCTATGTCTCAAGGTGCTAATATTGTTTTCTTCGATAAAGGTGATGAAGCTAATGAAGCTGCTTGGTTATTCTATAAGTTCTTAACAAATACTGAAAACGCATCAACAGTTGGCTTACAAATGACTTCTATGCCAGTTAGATCTTCAAGCTATGAAACTGAAGAATTTAAAGAAGCAACAGCTGCAAAGGATGATTTCCCAGAAGAAATTAGTGATCCAACAACAAATAGCACTAATCAAGCTGAAAACTATGATTATTTACAAGCAAATGTTTATGATATTTATCAACAATATGATGAAAATCAACAAACCTTTGTTGCTCCAGTTTCACAATTCTCTTCTAGTGCAAGAAGTGCAATTGAAAAAGCGATGATTAACGTCTTTAAGTACGAAGCAAAAGATGATGCAGATCTAACTTCTTATATTGAAGACGAATTAGAAGCTGCTTACAATCAAGTTGCTTAATTTTTAAAAACTTAAAAGAAAATTCTTGGGGGAAACCCTAAGAATTTTTTCTTTTAAGTGAAGAAATACTATATAATACTCTTATGCAAAATAACTCCAAAACATTGATTAGAAGTTTTAAAGAAAAAAGAAATCTAGGAATCTCTATTGGAATTCTTGGTACTATTTTTGTAATTATTTCATTATTTTTCATACCATTAATGAAAGAAGAAACCAGAAGATTTGGAGAAGATGTAATTATCTATGATTATTTTGCTATGACTATTTTCCATATATTTGTTGTTATCGGCATTTTGCTTTTTATCGCTGGAGTAGTTTTAACAATTATTTACTTATCAAAAGCAAGGAAAGTTATTAAAAATGAAAATCAAAATTGAGCATTTAGAAAAAATATACAAGGCTGAACCAAGTAAAAATATTGCTGAAACTATTGCAGTAAATGATTTTAATCTTGATATTGATGATGGTGAACTTGTTGCTCTTTTAGGCCCATCTGGTTGTGGGAAATCAACAACTTTATACATGATTAGTGGACTTATTGATCCAACAAACGGGAAAATATTTTTTGGTGAAGATGATGTAACTAGTTTAGCTAGTGAAAAAAGAAGTATCGGTTTTGTTTTCCAAAATTATGCTTTATATCCTCATATGAATATCTTTAAAAATATTTCTTTCCCTTTAACTAACTTAAAAATTAATGCTTATTTATATTCTTCCAAAATGGTAAATCTTTTAAAAATTAAAAAGATTATTGATGAAGATTTAACAAAAGTTAAAGAGTCAACTGAAAAAGCCAAAGAGAATAAAAAGATTAATCGTTTTAATTTAGTTAATCTTTTTAAAAAAGAATATAAACTTTCAAAAAGAGGAAGTGAAAGTTTATATTCTTTAATTATTAAATATGATTTTAATAAAGAGGAAATACTTAAAGCCATTAATAATAAGATTCTAACTTTAAAAAAGATACAATCTATATTTAGAAGGAAACTTGATGAAGAAGGATTCTTTCTTTCATTAACTAATGAAAGAATAAAGCGCATAAGAAAATTATATAAAGATGAGATTGATGTTTTAGTAAATGATGTTGCTAGAATTGTAAAGATTGATGAATATCTAGAAAGAAAACCTAGCGAGTTAAGTGGTGGTCAACAACAAAGAGTAGCTATTGCCCGAGCATTAGTTAAAAAGCCAAAAGTCTTACTTTTAGATGAACCTTTATCTAATCTTGATGCTCGCTTAAGAATTGAAACAAGAGAAGAAATTAGACGAATTCAAAAAGAAACTGGTATTACAACTATCTTTGTTACACATGATCAAGATGAAGCGATGGCTATTGCTGATAAGATGGTTGTTATGTCGATGGGTGAGATTCAACAAATTGGTAAACCTCAAGAAATATATAAAAATCCAACCAATTTATTTGTTGCTAAGTTTTTAGGAGTACCTCCAATCAATTTATTTAAAGGGTTGATTAAAAATCATCATCTCTATATTGGGGAAGAACTAATTATTGAAAATGAAATTGAGACTGATGATAAAGAAGTAGTTATTGGTATTCGTCCAGAAGCTTATGAACTTGTTACAACGGATTCTAAAGTTGGATTAACTTTAAAAATGGAAAAGGTATTTAAAGCAGGTAGAGATTTAACTTTAATATCTTCTTCTAATTATGCTCTTAACGAGATTAAACAAATTCTAGATAGTGATACTAAGGGGATTGAAGGGGTAAATAGATTTACGATTAATATAGAGCGTTTATTTATCTTTGACGCTAAAACAGAAAAAAGAGTTGAGTTTTAAAAGGTTTTTTAACAATTATGGAAAATAAACATATTTTTGCCCCAAAGCTTTATATCAGATTTTTCAGCTTTTTAGTTGATGCTTTATTGTTTTTTATACTGACATTTATTTTGACATTCTTTGTTTTTAACAACGTGTTTTCACCAACAGAATATAATAAATTATTGCAAGAAACTCTTGTTTATAGCAATTTGTATGTTTTAAATGATAATAATGTTTATAGTCAACTTAATAACGGAACAGTCGAAGAATATAAAGATATAGTTGAAAGTTATTATTTAACTTTTGAAGATCGTTCAAATGATGAAAATGATAAAGTTAATTACTTCGAAAGTGATTTTTATAAAGAGCATGGAGGCATAAGAAACCCTTTAACTATCAACGAATATAATGAAAAGATTTTGATGGCTGGAGAAGAAGAATCTTATTTTGAATATGATGTAGAAAATGGAGTAATAGATAAAACTAAATTAGCTGTTATCAAACCTACATACTTAAAAGAAAATTATGAAGAACAAACACTAGAGTTTGTAAGTGATGATTACAAAGGTGCTTTTATTAGTTTTTACACAAGTCAGTATAAAAACTGTTTCACTGATTTGTATAATGACCAATTTTATGTTGATGCTAGAAATGAAATCAATAGATTATCGCAAAATAACTTAGGACTTTCTTGTTTAATTCCATCTGTTTTAATTTATTTTATAATACCTTTTTTTAATGTAGGCAATAAATCTATTGGTAGAACGATTTTTAGATTAGGACTATGTAGCATGGATGGCTTTAAAATTAAAAATTATCAGGTTGCAATTCGTGCTTTGCCAAGTCTAATATTATCTATTCTTCCTTTTTTCATTGGAGATTTAATGATTCTTTTGTCTATATGCTTTGGTTATATATTAATTAGTGCTTGTTCAACTATAATTGTTTCTGATAATGTTTCTGTTGTTGATTTTATATCAATGACTAGAGTTGTAGACTTAAAAACATCAAAAATATTTAGAAACAGTGACGATTTAAAGGAAAAAGAAGACCTTATATATGGAGATTAAAGACATTAAATATGCCAATTTAGGCCGAAGGGTCTTAGGAATTATATTAGATTTAATATTTTTTATAATTCTTTTACTGTTCTTTTATTTGCCTGTTGTAGAAGGTTATGTTGACATTGGTTTTCACAATACTCAAGTATTAAATGATGTTAAAGCTTTACAAGTATATTCAGGCTTGTTTGTTGATAGAAGTGAAGAGAGTCAAGAACCTTTAACTAACGTCAGCCTTATTGGTCGTGAAGAATTAACTGACGAAAATAATTACTTTACTTTTGATTCTTATAAAGTTTATCTAAACGCGACTTACAATTTTTATACTAACAAAGATTTATCTTTTCATAATGAGCTTTTAGAAATGATATTTTCAAAAACAGATGTTAGTGATTCCGAACTTAATTATCGGTTCAATACCCAAGTTTTAAACATTGATCAAAGTTTAGATTACGATGTCTATTATCTTGAGAATGATGATTTATATTCCTCACCATTAAATGATAATTGCAAAGTTAAAGAAACCATAACTTTTAAGGGTGAAACTTTTACTAAAACTAGTGATGACAATCGACAAAATCAAGAATATATTCTGGCTTCAATCAAAATTTTTAGTGATACTCTGGACTTTCCTGGAACATATCAAGAAGCTTTGCTTCATTTAAGGACTACTGATGAATATTCAAATTATTATCTTCAACTTGAAAGAATATCTCGTTATGAAGCTTATATTGCAATTGCGATAAGCGGTTTAATATATTTTTTAATTATTCCTTTGTTCTTTAAAAATGGGGAAACTTTTGGAATGAAAATAGTACATATTGGGTTGGTTAATTCGCTAGAATACCAAGTTTCTAAACCACAAGTATTTTTAAAAAATTTCTTTATTTTAGCGGAGATTTTTGTGGGAATATTTACTTTTTTCTTAGTTTTCTTGGTCGATTATATTGTAATGATTTTTACAAAACGTCATAGATCTTTTAGTGATTTAATTGCGGCGACTGTTGTTATTGATACAAAAACTAGTGTGTGGTTTGTTTCTCGAAGTGTAGAAGAAAAACTGATTTCTCAAATCGAAGAAAACCTAAAAAAGAGTAATCTTGGAATGGATGAAAATGATAAAAAATACGATTAATATCATTATATTTAGAAATTTTATCAAAATACTAAAATGTCAAATTAAGTATTTTTTATTGAATTCATTTTTGATATAGTAAAGATACACATAAAAAAAGGATTTTGTTATGGAAGTAAAAATTGAAAACTTGGTAAAAATCTTCTCAGGAAAGAAAGGTGCAAAAACTGTAGCAGTTAACAACATGAACTTCGATATTCCTGATGGGAAATTATGCGGCTTACTTGGGCCATCTGGATGTGGAAAATCAACAACACTTTATATGATTGCTGGTTTACACAATGTCACAGAAGGAAAAATTTATTTCGGTGATGAAGAAGTCACAAATCTTCCTGCTGAAAATAGAGGTATTGGTCTTGTTTTCCAAAACTATGCTCTTTATCCTCATTTCAATGTTAGACAAAATATCATGTTTCCACTTGATAATGCTAGACCAAAGCTTACCTATGATGAAAAATGTGCAATCGTTTTAGAAAACGCCAAGATTGTTCATATCGAAAAACTTCTTGATAGAAAACCAAAAGAATTATCTGGTGGTCAACAACAACGTGTTGCTATTGCTAGAGCTTTAGCAAAAAGACCACGTGTTTTACTTCTTGATGAACCTTTATCGAACTTAGATGCACGTTTAAGACTTCAAACTAGAGAAGAAATTAAACGTATTCAAAAAGAAACTGGAATTACAACAGTATTCGTTACTCATGACCAAGAAGAAGCTATGTCAATTAGCGATTTTATTGTTGTCATGAGAGATGGTATTGTTCAACAAAAAGATGAACCTCAAAAAGTTTATGATGAACCAGCGAATTTATTTGTCGCCAAGTTCCTTGGAACACCTGCCATTAATGTTTTTAAAGGCGAAATTAAAAATGGTGTTTTATATATTGCTGGCAATAAATTATCAGATAATCCTGAATTAAAGCATGTTCATATTGAAGAATTAACTTGTCCACATTGTGGTGCTATTGTTCCACATAATGCAAAATATTGTAATGTTTGTGGTGCTAATATTAGAGAAGGTGGCGCAATTGTTAAGAGAAAAACAAGTGATAAAGAAGAACAAGTTATTTATAACTTACAAAAATCAATTTCTTATAACAAAACTGGCAATAAAGACATTGATAAATTAGTTATTAAGTTTAAAAAGACATTCAATAAATTTGATTCTGCTAATATCGTTAATAAATTTGAAGAACTTTTACCTAGCATAACTGATGAAAAAACTTTATTAATCGCTCAAGGTGAAGTAGTTAAAGCAAGAGCACTTGAATCTGTTCAAAATGTTGAAGCAATTAACAATAGCGTTAAGTCTGTTATTGACGCAGCTAAAGAAGATATTAGAAATTGTAACAATGCTTATACAAAAGAAGGTCAAAATAGAATCAATTCTTTAGTTAGAAAGATTAATAATGCTAATGTAGTCTATAATATTGCACAAAAAGTTGACTCCTTATATCAAGAAAGTGATTGGGAAGCTACCAAGAATATTAAAAAGACACAAGAGGATATTATGTATCAAATTAATGATATTGATAGCCCTGAATCAAAAGAAATGGTTGAAAAGATTATTCAAGGTCTTGAAAAGAGACTTAATCCTGAAAGATCATGTCAAATTGGTATTAGACCTGAATCATTTAAGTTAGTTGAAAACGGACCTATTAAAGTCAAAGTTGAAAATATTGAACATATCGGTAGAGATATCTCAGTTATTGGTGAAGTTGAAGGATTAGAAGAAGGAAGTGTTAAGATTATCATCTCTAATGAACTTCTTAAAGACTGTGAAGGAAAAGAGTACTTATATTTCGAGCCAAAACGTATCTATGTTTTTGAAGATACTGGTGAAAGAATTTTATAATTAATAGTTTGGTGATTTTATGTTTAAGAAGAAACAAGGTCCAGAAACAGAAAATAACGAAGTAAGTTCTAATTCAAACTTTGACAATAAGCTAACAAATTTTTTCAAATCAACTTATAACAAAACTGCAAAGGTTTGTAATAATGCTTATATTCGTTTAAGACATAGAGGACACGAAGAAAGTTATTATTATAATTCTGATGGCACGGCTAAATTTGATATTAATCGTACATTAGAAACAAAGAAACGAAAGTTCCATATGAATCAAAATCTTTTGGCACTTTTAGTTTTAATTCCTGCTTTCATCTTTATTATTGTTTTTATGATCTATCCAATCATAAACTCATTTATTATTGCATTTACTGAAGATTTTACCTGGGTTGATGGCAGTGGATCATTTGCTATTTCAAATATTATTAATGGTAATAGTGGACATTGGGAAGATATGTCTGCCGTCGGTGGAGATGGTATGGTATGGGTAGAAGGAAAATATCCTACATCGTTTGGATTAGGCAATTTCTTCTATTTATTCCAAGATACAACTTACTCTATTAATTTATTCGGACAAAATATTGGAACTTCATTATTTATAAAGAGCCTTTGGAATACTTTTGAACTTGTTATTATTGAAGTCCCATTAACTATTATTGTTTCATTATTAATCGCTTATTTTATTCATAAAATTAAGTTTTTACGTGGATTTTTCCAAATTATATTCTTCTTACCTTATGTTACAAATACAATCGCATTAGGTATGGTTTTCAATTTACTTTTTGGATCTAATACTAGTGGAGCTATTGGAGGCGGACTTGTAAATACTTTATTGAATTCAAATCAACAATGGATTTCTTCTGGCGCTCCTAGATGGGCTCAAGGTGTTGTTATTGTTACATATGCACTTTGGGATGGTTTAGCATTCAAGATTCTCGTTTTCTTAAGTGGTTTATCAACAATTGATAAGCAATATTACGATGCCGCAAGAATTGATGGTGCAAATGCAACAACAATATTTAGAAGAATTACAGTTCCTCTTTTATCACCACAGATTTTATACATTACAATCACATCATTTATTGGTGCTTTCAAAATGTATACAGGTGTTAGAGCTGTTTACCAATCACAATCAACGTATTACTTCGGTGGCGTTCAAGGCGTTGAATGGATAACCGTTGTTGGTTATTTATATCGTGATATGAAAGAGGTCAATCCTTTAAACCCAGGTTATGCTGCGGCAGGAAGTATTGTTCTTTTGATTATTATTCTTCTTATTACTATGGCTCAATTTGCTGTTAGTAAGAAGAGAGTTCACTATTAAGGAGATAATTTATGGCAAAAAAAGCTATTAAAACAGAAGAAGAATTATTACCTTATCTTGATAGTGCTAAGCAAAAATTATTAGAAGCCTCACAAAAAAAGGCTAGTTTTATCAAAGAAGATGATTATGGGGTTAGTTCAAAACAAAAAGTTTTAACTAAAACTATCGTCACTCAATCTTTGATGTATATTTTCTTAATTATCTTTGCTTTATTTATTATTATTCCTTTCATTTTCATGATTTCCACCTCGTTTGTTAGTGATAATACTTTTGATACTAATCTTTCGAATGGAAAAATCACACTTTTACCAATACCATTCACTTTCAATAACTATGTTGATGTCTTTGCACCTACATATGTTGATAATTTAGGAAATGTACAAGAAAAAACATCTTTCTGGATTTATTTCTTTAATACATTTATTTCAGCATTTGGTTCAATGATAGTTACAGTCGTTACAAGTGTTTTAGCTGCATTTGCCTTTGCTAGATTAAACTTCAAAGGTAAAAACGCTTTATTCTTACTCATTTTAGCCACAATGATGATTCCTGGCGAAATGATGATTATTACAAATTATGCTTTAACTAAAGAATTAGGTTGGGAAAATACTTTTTATGCCTTGATTTTTGTTCATGGTGTTAGTGTTTTCTATATATTCTATTTGCGTCAAACATTCCAGCAAATTCCTAATGAATTATATTTAGCAGCTAAAGTTGATGGTTATACTGACTTTAAATATTTACTTAGAGTTATGATTCCAATTGGAATGCCAACCATTGTTACAATTATTATTCTTTCCCTTATGGGCGGATGGAATTCATATATGTGGCCTACTCTTGTAGCCAATGGTAAGACTCAAAATGATCCTATCTTTGGTACAGGATATGATATTCGATTAGTTTCTAACGGCTTAATGTCTATATTCCAATCCGAATTCTCAGATAACCAACCAGGTAAAATGGCTGGTTCTGTTGTTACAACCTTACCACTTTTCGTAATCTTTATTATTTTCCACAAGTATATTATGAAAGGTGTTTCAAGGAGTGGTATTAAGGGCTAATCTTGCATTTTGCAAGTTAGATATATTTATTTGTTCAGTAGGAGGATTTTTATGAACAAAAGAATGAAGTTATTAGTTGTCCCATTAGCAGCACTTTCGCTTTCTAGTTGTGGACCTTCAGATGTAAACGGAGTTAACACAACTATTCAAATGTGGACTGGCTTCGGACAATCAATGACAACTCAACTCGAGACTATTTTAGAAACGTATAGTTCTGAACATCCAGGAATTGATGTTGTTCATACTGGCCAAGGTGGTTATGACAACTTATTAGCAAATATCGTTGGCTCTGTTTCTACAAGAACTTATCCTAATATTGCAGTCGCTTACCCAGATCACATGGCTCAATATCAAGAAAGTGGAATTTTATTTGATTTAACAAACTACATTTCTCAAGATGGAGTCGATTTAGACAAATATTACCAAAACTATTTAACAGAATGTCAAGAAATCGTCGATGGAAAAACTTTAGGTCTTCCATTTAACAAATCAACCGAAGTTTTAACTACAAACCAAACTTTTGTTGACCTATTAATCCAAATGACAGCCAATGAAACTGGCGAAAATAAAATTACAGCCGTTCCAACAACTTGGCAAGAAGTAGAAACATTTGGTAAAGCAGCTCTAAGAATTTTAGAAAACACTGGAGCTTTTAATAAAGTTATCGGAACAGACGCAAAAGTTTATGCTGATGCTGCAACTGCAGGAAAGGCAGGAGTAGACGTTGCTATCGATTTAAGTTCAGTAGATAAAGCTTCATTTAGAGTTCTTTCTTACGATTCACAAGCTAACTTCTTTATTACAGCAGTTAGACAATGGGGCGGAACTTATACCTCTGTTGAAACTCTTCCAAATGGAAAAACTCAAGGTTATATGGAATATAAATCTGAAGAAACCGTTGAAATGTTTAATTTCTTCTATAGATTATTTAATGAACAAATTATCGGTATTCCTTCTGATTTTAACGAGTCAAGCTATACTTCAACACCATTTAAAGCTTTCAAAACAATTTTCACAATTGGTTCAAGTGCTGGCGTAAGTAACTGTGTTCCTGCAAACGATGGATTACAATTTGATATCACCATTAACCCAATTCCATTTAATGCTGATAAACCAGATTGCAAATATGTTATTTCTCAAGGTACAAACTTAGTTATGTTTAGAAATACTGATGAAGTTTCTAGAACTGAAACATGGAATTTATTAAAAGAATTATCATATGATCCTGAAACAAACGCTCAATTTGCTAAACAAACTGGTTATATTCCTGTTACAAAAGATGCATATAATTCCACAGCATACCAAGAATATCTTAAAGATACTTCTTTAACTGGAACAGCAAAGACTATGAGAGATGCAATCTCTACTAACTTTGATGTATATCTTGCTGATGATTCAAGTTGGATTCAATTCGTCGATCCAGGATTCGTTGGATCAAGTTCAATTAGAGCTAACGTTGGTACAATTATGACAATGGTCAGAGATGCTGGCCCTGATGACTTAGGTGATAATCCAGACGCTTACTGGAATGCTCAACTTGATACTTGGTACAACTTAAATCCAAACAATATTAAAAAATAATAGGTAGTTCATGAGATTTAGTAAGTTTAGAAAAATACCAATTATTGCCGTAACATTCGCAAGTTTGTTTACTATAGCAGCTTGCGATGCCGGCTCTCAAACTACAGAAGTTTGTGGAGATGATGTAGAAGTAGCTACACCTGTTACTGATTCTTTTAAGTTGGATATAGACTATTCAACTCCTAATTTTGTTGATGCAACAAGTGGGATTGCTATTACCACAGCAACACCTGTCACCTATACTGATGGCGATACTGTAAGTTTTAATGTTGCTGAAGATACAGAGTTTCCTATAAGAATAAGATTTTTAGGGGTTAATACTCCAGAATCAACTGGAGCAATTCAACCTTGGGGAATTAAGGCTAGTCATTTTACTAAGTCAAAATTAAGAGGAGCAACTGAAATTGTTCTTGTTAATGATATTACTCAATATGGAAAATACGATAATACTAGTAGTCGAAGATCACTAGGTTTTGTATGGTACCGACCAGGTGAAAACGAAGATTTTAGATGTTTAAACCTCGAGCTTGTTGAACAAGGTTATTCAACAAATCAACTTGCACAATATTCGTCAAATCTTCCTACTTATTACGATGCTTTTAAGCAAGCCGGGGATAATGCTAAAGCCGCTGGTCTTAGAGTAAATGGACAAAATGACTGTGATTTTGATAGCAGTGGTGAAGTTGTCGAAACAACAATTGCTAATGCTAAAGAAAAATTTGATGAATTAGGTGTTCAAGACGATACTGCAAATAGCGGTAAGAAGTTAAGAATCACTGCTCAAATCATTGCTAAGAGTGGATACAATTTCTATTGTAGAGATCTTTTCCAAGCAGAGGATGATGAAATCAAATCAAGCATTTATGCCTTTACCCAATATAAATCAATTGATTTAGAAGTTGGTTATGTTGTTCAATTCTATTGTAAAATTACAAAGTATTACGGGAATTATCAATTAACCGACATCGATACAAATACTCAAAATAATTTATATCCTTTTAAGTATATTGCTAGAACACAAGAAGAATGTGAAGCTCTTGGATATGATTACAATGTTGAACCTTATTATGTTGATCCAACCACCATTAATAGTGATGATGATTTGATACCATATGAAGGTAACTTATTAAAGATGACTTTAAAGATTAACGATAGAGAAGATTTTTATCGTGTTTCTCAAACAGCATCTGGCGATACAGTTTATACAATTTATACAACTTGTAATGGGCACAGTTTAGAAATTAGACTTCAAAATCATTCCTTCTTTACTAGTGAAAGTACAATTAAAAGTGTTTTTGAACCAGGAAAAACATATGATGTTACCTGTTTACTTGATGCTTTCCAATATGAAGGCGAGGAAAAAGGCTATCAATTAACAATTCCTGGCTTCAGAGCAAGTCAACTTTTGACTTATATAAGTGAACATGTTGAAAATAATTAAGGAGAAAAACCAATATGAAAAAGAATAAATTTTTAGCTCTCGTATTATCTGCTGGTGTTGTTTTCTCATTAGCTGCTTGTGGTGATACTACTGATGTACCAGGGCCTGATGAAGTAACTGAGACTTGGACTGATAAGCAAATTGCTGATGCTGCAATGAATAGTGCTGCAGTCTTAACTACTAATTCAGCAACACCTGTTAGAGACTCTACAAATTATGGTGACTCATTCGTTAATGAATTACAATCAATGTCTGGTGGTTATTTAATTGCTGCCGATAGTTATAAAGTAGTTAGTGATGTTTCCTTAGAATATACTGTTACACTTTCTTGGGAATTTGACTCTACATTATTTACTTCAACTAAAGATGGCGCAAATGAAAGACTTATGCCTAATTGGGACGCTATTGAAGATAGCACTTCTAAAGTAACTGTTGTTAAAGGCACAGCAACATATAATGGAACAACTTCTAGTTTAAGTTATAATATTACTTTAACTGATAATGTAAAAGTTAGTAGTATTGAAGATATGCCTTCAGCTGGAATGGTTGCTGTTCGTGGATACGTTACTTCAAAAATTATGGGTACAAATGATTCTCCATATGGTATTTATGTACAATCTGGCGACTATGGCTTTATGATTTATCAACCAAAAACTGCTGATTATAAAAAATATAATATTGGTGATTGCATTCAAGTTAATGGAACTTCTTCACCATACAATGGAACTAGACAAATTACAGGTGGAAGCTGTGTTATTACACTTTTAAGCGGCAGTATTGCTGACGAAGTGGCTGAACCAAATATTGAAGAAGTTGAAGATGCTAATTTAATCACTGCTGATACTTATGGAACAATGAGTACAATGTCCGGTATAAAGATTACTGCAGCTTATGATGTTCCAAACATTTATGGTGGAAAAACAACCGAACATGGTTATGTTTATGCTGAAGGCCTTTATAAAGGTAAAAAAGTTATCCTTTATACAGATAGATATAACGGCGATGTAGATGCTAAATTAGAATTTTACAATAAGTTAAAAGAAGCAGCAGATAGCAATGGCGCAAAAACCATTACAATGACTGGTGCGCAAGCTAAAGCTAAGACTGCTAAAGTTGAAGGTGAAGGTGAGAACCAAGAAACTAAAGATTCTACAAGCGATACCCCAGCTTTACTTTTAGTTGATGGTGGCGAAGTTACAGTTAATGATGAGGCTTATGTTGAAACAACAGCTGTAAATGTAAAATTATCTTCTTCTCTTTATATTGGTAGCACCTGTGACTTAGAAGTTTCACTTGATCCAACTGCCGAAAACGTAACATATTCCTACGAATTAGAAGATGATACAATTGCTGAAATTGATTCTAAAGAAGGTACAATTACCGGTTTGAAGGTTGGAAAAACAATTTTAACAGTAACAGCTACTGTTGGAACTGAAACTTATACTGGAAAAACAAAAGTTGTTGTTGAAGAACCAACTGAATCTACCATTGAAGCAGCTTACGAAGCTACTTTAGGAAGCACGGTTAAAGTTCCTGGTATAATTTCAAAGATTGTTAGAGGTACAGGCAGTAAGGCTAAAACTTACGGAACTATTCTTTCTGATGGCGAATATTCTGTAATGCTTTATAAATATGATGCTTCAAAAGATGGATTTAAAGAAGGAGATAGAATAGACGTTATTGGAACCACAGCAACATTTAATGGTTTATTCCAAATGAATGTCGGTAGTGCCGCTAAAAATGATAATAACTCTGCAAAAGAGCCTGTTGGTTTAGGCAAAATTACAACTTTAGATGGCATAACAGGTAAAGATTCATCTAAATCTGTTACTGTTGAAGGCGCTGTTAGTGGCTATGCCGATAATGGAAGTACAATTCAATTTAATGTTGCAATTAGTAGTGATGAATCTGTATTAGTTAGATACGATAATCGTTATGTTACTGAAGAAACATTTAGCACTGTTCAAGACGTTTCGAATGGTTATAAAGTTAGAGTTAACGGTTATGTCGGATTCTTTGACTCTTCAATAAAAGGTATTGGCGATACTTCTAAAGGTTTCCAAGTTAATTATGGTGACATTGAAGTTTTAGAAGAAGGTGAAGTTACTTATCAAGATACTACTTTAAATGATATTTATACTAATTTTGAAGTAAACAAAGCAGTAAAATTTGATGCTGTTGTAAGCGCAAAAGTTGGCGGTTATGGAACAATTGTCGCAGATGGTGATAAAGCAATTATGCTTTATAAATATGAAGATGAAAATTTAAATATTGGCGACAAGGTTGAAGTTACCGGATCAACAGCTTCATTTTAAAGGTACTACACAATTAAGCACTGAAACAGTTGTTAAAAATGAAGCTGACAATACTGCAAAAGAACCAACTACTTTAGAATTAACTACCTTAAGTAATATTACCGGGAAGGATTCAAGTAGAAAAATTCATGTAAAAGCTAATGCTAAAACTGTTACTGTTGATTCTGAATACGGCAATGTGACTATAGTAGTCGCTCTTTCTGAAACAGAAGAAGCAACCATTTATCTTGATACTCGATATAACTCAAGCGAAGCTATTGCTAGGGCAAAGGAATTTAAAGTAGGAGAAGAAGTTGACGTTACTGGATTTATTACATTTAATAATAAAGAAAATGATATTAGTCCTGATGCAGCCAAAATGAGGATTCAATATGTGACTTTTGCTGATCAAGCAGAAGCTCCTGAAGAACCAACCGAACCAACTGCTAAGAATAAGTATGAGTATACATTTGCAAAAGATGTACTTGTTAAAGAAGGCGGAACTGCTGAACTAGGCGGATTAAATTGGACTTATGATAGTATTACCTACCTTGGTTTTGATTCTAATACTTCTGCTAAGGGAGTTCAAATTGGGTCTAGCGGTAATCCTCAAACAGAAGAATGGCATTTGAGCACTACTTTACCAGCTGGCTCTGTTGTCAAAGGTTTCAAAGTTAATTCAAGTTGCGCAAAGGACGGAGTTTCAACGATAACTGTTAATGCAGGAGATTATACTAAAAGTTTTGATTTAACAACAACTGCTACAGATTACATCGATTATGAAATGAACGCCGAAACAACAACATTTGAATTTGTTTTAAAAGCTGAAAAAAAGCAATGTATATTAAATCATTTACTATTTTTGTTGATTAATTTCGCAGTTAAAATTCTAAATATAAAGGGGGCTTAGCCCCCTTTATTTAACAGAAAGGGTTATTATGAGAAAAAAACTTATATTATTAGCTTTACCATTAGTAGTAGGCACAATTTCATTATCATCATGTGGTAGTAAGACATTTGGATATAATATTGAACTTGAAGGACCAAATGATGGGGCCATTCATCTTGAAGGCACATCAGAAGGAGTTTATGAAGAAGGCTATAGAATAAGTATTAAAGTTACTATTGATTCAGATGCTGGATTAGTTTTTGATGGTTTTTATATAGATGATGAATTAGTAAATGCTTCTTCAACCTATGTATTTGATTTAACAGCTGATACAACAATAACTGTTAAATATAGTGAAGCTAGTGAAGAAAATCCTGATGAACCAAATAATCCTGATGATCCTGTAAACCCACCTATAGATGAAGATGAAATAGTTACAAATGCAACATATCAACATGCTTGGGTAAAAGATGATTTTACTTCTGATGGAGGGAGTACAAAAGAAATTAATGGTTTAATTTGGAATTATGGTGCCTCGACTTATCTAGGATTTGATACTAGTAATGGCCGTGGTGTACAAATTGGCTCTAAGAATAACCCTCAAACAACACCTTGGAAATTATCAACTTCTATACCAGAAGGGGTTTATGTAACCGGCTATTCACTTGAACTAGCTAATGCTAGTGGTGGAGTTGGTACTTACGATATAAAAATAGGAGATTATTCTAAAACTGATGATTTCTCATATAAAGAGCCTACTGCAATAACTGATGAAAAAGTTAATAAAATTGGTGATAGTTTTGAATTGACTCTTACTTCAAAATCTTTGGCTATGTATATTAACAATTTCGAAATTTATTTTTATGTTCCAGATGGAGTAGATTTTGAAGTAAGTACTGATAATGGAGGAAGTGAGGAGCCTGGCAATCCAGATAACCCACCTTCTAGTGATGATATTCCAGCCACCAAATACAAGCCAATTACTGCTGATGAATATTATAAAGATATTGATTTTAATCAAAGTTCTGCAGAGCTTTTTGATAGTTTAAGCACAAAAATTAGCACAAATATTACTGCTTATTCATATGGAGAAGCTAGATATACTTTGCTTTATACAGATCAAGTTGTTGGTGATTCTTCCCATCTTTATAGTCTTTTTGATGGCGATAAATTAAATGCAAAATGGGACTATGGTGCTACTTGGAATAGAGAGCATGTTTGGCCAAAGTCAAAATTAGGAGTTTCCGAAGTTGGTAATAATGATACAAATATTGCTACTGACTTAGTCAATTTGAGAGCTTCATGTTCAAATGCAAATTCATCGCACGGTAACAAGTATTATGGCGATACAACAACTGAAGCGGCTTTTTTCCCAAATATATCTGGAGGTTTAAGCGGCAATGATCATAGTTATACTGGTGACCATAGGGGAGATGTTGCAAGAATTTGCTTCTTTATGGCATTAAGATATGATGATCAAATTTCTTTAAGTGATAATCCAAGTGGTTCTTATCAAATGGGATATTTGTCAACATTACTTGAATGGAACAAAGAAGACCCTGTTGTTGAATTTGAAATTCAAAGAAACAATAGAATCTATGAATACCAAGGTAACCGTAATCCATTCGTAGACTATAGTGATTTGGCTGACAAATTATTTTAATTATTGTTATTTAGATATAATTTATGAAGAAAATTAGTTTATTATTTTTGCTTGTAGTACCATTTTTAAGTTCTTGTAATTCAAATCAAATGCCAGATTTAGGCGAAAAAGTTGAATCTAGAACTCTTGAGATCTTTGCTCTAAACGATTTCCACGGTTCTTTTATGTATGATGAAGAACAAGAACAAACTGGTTTTTCTAAAATCGGTAATTACTTAATAAACGCCAAGGAAAGTGACCCTGAAAATACTTTTATTATTTCAAGCGGAGATATGTTTCAAGGCGGGTCAGAATCAAATATTACTCGAGGAGAAATTCTAATCGAAGCAATGAATGAAATTGGCTTTGATGCCATGACTGTTGGCAATCATGAATTTGATTGGGGTGAAGATGTTTTAAAAGAAATGGAAAGTAAAATGGATTTTCCACTTTTGTGTATTAATGCTTTCTACGCAAACACAGAAAATAGACCTGAATATTTTTTACCATCCACTTACATAGAAAAAGAGGGAATAAGAGTTGGCATTATTGGTTCAATTTATCAAAATATAGCTTCCTCGATTTTACCTACAATTGCGAGTAAATATAACTTTGTTAACTCAATTGATTTAATTAAAGCTGAAGCAGAAAGATTACGATATAGCGATTATTGCGATATTGTGTTGCTATCGACTCATGATGGTCAAAGTTCTGGATATTCTTCATTAGTTAATGAAAAAGACTCATCCGGAAATAATTATATTGATGCCTTATTACTTGGGCACGATCATGAAGCCCAAACTGGCTTTTTAGATTCAGAAAGCAAGGTTCCTTATGCAGAAGGAGCTTGTAATGGAGATTATTTATCACATATTTCTTTAAATTTAAAGTTAGGCGACAATAATCGTTATTATGTTGATTCTAGCGAGGTAGAAAATATCGATACATTTGATACCTTCAAAAATGATAGTCCAAAAATTGATGCTATCTACGATCAATATGCAGATGTAATTGAACCTATCAGAGATGAAGTGTTGTTCGAATTTGATGAAAGCGTATCAGCATTAAAGTTTGGGGAATTTATAGCAAAATCATTATTAGATTATGTAAATAGTTT
>UQFQ01000006.1 GCA_900540395.1 uncultured Mollicutes bacterium | reverse complement strand
GGCATTAGCCAAGATGGGGTAATTAAAAATTAATGTTTTTAATTACTTTTGTTCTGAGATTTAAAAGGTTTTTGCTCTTTACAAATTTTTGAGAATTTTTGTCGATTATATTTATCTTGTAAAATCGGCAATTTTAGTAGAAAATGAATTCAAAGAAAGAAAAATTCTTTAAATAATGCTAGGAATAATATCTAGCGGAGGGATTTATGAAAAGGGACAAAAACAAAAAAATCGTACTAGCTAGTACGATCGTATTAGGCATTGCTGCAATTACTAGTAGTGCCTTGGCAGCCTATATTATTACAGGTGGTGATAATGAAAGAACAGGAGAAGCAAATACTACAACTGTAAATATAACTAATAAGGTTACTAACTTAACTATAGTAAGCACAGATGCAACTTTGAATTTTGCTTCACCAGAAGTTGTTGAAACCGGAAGAGTTCAAGATGATGGAGAAAGCGGGCCACAAGATTTACATGTTGAATTTGGTTTAAAAATGGAAGCTAGTGCTAGAGATAATATTCCAACTTTAAACGTCAAGATTACGCCTTCTGTTCCAGACCCAGGTAATTATTTAAAAGTTCCTGAAGTTAGTGCTATTGAAAAAAATGCGTGGACTGATAATAGTGATGGTACATTTTCATATACACTATCACTTGATTGGAAATTTGGAACTGCTTTTGGAGGTATGAGTCCAACAGAGTATTTTAATAATGATCCAACAGGTAAAGAGATAGATATAGATGATGTAGTTTCTACCATGGAAGGCTTTGCGGCTTACGTTAATGGTGCAGATTCTGAAAAGCCTGATGATAATTTGAGCTACGGAGTTTTAATTACAGATAAAGCTATATAGTATAAATTTAATTAACCGATGGTCTTCTATATTGTTTTAGTAGTTTTAATAGTTTTTGCACTTGGAGTAATTGCTTTCTTAGTTTATGAAAGACAAACCAGTGTTAAAGATATATCAGAAGGTCATTTAGATTCTGAATTAATATATGAAGACCATCTTGCTTTAGAAAAAAGCAAGAAACATAAAATGCTTAAAAAAAGTTTAGACATTGGATTAGATGTTTTAATTGCTGTACTTGGGATTTTCTTTCTTTTAGGGGTAGTAGATAAAACAATTAATATTTCATCTTTACCTATCAAAAGTGTCGTTATAGCAACTGGATCAATGTCTTACAAGAACAAAGAAAATGAATATCTATTTGAAAACAAATTAGATAATCAAATTCAAGTGAACGATTTAATCTTCTTAGATAAAGTTAATACTCTTGACGAGATCAAACTTTATGACATTATCTGTTATAGAAATGATGAAGATCAAAGAATTGTTCATCGAGTAGTAGAAATAAATGAAGACTATCTTATTACAAGAGGCGATGCAAATAATGTAAGTGATGATATTGAAATAACTCTTGATAGGATAGTTGGCAAATATAATGGGGGTAAAATTCCTAGAATAGGCGCCTTTACATTCTTTATTTCTAGTGATTATGGTATTTCAACAATTAGTATTATTTTAGTTCTCTCAATTGTCTATTTTGTGATTAAGTCTTCAATTGAAAAAGAAGAAGAAAAAAGAATTAACTATTTAAAAAATGAAATTAATTCATTAAGTAGTTATGAATTAATTTCTTCTTCAGGAACATTAAAAGTTAATAATGATGAATATAATTTCACCGAAAACAAAGACGATAATGAAATCACAACTTTATTAAAATCTGATGATTTAAGTAAAGAACTGAAAAAAGGGTAACAATGATGAAAAAGAAATTATCAAGTGGAGAATGGCTAGGACTAGGTCTTACCATCTTTTATGTAGTATTAGCTTTACTTGTAGCTTTAGGTATGGATGGTTCTCATACCGCTATGAATAAAAATAATATTTTTGCTGGTCTAGCTGAACTTTTAAATATGCCTAATATAAAAACTTATACAGGCATATGGATTCTTTTAATATTTGTACTTGTTTTTATTGTTATCTTTGCAGTTTTAGTCTTATTTTTGCGTCGTTTTTTCATAAAACACAATGAAAAAACTTATTCAGTTAAAGCCTTTGCCTTTTATGGATTAAGTTTTGCTTTATGTTTTGGCTTTGCATTTGGACTAGGTATTTTATTTCAATTTGGTGATAGTGCTGAAGAAGGCGGGATTGCTCATTTAGATCAAACCTTTGCTTTTGTTTTTAGCGCCCTTCTTTTAGCTTTATTAGTTTATGTTGCCTTAACTGGTTTAATTTGGGCGATAATTGGCGTAGTTAATTTTTGCTTAAGAAGAAAACCAAAAAGCATTAATGAAGAAGATGAAGAAAAACAAAAGTTAAAAGAAGAATTAGAAAAACATAAAGAAGAAGAAAAAGCTGATTTAGCTAATTCATTTACTGATGCTGAAACTTTAGCTAATCCACAATTTGTTAGTGGAGTTGGTGCTTCTCAAGTTGCCGGAGGAAATGGCTTTTTATCTAAAGAAATAGGTAAAAAAGAAGAAGTGTTTAAAAACTTAGTTTCAATTGATAATCAAAATTTATCAGTTGGAAAAATTAGTGATAGTGAAGGAATAACTTTAAAATTCCTTCTTGATAATTTACAAGGTTATTTAGCCACTAAAGAACATCTTTACTATAACAAAAGAGAATTAGCTCAATTTATCGCTGGTTTAAATGCTTCTAAATTCATCATTTTAGAAGGTGTTAGTGGAACTGGTAAATCTTCTCTCCCAAGATATTTTGCTAAATTTATTGGTGAAGAAGCTTACTTTGAAGCAATTCAAGTAACTTATAAAGAAAAATCTGATTTACTTGGTTTTTATAATGAATTAACTGGTCGATATAACGAAACTCCATTTTTAGAGAATTTATATAGAGCAAGTTATGAATCAGCTAGAATGAATTTAGTCGTTTTAGATGAAATGAATATTTCTCGTGTTGAGTATTATTTTGCTGATTTTCTCTCGGTTATGGAATTTCCAGAAACTGATCGAAGAATTTCATTAATGCTTCTTCCTGATGATTATGATGCTCCAGAAAATTTAGAAAAAGGCCAACTTATCTTAACGCCAAACACTTACTTTATTGGAACTGCTAATAAAGATGATTCTACATTTACGATTACTGATAAAGTTATTGATAGAGCAATCGTTATTGATTTTGAAAATACCCAAAAAGAACTTAAATTTGATGAGGAGTTTAATCCAATTGCGTTAAGCTATGAAAAACTTCATGAATTATTTAAAGAAGCAAGTGAAAACTATAAGTTTAACGAAGCTGAAAGAAACAAGTTCTTAAAAGTTTTAGATTTCATGTCTAACGAACTTGATATTACAATTGGTAACCGTATAATTCGTCAACTTGATGAAATGGTTCCAATTTATCTAGCTATGGGTTTATCAAGTCTAGATTGTTTAGATGCTATTTTCTCTAGCAAAATCTTAAGAAAACTTGAATCTCGCTATGATTCAAGTTTAAGAAATGGCTTAACTAGATTAATTAAAATGCTTGAAAGTGAATTTGGTCTAGAAAGTTTTGCTGTTTCAAAAGCTTTAATTAATAAATACTTAAGGAGATCGATTTAGTGAATAGTGTAAGAGTAAATAGAGGATATTCAACTAATTTATCTTTAAACTTATTTAATGAAATAAGTCTTCTTTTAGAACACGTTTATAATATTACTCTTACTTATAAAGTCGATTTAAAAAGAGTTGAAGAAGTAGTTCGTATTGAAGAGTTTCACCGTTATGACAAAAGTTTAATTAATAAAACTAGCCAAGATGCTCGTTTATTTACAGTAGAAAATAACACTATCTTCCCTAAAAAACTTTATCAATATGCTTATGATGAAAATATTGATACTTATGAAAATAGATTTATTTTGTTTTTATTAATGAGTTTAGAAAACGATTTAAAAACAGGACTTAATCTTCTTCAAAAAGAAAAGATTCCATTTTTAAGAAGTGGAATTAGCTATGGAGAATATGGAACATATTCTTTATTAAATCGTTATATAAATAACGAAGATAAGCTTTTAAAAGAAGAAAATCTTTATAAAGAAAAATTAGAGATTTATTTAAGAAAAATCTCTAATCTTTTAAAAGTTGATTTCTTTAGATATATCAAGAAAGTAAACTTTGATGAAGTTTATGGAACTAATATTCTTTTAAATGATAAAGATTATTCTTTTCTTTATTTTTACTATAAGAAAAATAAAGAAAATAGTGAACTTATCAAAAATCAAATCTACTTAGATTTATTTAATCTTTTAGAAAAAGAAAATAAAGAAAATATTATTTTTAGAAGAAGTCATTATCTTTCTTTTTTAAAAGATAACTTTGTGTTTTCTTTTAAAAAAGAAGGAAAGATTTATCTATCTTTGCTTAACAAAGATATTAATCTTTTAAAAGAATATGTCCTTGATTTAAAGATTTCTTTATTTTCAAAGTCTCTTATTTTAACTTTTGAAGATGAAGATTATAAGGTCTTTATTAAAAACTTAGAAGACCTTAAAGAAGTTATCTACTCTTTAAAAGTTCTTTTAAGAGCAAAAGAAAATGTCTGTCCACTTTGTAAAAAAGATAATGAAAGTGATGTGTGTTATTCCTGCAATGCAAAATATGCCTTAATTAAGAAAAGAGAAGGAACTTTTGCGCGGATTTTTAATATATTTGCAGTAAATTTAGAAGGTGATGAGTATGAAATTTAAACGTATTATTTCTTCTTTATTTCTCTTTTTATCAATCACTCTTTCTTCGTGTTCTTTATTTGGAGGAGCGGATGAAGGATTGATGATTGAACGCGTTGAATCCACTATGGGAGAAAATGGATCGACTCTTGTCACCATGTATTTTACTGATGAAGATGTTGAACCTTTAACTTTTGAAATTCCTCGAGGTGAAACAGGGGAGATTGGACCAATTGGTGCAACGGGATTAGGTATAAAAGAAATTACATCGCGACAATCTGAAGATGGTTTAAACACAATTTTAACGATTGTTTTTACAAGTGAAGATGTACCTAATCAAGAAATTACAGTGCCTAATGGGGTAAGTCTTGTTTCTCCAGTTTCTAGTTATGACCCAGAAACAAACTTAACAACGATTTATTTTATTTTAAGCGATGGCACAGATACATCAGCTAATCCAATCCAAATAGAGAACGGAAAAGATGGAATTGGTATCGCTGATATTAATCAAGAAACAGATGCTGAAGGGAATATTATTATTACAATTACTTATACCGACCCAAGCATGGGCGAAAATGGTCAAACCGTAATTACTCTTCCATATAAAAATGGTGAAGATGGTAGAGGAATTGAAAGTATTGTTGGAACACAAGTTGATAATGAGTATTATATTACAATAAATTTTGATAATGGAGAATCTCAGGAACTGGCTCCTATAGTTTTGCCAGAGCCTACAAAGTGGATGTATGGACAAGGTTCACCATCTAGTCGATATGAGGCACAGGCAAACGATGGAGATTATTATTTTGACCTAGTCGGATATTGCATTTACATTTTTGACGGTTCTGAATTTAATCTTGTCATTGATCTAACTAAGCCAAATGAAACTAGTCAAACCTATAATGTTACTTTTGACGCTAATGGTGGCGAGTTTGTTTCAACCATTCCGACAACGATATCTGTTACAGCTGGCCAACCAATAAAATCTTCAAGGATTCCTATTTGCAAAAAAGAAGGGCATGTTTTCTTGGGATATTATACAACTCCTGAAGGTCCTAAGAATCCAATTTCAGGAAAACTTACTGATTTAACCCCAATTTTTAGTGATAACATTTTTTATGCTTATTATGAGGCCGATATAAATGCGTAAAAAAAGAAAAGTTTTATGTACATTAGTAATTTTTGGTGCATGCCTTTCTTTAAGTGCTACCTCTTTTGCTGCATTTGTCATTAATGGCGGATTTTCTGGGGAAAAGGCTGTAACTATTACGCCTAATAATATTGAAGTAGCGATTGATGACGACTTTAAAACTTTAAAAAACGCTCAACTTGTTAATAATTTTACAGTTTTAAAAGATAACACTTTCTTAAATGATAAAGTCGAATTCGAATTGACTTTTGACCAAGAGTATTATTTTGATATTTTCAATCCTGATACTAGTCAAACAGAGGATGGAGGTTTGCAAATATTAGTCAAATTTCCAAGTGAATCTTCCGTTTATGACCACATAGTAAATAACGTAAAAGAGAATTTCATTTATTTTACTTATGGTGAGTATATTTTAAAACTAAGTAATGGATATGTATCAAAAGTTTTATTAGGTAGTGAAAACATTTTTGAGAGAAATTGCATTAGTTATTCAAATAACGCAATTGATTTGATTATTCCTTTTGCGCCTGAAAGGGCCAGCCCAAACAAAAATAATATTAATAAAGATTTTTATTTGATGAAGATTTCTGACGATAATTCTTTATCTAACTTAGATAATTGGAAATTTAACATCATCATAGACTTTGATTTATCTAATAAAACGTACTCTTCGGAACAAGAATTACAATTCGTGAGTAGCGATTTTTTAAATTTGTCAATTTCTCTGAAAGGCTTGGTGCTTAGCGATATATGAAAAAGAAATTTTGTTATAGCATTTTTATCGCCGTCATGTTTGCTAGTTTTTCTTTAGTGGCTTTTGGCAGTTATATAATTAAAGACTTCGAATTTTTTTCAGTTAATGAAGGTGAATTGGGGCAAATAGATGACAGTTACGCAAAAGTCACCTTTGCTGAAAATACTAGTTATAATGTTCCTCAAAAAATAATGTATGTTAAGAAAGGGGATACAATTTCTTTAATTGACGCGCCAAAATACTCAATTAATGGCGGATATTTACAGTGGAATTCAGGGAATAATGTTCTCTCTATAAATTATGGTTTTGATAAGGAAATTACCGTAAATTCTGATTTAGTTTTTACTTCTAACCCAATTATATTAAATGAAGATACAGATTTAGAGTCTTTATTAAATTTTGATGCTTCTAAAGGATATAAAGGTGGCTGCGAAGTTTCCGGTAGAGATATAAATTTGAGCGAAGGCAATGGATCGGTTAAAAATTCGATGGTGAATTATGGCGAATTTAATTCATCAGTTAATGTTTTGAAGAATGCTACCATAAATATGTATGTATATTTAAGTAGACCCGGTGATAGAGATAATAAAAATACTATTTCTAGCGATTTCTTTCCTTATGATGATTATTGGGATTGGAGTTCTTTTTCTACAAAATATAACAGTTCAGATGCTGTAAATTCAGATACTACCTTAAGTCTTGAAGATCCTACTGATGTTAAAAGCGATTATAAGCCTACTGCTGGAGGCACGTCAAATAAGAATTACTGCGTTAGCAGACTTAAACTTACAAATGATTTATTATTATTGAATTCAAATATTAATATTGGGGCTAGAGACGGCTGTTACGGAGGAGATCCAAATTATTATCAAATCAATTATCAAAATTTCATTGTTGGACAATATTGCGAAATAGATTTGTGTGGAAACTACTTAATTGTTGGTGATTCATCCAAAATTTGGTTAGTTGGTTCAATTACTAATAGTAATCCAAGTAGTGGGGGAATTATTTTTGAATCTGGCGGTTCAATTGAAGCCGGTTTTACAGTAGAAGATCATCATCATGAAAAATCTTTGCCAACAACATATAGCAGTGGTGATGCTGCGTTTTCTATGTATAGATGCGCTTATTTCAATGCAAACTCTATTTTTCTATCAGGTTCAAAAATGCAACTAGGGATGGTTTTATTTTTTGGGAAAAGTCAGGGCTATGCTTATAAAGCAATTGACTTTATCGGCGGATCAGAATCAATAATTGACTTATCGAAAACGGTTAATGGCACAATTTCTCGCAATATTTCTTATGATAACTTAATGCTTGACAACTTTTCTAATTCGACTGACGTTAAAAATTTAATGTCTCAACGCATCTCATATAGAATCAGTAATTGTGATTTCGATCTGAATTTGCCAGCTATTTCAGTAAAACTTGAAGGCGGCGGAGCATTTTCTGGAAACTTAAATATTATTTTTGGCAAAGATAATTTTTACATATCTCCATATTATTCTTTTTATCTAGAGAATACTTTATGCAATGTTAAATCTAATCTTATTTTTATGCCAGGATCTTCCTTAACGATAGATGAGAATTCTACTATCACTCTATCAGCAGACGGGGTTAAGACTACCCAATTATATACTGCGGTTAACGAAGCTTATCAGCGCGTAGGCGGTTTAACTTTTATGAAAGAAAAGTATGATTATGCTGAAGCAGTTAAATGGATTTGCGATGGCGACAATATAGGCGCTGACAAAACAACTTCCGGCAATACAGCTTTAATCTTTAAAGATAATTCAAATTTTTGGTCTTATGTTAGTAAGAATATGGAAGCGCATTGTGATTTATATGGACAAATAGATTTTGATAGTGATGTTACTTTGTATAAAAAATACACATTAGCAGGCAGTATTAATGTTTATAATTTTTCTAATTTTCTCTCATCTGTAAACGAAAGTAATGGTAATATTAATTTTTATTCAAAAAACTTTAAAAGTGCCTCATCTAAATATAAAAATTTGATTCCTAATCACAATAATATGCGTCTCAATATTTCTGACTTTTATACGATACCATTAATAAGTTTTGGATATGTTCTTACAAATCCAATATCACCTACAACGATAGTTGATGCAAGCAAAACACACATATATAAATATGATAAAGAAAAAGGTGTTATATATAGCGTTGACGAAAGTGAATTTTATTGTTATGTATTCAATAATAATAGCGTGGAGCATTTAAATAAATCGCGGTATGATAATGAATCTAACTTTAAGAGTGGAACTGATGATTGCGACGGCAAGTTTATTAAAGTTGTTTATGATACGAACCGTCATTGCTTAGTTTCTCAAGATGCATCATATAGTGGTGATTACGTTTTTTTCCACGGCGCTATGGTTAAGGCGAATAATATAAGCAGCGATGGGACTAAATGCACCATTGATTTAACAAAATTTCGTTATTCAGATGGAGAATATAATGGCGCAATGAATAATCGTTCTGCGACATATACTAGTTCTAGTTATAATGGATATTCATGTTGGAGGCTTTCATAATGTCAGAACAATTAATTTCCTCCATAAAAATTACTAACCTCAACAAAAGCTATGGCAAAAAGCAGGTTCTTTTTGATATTAATTTAGAAATTTATGAAGGAGAACTTTTTGGCTTCATAGGTAAAAATGGTGTTGGTAAATCAACAACTATTGAATGTGTTTTAGGTTCTAAACTTTTTGATAGTGGAGAGATATTAGTTGAAGGATTAGACATTAAAGAAAAGCCAATAGAAGTTAAAAAGTTAATCGGATATGTCGCTAGTGAACCTACGTGTTATGAAGATATGACTGGAATGCAATATCTTCAATTTATTGGCTCAATTTACTCAATAAACCCACAAATCTTCATTAAAAATATTTCTTTCTTAATTAAAAAGTTTGAATTTAATGAAGAAGATTTGTATCGCGAGATACGAGAATACTCTCATGGTATGAAACAAAAAGTATGTTTAATGGCTTCTTTAATTCATAATCCAAAAATATGGATTTTAGATGAGCCAACTGTTGGACTTGATGCAATGAGTGCTAATGAACTTTCATTACTCATGAAAGATTATGTAAAGCATGGCAATACTTGTTTTGTAGCAAGTCACAATATTGATTTGATTTCCAAACTTTGTGATCGAGTAGCAATCATAAAAGATGGAAGAATCTATGAAGTTTATGATTTAAAACATGAACCAAGTTTAAGAAATCGAATGGAAAAGATATTCTTAAAGCTATATCAAGAGAAAGAAGAATGATTGCTCGTTTATTTTTAAAAGAATTTAAGCAAACGTCCTTTTTAGCTAAAAAAGGAGCGAAGAAGATTTTTAACTTAATTTCTTCTTTGCTTTTACTTGCTTTATTTATAGCTTTAGAAGTAGTTTTATACATTAATATCTTTGATAAAGTTAATGTTTATACTGGTTTTAATGATGCATTGTTTATAATTATTTCTTTTGCTTTATTTATTGCTGGAATATTTTCTCTTGCTCCAATCACTTATAATGCCTTTTTTAAAAATACAAAAGAAAGAATTATTTTAGGCACATCACCAGCTTCAACTTTTGACATTATTTTTGCTAAAGCCTTAAATATATTCTTTAAATCTTTACTTTTTACTTTTTCAACAATATTTGCTTTAAGTGTGGCATATGGTGTAAAAAGCGAAGCTGATTTTCTTTTCTTTGTTTTAATGTTTTTTAATTCACTTGCAATAGCAATACTTTTAGAAACTTTTGCTTTTATTTTAGTTATTCCTTTTAGAGAAATTAGAAAGGTTATTTCACGCTTTAAAATTGTTTCTTTTATTGTGATGATGATCTTTTTAATTGCTCTAGCTTTGCTTTATGGATTTATTTTAAATCTTTTTGTTAATTTAATTAGAAATGATGATATTGGTTCTTTATTTACAACTGATAATGTTGAATTGATGAAAAATATTTCTAATTATTTATGGCCTGTGTCAAGCGCAATAAATCTAGCTAAAGTAAATGAAGTAAATCTTAATTTTGTAATTATTCTTAGCTTTATTATTTTTACAGGAACAATTGCTATATTTGCTTTTAATCGTTATTTAACTAACTATTATCAAGGAGCAAATGTTTTTAATAAAAGGAAAAAGCGTCATATCTTTTCAGTTAAACTTACTTCAATTGAAGGAGCCTTAATTAGAAAAGAATTTAATTTAGCCTTAAGTAATAGTGATGGAATTTTTTCATATATCTCTTTAATTATATTAGAGCCATTTTTAGTATTTAGTGTCATTTCTGCAGTGAATTTGATATTTAATACAGGTAATTTAAATTATATTTCAACTTTATTTCCAGCGATATTTTTAACAGTTGATGTAATTTTAATTATGTTATTTATCGCCATTATTAATACTACAAGTTCGATGTCTTTAACTAAAGAAAAGAACACTTTAATAATAATGAAAACTTTACCAGTAAGTTATTTTAAACAACTCTTAATCAAGATTTCTGTTCCAACTATATTATCTTTTATATCTTATTTAGTGACTATTTTAGCTTTAGTTATATTTAATGAAATTTCTTATATTGATTTTGCTTTTTTAATACTTGTTGGAGCTTTATCAATCCTTTTATTAAACTTAATTTCTTTATATAACGATTTAAAGAGTAAAAGTAAATCTAGTTTAATGACAGTTTTAATTAGCTTTATTTTCCCTCTTTTTGCTGTTGGAGTAGGCGTTTTACTTTCTCTTCTTGTTGAAGCAGAGTTTGAAACCTTAGTCTTTTTTGCTTCAATCATTGTCTTAGAAATCGTAGTTATTCTTTTCTTTGTCATTAAAGTTAAAAGTAGAGTAACCAAGCTATTTATGAAATATGAAGGAGAAGCCAGATGAAAAAGAAAGCCTTTCTCTTTTTATTACTTTTACCTTTTATTATTGCAATATTAGCTTTTGTTACGGCAACTTATGTTATTAGATCAGTCGAAGTAAATATAACTAATATTACTTTTAATGAATATAGTGGTTTAACTCCATTTTTATTAAAAGATGGGAAGCAACTTTTAAAATATGAAGTTATCTATGATAAAAACTATCCTTTAAGTGAAGGTAATGATCTAGTTTGGACAAGTAGTGATGAAAGCGTTGCAATAGTTGAAAAAGAAAGTAGTGATTATTATTTAGTTCCAAAAAAAGAAGGTCAGATTAGAATAACTTGTGCTAATCAAAAAGGTAGTGTTAGAGCTTCTTTTGATGCTGTTATTGTTGGGGATGGAGGAGCAATTGTTGTTAATCCAATCATTCCTTTTTCTCAAAGTAAAATTACTGAAACTAACTATGTTGGTCTATACGATACTAAAGAAGCTTATGAATTAAGCACTGATGAATTTTTAAATTCAGATGCATACTTAGATTTAGATATTCAAATTGTAGGTAGTTCATTATCATTTGATGGATTTACAATTAATACCTCTAGTAATATTTCTTTTAACTCACAAACTAGAAGAATTACATTTATAGGCGAGGGAGAAGCTTATATTGATTTTATAAATCCACTTAGTGAAAGCGGATCAACACACTTAGAATTTACTCTTGTTAAAGCTATAAATGCTTATGATTATGAAGATTTAATCGCTTTAACAAATAAAGCTAATAAGCCATATAAAATTGTTTTAAGAACAAATCTAGAAAGCTATGAAAATACTTATAATTTTGACGAAAACGGTGCAATAACTGGATTAAAAAATAAAAACACTTCACTTTTTGGTCGACTTGATGAAGATGATAAAGTTATGAGTTTTAAAGATGATTTATATTCTTTTGAAACAACTTATAATCATGATTTTTTAAATAAATGGAATAAAGAAATAGATGAAGGTAAACATGAAGGAGAAGAAAAAACAAATATTTATCGCTATGCTGGAATTAGAATTCAGGATGATTTTTATGGTAATGGGTTTACAATTAATCTTCATGAATTAACTTATCCTAGTGGTCGACAAAGTGTAACGGTAAATGGAGAAACCTATCTTGTTCCTTATTTAATGCAAGATGATTTATATCGAGGACCTCTTCCTTTTGTTACTTTAGGAAATCCAAATTATTCAATGAGTGATACTTTACCTATGTTTACTTTATATGGACAAGATAATAGTGGAATTTATATAGATCATGATGATGTTACTATTAATGATGTTCACTTTAAAAATTGTGATTTCGGGAATAACTTATCAAATTTAGAATATGTTGGCTCTACCGTTGATATTAATGCCGACAATGTAACACTTAAAAATTCAATTATAGAAAACGGGAGAAACGTTATTAGAAGTTATTCTTCACAAAATTTAACTATTGAAAACTGTTTAATTCAAAATGCTATGGAGTTTCTTTTTAGAAGTGGTAGTAATGAGTTTAACCACGTTGATTATAATATAAGAGCAGAATATGAAGGAGAAAATGGACGTAAACTTTCTTCAACTAAAGAATCATATTTAGCAGGTATAACCAATTTTAGTGAAAAGACTTATAAAGCTGATTCAATGTTAACTTTTTCAGCAATTTATAATACTCAAGCTGATGAATTTTTAGGTATTAGTGGACCAAATTATACTAAAGAAGAATATATTAAATTTAAGGATTATCTTATTAAAGCTTTAACTAATCGAGATGGCTTTATTGATGAAAATGGGGAAAAAGTTTATGCCGGAACAACCACTATTAAACACACCAATTTTGCTAGTAGTGGAATTAGCGCAATCTCGCTTGATACATTACCACAAGGAAGTTTTTTAGAAACAAATATTACTACTGTTTTTAAAATGTTACTTGGTGCTTATATGTCTGATGCTTATCCTGAGAATATGGCTTTAACTTCATTCCCAACACGAGTTGAAATAGGTGAAGGAGTTAATTTCTATGATTGGAAAAACGTTAATCAATTAACTTATGAATCTTTAGTTGGTCAAGATATTCGTACTTTAATTGTTTCACATGGTGGATTAGGAAGTGGATTTGAAGTTAATATTACTGAAGAAGATTATTTACCACTTAAAAAGTTACTTTTAGATAACTATTCTAATGAACTTGTTAAAGATGAAAAGTTAAATATTCCTTTTTATATAGAAGGAGGAGGATATAACGAAAGTGATTTAATAATTAATGAAGAATTAGCTCAAAGTTTATCTTCTTTAATTGAATTAGATCCATTTACTTATTCTCTTGATTTAAAAGCAGTGCATAGTGATCATTTTAATACTGATCCACAAGCCAAATATGAAACAATGAAAGTTGCAATGCTAAGAGCTTCCTTTAATGTGATTGGTTTTAACAATTATAAAATGTATGGTTTAAAAGCTAGTGATGGAAAGTGGTTTAATGAATCTCCGTCTTTAGAATATTTAAGAAATTATGAAAGTTAAAAGAATGACCGCTTAGTTATTTATAGAGTTTATTACTCAAAACGTTTTAGTTTAGATAAACACTTAAAGCTATTAAATAGATGTTGGGAAAGCAAATCTACTAAAAATATAGTTTATGATTATATTTATTATATAAATTAAAATAATCAAGTTTTGCAATGTTTTTAGTGCATTTAGCTAGTTATTGCTGATTTAATAATCAATAAAAAGCCGCTTGCTATAAGCAAACACTTTTAGCAAACCTAATTAGGTTAAGGAATTGCAAAATCACTTTTGTTTAATATAAAATGAAAGCAAGATAAACGAATTACTTTAAGGAGAAAGCAATTAAAATGAAAGTTTTAATAATTTATAAATCAATGCATCATCAAAATACGTATCGACTTGTAAAACATCTTCATGATAAATATGGTTATGATTTAATAAATGTTGATGAAATAAATGATTCAACAAATTTTGATGAATATATTTATATAGGTATAGCTAGTGGAATCTATGGTTTTGAGTTCTCTAAGGAAATAACTGAACTAATTAAAAAAGGCAGAATCAAAAATAAAAAAATATTTATTCTTTATACATCAGCAATGGATAAAGATTCATTCAGCAAAAATATTGTTAAAGAAGTTTCTAAAGAAAATGAATTAATAGGTGTGTATCACACCAAAGGATTTTGTACATTTGCTTTCTTTAAATGGTTTGGTGGAGTTAATAAAAATAGACCAAATGAAAATGATTTGGCTGCATTAGATCTATTTATTGATGATAGGATAAAATAGGAATAATAGTTTAATTTACCACTACAAGCACTAACAATTATAAAAAAATAAAATCACGTAAAATGAAATTTTCCAATTAAATAAATCACGTAAAATAACATTTTTCAAGTAAATAAATCACGCAAAATAACAAAAATGATTTATTACGGTGAAGATTCTTTCTATTAGAAAAGAAAATATTTAATCTTTTGCTTGAGCTAAAAGTTTTCTAATTTTAGAGACAAAAGCACATCTAGAAATGTAGAAGTGATCTAGAAATCATCTAGAAGTAATCTAGAAATAATCTAGAAATTTTATTTTACAATTCATCTTTTTAAAATTTTAAAAATTTCTTATTTTGAGCAAAAACCATGCAAAACTTAAGTTAAATCGATATTTTAGTTAGGAATTTTCTTCTTTCGATGACGCTTATTATAGAAAGCTTAGTAGCTAGTGAAACGTGTATAAAAAACTTCTAGAAATCTAGAAGTGATTTAGAAATAATCTAGAAGTAGAGTAATAAATTGAAACTAAATAACACTAATATAATTATCAATTAATGTGTCAACGATTGAATCACTTAAGCCAATCATTGGAACATAAATTGTTTTAGTTTTTAATATATCACTAGCTTTTTTAAAGATGTTTCCTGCAGGAATAATAACATCAGCTCTATCTGGTTTTAAATCAAATTTAGCAACTCTTTGAGATGCAGTGTATTTTGCAAGTTCATCATAAATGTTTTCGAGCTCTTCAACACTTAAATAATTAAGATCTTTTTTATTGGTTTTCTTTTTGCTCATTTTCCAATATCTATTGATATTTCCACCTGTTCCAACAATATCAAGTTGACCATATTTTTTATGGTAATCTTCTAAAAGATCTTCAAATCTTCCCCAAGTTTCTTTTTTATCTTTATGAGCTAATATTCTTAAAGTTCCTAGTTCAAAAGAATTGCTTTCAACAGCTTTTCCTTTAGAAACTAAAGTGACTTCAGTTGATCCGCCTCCGACGTCAATAAAGACATATTTATCATCAAGAGCAAAATCTTTTGCTATTTTAGAGATGGTTTTAGCTTCGGTTTCTCCATCAATAATAGAAATTGTAACGCCTGTTTCTTTTTTAATTCTTTCAATAACTTCTTTCCCGTTTTTTGCTTCTCTCATAGCACTAGTTGCAAGGCAAGAATAAGAAACAACATCATATATATTCATTAAATCGCGAAAAGAAGAAATACATAAAGAAAGTTGACGAATTTTTCTTTCGCTAAGTTCGCCAATACTATAAACATCAGCACCAAGTCTTAAAGGAACTCTAACTTTATTGACTTCAACCGCCTCAAGCTTTCGCTCTTCGTTATAAAAAGCGTCTTTTATAACTAGACGAGCGCCATTGGTACCGATATCGATACCAGCATAATATCCACTCTTCATTTTATAAACCTCATCTATTTGTTTTGCTGTAATAATTATACAACTCTTCTTGGCTTCTAAAAGGTTTATCTTCATTAGTGTATTTTATATATTCATCTGTCCCAGTAGCAATTACACCTTTTACATTGTCTTTTAATCCTGAATCTACAATCATAATTAATTCTTTTTTGATGTCTTCATCATAAACTGGGGTAATAACTTCGATACGGTTATAAAGATTTCTTGGCATCCAATCAGCCGAACCCATAAAGACAAGTGGATTACCAGCGTTTTCAAAAATAAAGATTCGAGAGTGCTCAAGATAGCGGTCAATTATTGCATGAACTGATATATTCTCACTGACTCCATTTAAACCAGGAACAATAGAAGAATTACCTCTAATTAATAAATCAATTTTCACACCCTTTGTACTAGCTTCATAAAGTTGTTTAACCATGACTCTATCTGTTATATGATTGATTTTAATTTTTATTCCACTTGGTAAATCAGCAGCATGGTTTTTGATTTCATTTTTAATTAATCTTTCAAAAACTGATTGCATATGAAGTGGTGAAACAAGTAAATTTTTGAAGTTATGTTTTTCGTAAGGGTTAGCAATATAACTAAAAATTTCTTTAACTTCATTAACTATTTTTGGATTAGAAGTGAAAAGAAGACAATCGGTATACGTTTTAGCATTTCCTTCATGGAAGTTACCAGTTGAAATAATTGCGATGTCTTTTCCGTTTTTAACTCTAATATAGACAATTTTACCATGAACTTTAAAACCTTCTTTACCAGTTAAAACATCAACTCCAGCATCTTTTAAAGTTTGCGAAATCAAAATGTTACTTGATTCATCAAATCGAGCTAAAAGTTCAACCATACAGGTAACTTTCTTACCATTTTTAGCGGCATTAATTAAGGCTTGAATAACTTTACTATCTTTGGCGGCTCGATAAATCGAAGCTTTGATTTCATTAACATTAGGAGAGATGGCTGCTTCTTGTAAAACATTAATAAAAGCATTAAATGATTCATATGGAACATGAACTAAAATATCTTTTTTGGAAATTATATCAATTAAAGAAGGAGTGACTTTAAAGGCTTTTTCAAATGATTGTGGCCAAGTAAGGTAAGATAAACCATCAATATCTAAACGAGGGAATTTCATTAAATCTTTATTGTTATGATATTTCCCGCCTTTTGTCACGATATCAGCGTCATCAATTTCAAGTTTTTTAATAAGTTTTTCTTGTAAATCTTTTGGCATGTCTTCGCCAAAAACAACACGTACTGGAATGCCTTTTTTCCTTTCTTTGACTGCTAAAGAAATACTTTTTAAAACACCTTCTTCTGGATCGGATTCAATTTCCATTTCAGCATCTTTGGAAAACTTAAAAGCATAAGCTTCAAATTTTAGATAAGGTAAGTTTTTAAAGATATAATCAAGATTAAGTCTTACAACATCATCTAAATAAATGTAGTAGTGTTTATTATCTTCGCTAGGTAAAGCGATAAAACGACCACAATGAGAAGTTGGAAGAGCAATTAAAGCGTAGCAATTTTTGTCTTCTTTATTGCTAATTGGTTGACTCATTTTAATTGCTAAATAGATATGAGTATCGTTGACACTAGAAAAATCAGCTTTTTTAGAAAGGATTAAAGGGTTGATATCTAAAGATATATTTTTAACAAAATAACTTCTTAAATATTCTTTTTGTTTGTCGTTAACAGTTAAATCATCAAGTAATATAACATCCTTCTTTTTTAACTCTTCAAAGACATTTTTACTAGCTGCATTATATTCTTTTGCATAATCAGAAACTAATGAATAAATTTTTTTTAATGTGGATTTTGCAAGGTTTTTTTCTTTTTTAAAGTCTTTTGATGAATTTTCTGCAATACGTTTTAAAGTGGCTACTCTAACTTTATAAAACTCATCTAGATTACTAGAATAGATACCTAAAAATGAAAGTCTTTCATAAAGAGGTACACTCTCATTTTGAGCTTCTTTTAAAATTCGATAGTTAAAATAACACCATGAAACATCTCTTTCAATGTAGTTTGATTCGTTTAATTTTATAATTGTTCTTTTTCTTTTTGCTGCTTTTTCCATACCTTTAATATTTTATAAATTAGTTTTATTGTTGTAAAAGATAGAATTGTAAATTTTTATGGAAAATAATAAAAGGAGTGATTGTTTTAAAAAAAGAGTGTATTTTCAAAACACTGAATGAATCTCTTTCAAATCACTGAATGAATCTCTTTCAAAACACTGAATCAAACTCTTTCAAATCACTGAATGATTTTTATTAATTATTTAAATAACTGTAATAATTGAGATTAAAATAATCAATTTTAATAAAAATGAGATGAATTCCATTAATTTTCTAAAAAAAGTAGAAATTGAATAATTTTCAAAACACTGAATGAAACTCTTTCAAATCACTGAGTGAAATTCTTTCAATTCACTGAATGAAACTCTTTCAAATCACTGAATTTGATTGAATTTTAAAGATTGAGTAGTCGGAAAAATGACATGGCAAAAGACGGTTTATACAAAAAATAGAAATATTAAAAAAACTTAAACTTAAAATGATTACCTTTGGTTGTGTTCTTGCTAATGGTCCAAAGTTTTCAGGCAAAACTACTTTATGCAAAAGATATGCGAAATCATCAACGTATTTAAATGACAACAACACATCACTTATTGTTAAAGCTAATCCTATTAATTGCCTAAAACCATAATTTAGTGAAGCATAAAACGGCTTGCAAATAGGACATTTTGTCTTGGACATTTTCAAAAATGTCTAAGACATTATTATGTCCTAGACAATGTCCATGAGGTTATATGACCTCGATAAAAATATGATAAAATTCGAATTTTTCTATATAGATATTAAATAAGACAGTTAATCATAACGATAATTATTAATTTGGTTTACATTAAAATATTAACTTAGTAAACAGGCTAAAGTTTTAGTCTCTAACTTTAATTATTTAATAAAAGTAACTACAATATTAACGCAAGGAAAAAGATTATGGATTATATAAAATATATTAGAAATATTGTAGGTCATAAAGAGATAATGGCTATAGGTGTAGCTATTTTAGTGTTAAACGAAAAAGACGAGGTTCTTTTAGAGACAAGAAGTGATAATGGTAAGTATTCTTTTCCAGGTGGCGCTTTAAACATGGGTGAAAAGGTAAAAGCTGGAGCAATAAGAGAAACGTTTGAAGAAACTGGTATTCATTTTGAAGAAGATGAAATAAAATTACTTGGAATATTTTCAGGAGAAGAAGGACGAATGGAATATCCTAATCAAGATGTAACCTATTATACTGATATCATTTTTATAGGTAGAGTTGATTCCAAGAAAGTTAATATTGTTTCTCAAGATGGCGAAAGTAAAGAAATAAAGTTTGTTCCTTTTGACAAGATTGACTTTGATAATTGCTTAAGAATGGATCAAAGAGTTTTAAAGAGTTATTTTATTGATAAAAATAAGGACATCGTAGTTGATTAATATGAAAGACAAGATTACTAAATGTATCCTTTCTAACATGTGCATGGTTTATAAAGGAGACAAGATACTAGTTATTGATCGAGTAAAATCTGATTGGCCAGGTCTTTCTTTTCCTGGAGGACATGTTGAAAAAGGGGAAACACTTGAAGAAAGTGTTATTCGAGAAATGAAAGAAGAAACTGGGTTAACTCTTCATTCTGTTAAATTTTGTGCAATTAAAGAGCGGGATTGGGGAAACGATGTTCGATATTTAGGTTTACTTTATAAAAGTGATGATTTTAGTGGCGAAATTAAAAGCAGTGAAGAAGGTAAAGTTTTTTGGATTAATAAAAGTGAAATAAATAACTATAAATTATCTGATGATTTTATGGAACTATTTGAGTTAATAGATAAAAACTAGGTGTAGGTAAATGAAAGAAATTAAAATCTTAGCTTTAGGTAGCAGTATAACTAGAGGTTATGGAAATCATGACATCTCTTTTGTAGAAATGTTAAATGATGTAAAAGATGAAGATATAAAATTTAACGTTTATAAAGAAGCAATTAATGGAACGACTTTAGCTAATAGAAAAGATAATTCTTATTTAGCAAGATTAAGAAAACTAGATTTAACATTATTAAAAACATTTGATTATGTTCTTGTTCAACTTTCAACTAATGATTTACATTTACTTAAAAATAGATTGGACCTAAATGATGAAAAAACAACTTTTGGTGCTATCATTGAAATTATTAAATATATAAAAGAAAATACTGACGCCAAAACTATATTTTATACTTGCTTTACTAAACGAAATAAAAAGTATGAGAATATGATCGAAACATTAAAAACGATTAAAGAAAATTGTGGATTTTCTATTATTGATTTTTACGAGAATGAAGAGATGAGAAAAGCTAAATTTAGGTTAATCATGAGTGATAATATCCATCCAAATAAAGAAGGATATATTATTATGAGTAAGTATTTAGCTAAATATTTTAAGGCCGATATAAATAACTAAGCGAAATTCAAAAATCTTGAAATTTAACTAAAAAACTTGCAAAAATCAATTATTTTTCATTAATCATTATCATCTTCATCACTATTTTTATCTTTTAATTTATTTTGTAATGTGATGACTTCAAAAATTATACAAGTGGAATATATTGCAACTTCAGCAATGATAAAAGCATAAAAAATCCACATTGTTGAATTAGATACAGTGGAAATTATTACAGCATCTAAAATTAAAAATATTACAAGTAAAATAATATAAATAAGTTTTTTCATAAAGTTTCTCCGAAATCATTTTAGCACCGATTTATATGTTTGGTAATGATGATTAAAGAAAAGAAAATTTTAAAGATAAGTGAAATACTAACGGCAATTTAGCTTAAGTAGCTTTATAAAATTGTTTTCAAAACGATTCACTTGTTATATAATTGTTTTCGCTTTCAAAAATTGTTGAATGGTATTTAACTCCTAGTAGCTCAACTGGATAGAGTGTTTGGCTACGAACCAAAAGGTTGCGGGTTCGACTCCTGCCTAGGAGGCCACTTTGTAAGTCGATACATTCGATGATTGTTGGAAGTTTCTATTGAATCTCTCCCCAAATTTTCTTCGTTAGGAGAGATTTTTATTTTTTCTTTTGCTTTCTCAAATTTTATTGATTTCGACCGCAAAATCACCTTAAAATTGCCAAATTCGATGGATTTTTCATCAAAAGATGAGTCTGATCATTTGTCTATTTTGATAACGTTTTTATCTTTTAGAACAATAATTTTTCAACAAGTTCAGAAAAAAATTTGGCACTTATCTTCTCCAAAAAATTGCAAATTTTTCGTCTGTCTGGACAGGTCAGACCTGTCCGAAAATTGAAATTTGCCTAGGCAATATTTTGTTCGAACCGCATTTTACTAACGTGTGAAAATTCATGTGAATCTGCCGATTTTAAAGATGATGAGTAAGGCATTGTATTTTTTGCTGTTCAACATTTTGAAAAGCAGTTATTGTTTTAAAACTTACTTGTGCAAATTTGCGTAACTAAGTTTTTGATTGAGTAATTATTAAAAACCACTTACATTTTTTATGAATTTTAAGCAGATAAATGCTGCAGAAAATAAAAAAACTCATTTCATTAATACGGTTACTCACAAAAACATCGCTTTTAATAAAAACATACTTTGAGAGTTTTCAAAATGGTCGAGATGATAAACTATCTTTAAAAATCGATAGCCTTGCTTTAATTAGCAAAAATCAATATAATCACTAAGGTTTGTGAGGCAACAAAATGAAAGATATTACTGGTGAATTTGGAAAAGGAAAGATATTGCCTTTAGTTTTTAAATTAACTATTCCAGCAGTTATCGCACAGCTTATTACCTTTTTATATAACCTTGTTGATAGAATGTATGTGTCTAATATTCAAGATATTAAAACTGAGGCTTTAGCGGCTTTAGGAATAGTATTACCAATTACTTTAATTGTACAAGCTTTTGCAAATTTAATTGGTTTAGGCGCTTCACCAAGAGCAAGTATGTCTTTAGGAGAAGGAAACAAAGAAAAAGCTAATCGAATTTTTAACATATCGACTCTTTTACTTGTAATTATTGGAGTAATTCTTACTTTAATTTTGTTTTTCTTTGCTGAGCCAATTATTTTTTTGTTTGGCTGTCCAGATAATTCAATTGTTTATGCAACTAATTATTTAAAAATTTATGCTTTAGGAAGTGTCTTTATAATTTTAGTTCAAGGCTTAAATCCTTTTGTTAGTGCTCAAGGGCACTCGATTTTAGCAATGGGAACTACACTTTTAGGTGCTTTATTAAACGTTGCGCTTGATCCTCTTTTTATCTTTACCTTTAATATGGGGGTAGAAGGAGCAGCACTTGCGACTATTCTTTCTCAATTTGCTTCCTTTGTTTGGATTATTATCCTTTTCTTTATGAAAGGATCAACTTTTAGTTTTAAAATCAAAGACATGAAGTTTGACTTAGTAATAATTGGATCTATTCTCTTTTTAGGCTTATCTCCATTCATTATGACTTTAACTGAAAGCATTATTCAGATAGTTTTCAATGTTTGTTTAAAGATTGCAACGGGTGGAACAAGTAGTGCTTATACAGCCGCTCTTACAATTATGCTTAGTGCACTTCAATTAATTTCTTTGCCTTTAAATGGACTAGGTTATGGAATAGCTCCTTTTGTAAGTTATAACTATGGAAAAGGTGATGCTAATCGATTAAAGAAAGGGATTATTTATACCTTTATTATCGGATTAGTTTTTGATGTGATTATTTATACTATTTCAATGTCAGCACCGCAAATTTATGGTTATGTTTTTAGTGCTGATGAAGAAGTAATGTCTTTAATTAAAGCTTATACCCCATTATTTTTAATGGGAACAATTATGTTTGTTATTCAAATGACTTTACAAAATATAAATGTAGCTTTAGGTCAAGGGAAAACAGCTGTTTTTTTAGCAACTTTAAGGAAAGTAATTATCTTAATTCCTTTATGCTTTTTGTTAACTTATACAGTTGGTTTTCAAGGCGTTTACATGTCTGAAGGCATTGCAGATTTAGTTGCAGGAGTAATTACTGGTATAGTAATTTTCATCACTTTCCCTAGAGTAATTAATAAAAGAGCCAAAGAAATTGAGAAACAAGAAAATATTGAAAAACAATAAAATAATTTAAGATTTGCATGGTTTTTGCCTAAATATAATAGTTAATAGTTTAATGAAATAAGCAAATGTTTTTATTATACTTGCTATTGTTAGAGTTATTTTAACTTTTGGTTTTTAATAATTAAGAAGGGCTTATTTGATTAAGAATAGTATATGAACATATATATTGAAAGTTTACAAACATAGGATTTTTTTACTCATATTTATTGGATTATTTTATTAATATTTATGGGATTATTTTACTCATATTTATTGGATTATTTTACTCACAAATTTTGGATTTTCAATTGTGTATTTATTTTTAACATGATAAATTAATAATATGAAAAATACTTATATTCCAAGATTATTTGATGAAATACTGCAATTTTCTTTAGAAAGCAAAGGTGCAGTATTAGTAGTTGGACCGAAGTGGTGTGGAAAAACAACAACTTGTGCGAGACATGCTAAAACAATAGTAGAACTTTTGCCGTTAAAAACAAGACAACAAATTATAGAGTTTGCTAAAAATGCTCCTGATGTATTTTTAAATCAAGGAGAGAAGCCGATTTTAATTGATGAATGGCAATTTATACCATTTATCTGGAATGAAATTAAAATTCAAGTTGATAAAAGTTCTATTTTTGGTGGATATATTTTAACAGGAAGTGTTACTAACAAGTTGTCATACTCAAATGGTAATGAAGAAGATATTTTAAATGAGCATACTGGAAACGGCCGAATTTGCCGAAAAATGATGAGAACACTATCGCTTTATGAAAGTAACGAAAGCAATGGATTGGTTTCTCTTTCTTCATTAAAAAATGGCGATTTTGAATTAGGAACTTGTGATAAAAACATTTTCGATTATGCTTTTTATATTTGTAGAGGTGGCTGGCCACTAGCGATTGGAAAAAGTGGAAAAGTCGCTTTGGCACAAGCATATTATTATTTTGAGATATTATATCAAGATGACATTTTTACTTTTAAAGATTTAGGAATCAGAAAAAACATTTTAACATCGCAAAAAATTATGCGCTCATACGCTAGAAATGTTGGTACTCAATGCCCAGATTCTGTAATTATTAATGATGCAAGCATTGATTTTAGAACATTTGAAAAGTATTTTTCCGCACTTCAAAGATTGTTTGTAGTCGATGAGGTTTTAGCTTGGAACACTAACTTAAGAAGTAAAACTGCTATTAGAACAAAGAATACCAGATATTTTGTTGATCCTTCGATTGCGGTTGCTTCACTAGGCCTTACACCTCAGTCTTTATTTAAAGATATGAAACTATTTGGTTTTCTTTTTGAATCGCTTTCGATTAGAGATTTGAAAATTTATGCTTCAACTATCGATGCATCAGTTTATCATTACCGCGACAGCTTAAATAGAGAATGTGATGCAATTATTGTCTATCGTGATGGCGAATTTGGATTAGTAGAGATAAAACTTGGTGTTGATGATGATATCGAAGAAGCTGCTAACAACTTAAAAAAGATTAGAGATGATTTAATTGAAAAACCAATTTATTTAATGGTTATTACAAAAGAAAAATATGCTTATAAGAGAGAAGATGGCGTTTATGTAGTACCGCTAGGTTGCTTAAAGCCTTAATTTCGGAGAGCAAACAATTGTAAAACTCGCTATAAAAATATGTAAAATATTGAAAAAACTCGCTTGAAAAATATGTAAATGTTAAAAAAACTCGCTTGAAAAATATGTAAATTTTAAAAAAACTCGCTTGAAAAATATGTAAATGTTAAAAAAACTCGCTTGAAAAATATGTTGACTTGATTTAACATACAGTTAAATATTATGTTAGAGAGAAAAGTATTCAAAGTATTAGATAGGCGGAAAAAAGAGAAAAATCATCTGCCAATTATAATAAAAGGCCTAAGACAAGTAGGTAAAACTACATCTGTAATAGAATTTGCTAAGCAAAATTATGAAAATGCATTTTTTCTAGATTTTCGAAGTTTTATTGAACTTAGATTGGTCTTTAGTGGGAATTTCGATATTGATGAAATTTTACTCAAATTATCGCCTTATAAAGCAAGGCTTTCCATTATTAAAGGCTCAGATTTTATACCATATAAAACTGTTTTTATATTTGACGAAATACAAGATTGCCCTGATGCAAGAAGCTCTTTAAAATACTTTGCTTTAGACAAAAGATTTGATGTTATTTCTACTGGTTCGTATTTAGGCATTGATGGATATAGAGATAGCAAACTTGCGAGTAGAGGAATTGGTGTTGGTTATGAATATCAAATAGAAATGAAACCTCTCGATTTTGAAGAATTTCTATGGTCGTTAAATATAGATAAAAAAATCATTGAAAAACTTAAAAATTGTGTTGATAAATCAAAACAAATTGATTCTTATTATCATAATTTGTTTTTAAATTTAATTAAAAAATATATCTGTGTAGGTGGAATGCCAAAGGCAGTTACAACTTTTTTAGATACAAACGATCTTGATAAAGTTAGAGAAGTTCAAGCAAATCTAATAAAATCATTCAAATCTGATTTTGGAATGCACCTATCTCAAAGTGGCGAAATTCAAGTTGACGAATCTGAAAAAAGAAAAATTCTAGATGTCTTTGATTCTATACCAAAACAACTTGCCAAAGAAAATAATAAATTTCAGTACTCTTTAGTAAATAAGGGCGGAAGTCAAAGGACGTATCAAGATTCTCTAAAGTGGCTAAAAGAATATGGTTTAATTGATGTTTGCTACAATGTATCAACTCTAGAGGAGCCACTAAGTTTTTTCGCTATTGATAACCAATTTAAAGTTTATTTTTCAGATATTGGTCTATTAATGGCATCTTTGCCAAAAGAAATCGCTTTTAAAGTTATAAATGATGATTTAGGATTAGGCAAAGGAGCGATTTTTGAAAATCTTATTGCTGAAACGTTAAATAAAAATGGGAAAAAGTTGTTTTATTTTGCTAAATCCAGCGGGCTAGAAATTGATTTTATAGAGCCTTTTTTGGATGGATTATATCTTATTGAAGTTAAAGCACGAAGTGGTAATGCTAAATCTTCTAAAACGGTCCTTGCAAATCCTAATTACAAAGTTAAAGGTTTAATAAAATTTACTGCTCAAAATATTGGTCAAGTAGACAATAAAAAGACAATTCCTTATTATTTGGCTTTTTATGTAACTTCAAAAGAAATTATCTCCTAGTTAACAATCCTAATTTACTTTATAAATTGTAAACTAAATATGTTTAATTCTTTATCATTGCAAAAGAAACTTTTAAAATACAAATTATGGTTTTGTTTGTAAGTGGAAGAACTGATATTTTAACCTATTATCCAAAATGGTTTATAAACCGTGTAAAAGAAGGTTATGTTGATACAAGAAATCCATATAATCCAAAACTTGTGTCACGAATTTATTTTGATATGGTTGATATCATTATGTTTTGCACTAAAAATCCAATTCCTTTTTTACCATATTTAGATGAGTTAGATGAACTTTTAAAAAACGTACCATTAATATTTCATATAACAATTACACCTTATAAAGAAGATATCGAACCAAAAATTGCTAAAGAGAAAAAGGAAGTTATAAAAGCTGTTAAATATTTAGCTAATCGTTATGGAAGTGATCGTATCTTTATTCGTTTTGATCCAATCTTAAAAAGTAAAGAATATCCAATAACTTATCATATTAAAGCTTTTAAAAAGCTAGCTAGTGAAATAATGGGAAGCGCAGATAATGTTGTTATCTCTTTTATAGATTTATATAAAAATGTTTTAAAAAATAATGATAAATATCTTCATTTAGAAGGCTTTTTAAAGGAAGACTATAGGTTAATTGGAGAAGAATTCTTTAAGATTGCTAAAGAAAATAAACTTAATATATTTACATGTGGAGAAAAAGAAGACTTAACAGAATATGGCTTTTCTAAAGGCAGCTGCTTAACAAAAGAATTTGCTACTTCATTAATGAGTAAACTTAATAAAAATGTTAAGTTTAAAAGAAGAACACATCGTGACAATGAAAATTGTAATTGTGTTCAAACAGTGGATATAGGAGCTTATAACTCTTGCTTATCGCGTTGCAAATATTGTTATGCTAACTTTAATGAAGAAGAAGTTAAAAGTAATTATATGAATCATAGTGATGATTCATCATTACTAATTGGCGAAATAAAAGAAGATGATGTAATAAAAGAAAGGATTGATTAAAGATGGAAAAAGAAGTAAGTTTAAAAGAATTATTGAATTATTTAAATGAAGGTAAAACATTAAAACAAGGTAATGAATATAAAGCATTAATGCATAGAATTAGTGGAGAGACACGTAAATTAACTTTTGAGATAAACACTAAATATCATGATGAAAAAGAGCTAATTAAGCTTATGGAAGAAATTATTGGTCAAAAGTTAGATGAAAACTTTTCTTTATTTCCACCAATTTATATTGATTTTGGAAAGAACTTAAAAATAGGAAAACATGTTTTTATTAATGCTGGATGCGCCTTTCAAGATCAAGGTGGAATTGAAATTGGTAATTATGTAAATATAGGTCATGAATGTATATTTGCTTCTTTAAATCATGGACTTAAAAAAGAAGAAAGATATGATTTAATTCCTAAAAAGATAGTTATTAAAGATTATGCTTGGATTGGCTCAAAAAGCGTTATTTTGCCTGGCGTTACAATTGGTGAAAATGCAGTGGTAGGAGCTGGAAGCGTTGTTACAAAAGATGTTCCAGATAATGCAATAGTAGCAGGAAATCCAGCAAAAATTATTAAGTATATAAACTAAGTTTTTAGATAAAAAGTCTGCAAAACTTCACTTAAAATAAAAAAAGAAGAGCAAAACGGCTCTTCTTTTTTAAAAATTAATTAATTTACTTTTTGAATAAATATAATGGTTCTTTAACTTTAATAGTATGGTCTTTAATGGTTACTTCTTTGCCGGTTAAATAATCGACATATGTTCCATCAATTAATGTTTGATCATTAATTGTTTCTTCTTTACCACTTAAAGAGAAAACACCAAAACTATAACTTCCATCTTTATAAACATTTTTAAAGGCGATTGTATCTCCTCCGTTTAATAAAGGAGTAGAAGTATTTAAATTTAAATTAAATTTCTCTTTCTTATATGCAATGAGTTTTTTGATAAAAGCGAACCACTCTTCATCAATTTCCCAAGACATAGTGTCTTTATTAAAAAGATTTAGCAAATGATCATTTTTTGTTTCTAACCCATCATAAATAAACATAGGCCCTTTAAGATATGGCATAAGTGCTGCTAAATTTCTTAATACAACAAAATCATGAGAGAATTCATATAATGCTTTTTGGTCATGATTCTCTAAGCATCTTATTCTCATTGAATACTCTGGGCACATACTATCTTCAAGTAATAAGGCATATTTATAGAAATCTAACCATTTTTGATCTTTGGTCTCTAAATAATTTCTTAAATTTTCGTAAGAATTATATGGATATAAAAGATCAAAGGCGTGGTCAATTAGTTCACCATCGCTAAGGCAATTGAAATTTTCTCCCCTTAAAAAACTAACGAAACCTGGGTGAACTGATTCAGCAAGTAAAATTGTATCTGGATATTTCTTGCTTAACATTGATTTTAAAGCGTCAAAGAAATCCTTTGTAATAAGACTTGCAACATCGAAACGATATCCATCGACTCCTAAAGAGCAGTAATAATCAATGATATCTACCAAATATTTAATTAATTCAGGATGAGAGTAATCTAAATCGTAAACATCAGACCAATCTTCGACTTTATTTGAAACTTCTCCCTTGTTGTTATGAAACATCCACTCAGGATGATTTTTTAAAATCCAAGAATCACGAGAGGTATGATTATAAACGATATCAATCATTATTTTCATTCCTTTCTTATGTGTTGCTTCGATTAATGATTTGAAATCGTCTAAAGTCCCTAATTCTGGATTAATTTTCGTATAATCTTGAATTGAGTAAGGTGAACCTAAAACTCCTTTTCTATCTTTTACGCCAATAGGAGAAATTGGTAAAAGATAGACAATGTCAACGCCTAAATTTTTTATGTAGTCTAATTTGTTTTCTAATGCGTTAAATGTACCTTCTTCTGTAAAGTTTCTTACATAGACTTGGTAAATAACGCTAGTCTTTAAATAGTTCTTCATAGAAATTATCTTAATTAAGAGCATATTAAAAATCAAGACGGCTAGGCAAATTTTACAATATCTTAATTTATTTAAGAAAAATGGCTTATTTATCACATTATAAAGAATATTTAATGTTAACTTTTTAATAAAATTCAGTGATAATTTATTATATGAGTAGTAAAGAATGTGGCGTTTTATTACCTATATTTTCCTTGCCAGGGAAGTATGGAATCGGAACTTTAGGGCAGACAGAATGCTTATAAGTTTATAGATTTTTTAAGTGAATGTGGTTTTTCTTATTGGGAAGTATTGCCTGTAGAGGATATTGGTAAAGGTAATTCTCCTTTTGATATACCAAGTGCTTTTTCACTAAACTATCTTTTTATAGATTTTGATTTATTGGTAGAAGATGGCATTTTAAATAGTCGTGACTTTACCGGGATTGAATTTTCAGATTCACCTAGGAAAGTAAATTACAACAAAATAAAAATTGCTAAAGACAAAATTTTGAGAACTGCCTTTAAGAGATTCGATAAAACCGATCCCGATTTTTTGAGTTTTAAAGAAAACAATTCTTTTCGATATAATTACGCACTTTTTGAAACTATTAAATCGTTTAATAATGACAAGAACTGGTTTGATTTTCGTTTAGAAGATCGTTATTATGCTTCTGAAATTAAAAAGGAATATGAGACTTTTCATCATGATACTATCGACTACTATCTATTTTTAGCTTACATTTTTAAAAAACAATGGAAAAGAATGCACGATTATGCAAAAAGTAAAGGTATAGATATAATTGGCGAAATTCCACATTTTTTAAGTTATAACTCTGACGCAATGTATATGACACCTGAATTGTTTTTGATTGATAAGCGTAATATCCCAACTTTTGTTGTTGGATTTCCGCCTGATGATTTTCGCAAAGAAGGGCAAAAATGGGGATACCCAATGTATGATTGGGAATATATGAAGACAACTAATTATAAACGGTGGCGTTATCGTTTAGATGCTGCATATTCTCTTTTTGACAGAATTAAAGTTAATCATTTTATGGGTTTTTATAAAACTTATGCAGTCCCTTTTAGAAGTAAAAATGGGAAAAAGGGCAAATATTTTAAAGGTCCTGGACTTGACTTTATAAACGATGTTAAAGAAGATTATCCATTAATTGCGAATAGTACAGGTATTTATCCTGAAGATACTCAACATTTTATTAATGAATCTAAATTAGAGACATTAACGTTAATTGGACCAAATTTTTTCCAAGATAAATTTTTTACTGAAAACTGCCTTCCTTCAAACATTAGCGAGGATACTTATTTGTATCTTGAAAGCCATGACTATATGCCTTTAAAAGGCCTTTTGAGTTCTCTGACAGAAGAGCAAAAAATATTAGCTGAAAATAGAGTTAAGAGTGAAGCCCGCAAATTAAAAGTTGAAAACGAGGAGTCTATTTCACTATTTGAAAAAGCTAGATACTTAATGAAACTAGCTTTAGCAAGTCGCGCAAATCATGTTACTTTTACTATGCAAGATATTTTATTTCAGGGTAAAGAAAGCAGGATTAATGAACCTGGTACAGTTAATGAAGAAAACTGGACATATAGATTTTTGTGGTCAGATTTAAGTGATGGAATTGTAGACGAAATGAAAAAAATGTTAATAAAATTTAAAAGAAATAAATGACATTTTAAAAACTTTACTAAGTTCATAAAATGTTAAGAAATTCTAAAAAAAGAGATAATAATCGGTTTTTAAAACAATAATATAAAGCAACTAAAAATACGATAACAATCGAACAAATTTAACAAATATGTAAAAATTGATATAAAAAAATAAAAAGATTATTCATTTTATAATTAAACTTCAATTTTTATCGATAGTTATCAACTTTTTTATTTTGACAACTAAAATATTACATTTTATAATGTAAGCGCTTTCAAAAAAGAAAAGTGGGTTTTATTTATGGATCGAATTGCAGGAATTTTGTTTCCGATTTCTTCTCTTTGGAGTAATTATGGAATTGGAACTTTCGGGAAGGCAGCTTATGAATTTGTCGATTTCTTAAAGAGATGTGGAGTCGGAATTTGGCAAATTTTGCCTTTAAATGTAACTAGTTTTGGGAATTCACCTTATCAATCTCCATCTAATTATGGAATGAACTATTATTTCATTGATTTAGATATTTTGATTGATGAAAAACTTCTAAATAAAGAAGATGTGACTTCAATTGATTGGGGCAAAAATACTTCTAGAGTTGATTATGGAGCTCTTTTTGCTAATAAATTAAACGTATTGCGCAAAGCGTTTGCTCGCTATGATAAAAATAATAAAGAATTTTTAGATTTCGTTGAAAAAGAGAAAAATTACTCTGATTTTGCAGTTTTTATGGTTATTAAAGATCACCAAAATTTAAAACCATGGTATGAATGGGACGAAAAACTAAAAAAATATTCACCTCAAATTGAACAAACAATCAAAACAAAATATAAAGATGAGTACCTTTTCTATATGTGGACTCAATATGAGTTCTTAAAACAATTTTTTGCTCTTAAAAAATATGCAAATGAGAGTAAAATAAAATTAATGGGTGATTTACCTATTTACGTTGCCTTTGATTCAGTTGAAGTGTGGAAATATCCAGAATTATTCGAACTTGATGAAAGGCATTATCCAAAGAGAGTAGCAGGAGTACCACCAGATATGTTTAGTACAACTGGACAACTTTGGGGAAATCCACTATATGATTGGGCTTACCACAAAAAGTCACGTTATAAATGGTGGAACGCTAGAATAAATAATGCTTTATCTTTATATGACTTAATTAGAATTGATCACTTTAAAGGTTTTAGTGATTATTACGCTATTCCTTTTGGTGATAAAACGGCTGAAAGAGGTGTTTGGGTTAGTGGTCCTGGTTTGGATTTGTTCAAAGACAAATTAGATTTACCAATAGTTGCTGAAGATTTAGGCTTAATTGATGCTAAATTCTTAAAGCTAATGAGTGACACTGGTTATCCGGGAATGAAAATTGTTACACAAGCATTCGATGATGATAATCCAAAGAGTACATGGAGACCAAGTAATTATACTAAAAACTTTTTCTCATATACTGCAACACATGACTCAACTACAACACGTCAATTCATTGATAGTTTAGACGAAAACAGTAAGGAAAGAATGCTGAACATAATGGAAAAGGAGTGCAAATTCTTCAATATTCCATTCAGCAGGAAATTCACAAATGAAGAATTAACTTATAAGATGTGTGAACTTAATTTTGTGAATAAAGCTAAAGCGGCAATTATTCCAATTATGGATCTCTTCGCTTTAGGGAAAGAAGCTAGAATTAACTTTCCTTCAACCTTATCTGATGATAATTGGTCTTGGAGAATGGATGAACAATTATTTAAGACTAACGAAAAAGCTAAGGCTGATATCCTAACCAGGTGGATTGATAATTCTGAACGTAATTAAAACGATATTAAACTCGTGCAGAGTTAATATAAATTGAAATTAAAAGTTATATAGGAGGAAATTATAGTGAAAAAAACTAAACTTTTAATGGCATTCGCAGCAGCAGCCATTGGTGTTGGCACAGCTGCTTCATTAACATCATGTGGTTCTTTTGAAGGAATTCTTTTCTGGGGACCATCTGAACATGAAGCTTTATATAAAGCTTTATGGAATGAATTCGTTGAAGCAAATCCTGAATATGCAGATATTGAATTCCAATATGGCACAAATGGTGATGCTGGAGCTTATGATGCTTTAGCTGTTGACGTTCAATCCGGTGCTTCCATTTACACTTATGCTAATGACCAATTAGCTAACATTGTTAGAATTGGTGCAGCAGCTGCTTTAACTGATGCAGATGCTAAATGGATTGAAGAAAATCATACGCAAGCTGCAAATGATGCAGGTAAAATCGATGGCAAATACTATGGCTATCCAGTTTCAGCTGATAACGGTTATGTTTTCTGCTATAACAAAGATGCTTTTGTCGGAACATCTGTTTGGGACGAAGAAACAGACAATCTTAAAGCAGGTTACACATTCAGAGATTTATTCGCTGCTTTAGATGAAAGAGGTGTTTCCAAAGAAACTGGCTATAACTGGAGCAATGGTTTAGCTTTATGGGCATGTGGATCAGCATGGTATGAATCCGGCGTTTTCTTTGGTACAGGTGGAGATTATTCCATTAAATTTGATAGTGAAGGTAAACAAGAATCTGCTGAATGTTGGTTTGGTTATAAAGAAGAAGGCGGAAATAAAGATTACACAATCGGTCTTGAAGCTGCACGTTGTATGTTAAATAGTTATACAAACGAAGATGGATCAATTAGTAAGCACTTTATGTATTCCGATGATCAGACACCAGCTTATAATGATCTTGTTACCCAATATATCACTAATAAAGATCAACCTTTAGCAGGTATTGTTTCTTGGAACAATGGTGCTGTTTTCGGAGAAAAATGGGGCGATAATTATCGTGCCACTGTTTTACCAACACTTGAATCAAAAACAGCTCAATTAGGTGGTACTGGTAATAAATATACTTGGAAAACATTTGGTGGTTATAAGTTAATGGGTATCAATCCATATTCTGCATTTGCAAGAAAAGACCCACAAAACTTAACTATTTTAAGAGAATTAGCTCAATTCTTAACTGGTTATGATGCTTCAATGGATAGATTTAACGCATCAGGTCTAGGACCTTCTAACTTAAAAGCTCAAGAAGATAAAGCTGTTCAAGAAAGCCCATTCCTTTCTGCATTAGCTGATCAATATGCTTTAACCGATGCTGAAGGTAAAAATATTGGATATAGAGTTCAAGATTCAACTCCAACTAATTTCTGGGATCCAATTGCTGCTTTTGGTAAAAACTTATTTGAAAAGACAAGAGCCGGCGCAGATGATGGTTACGGAAGTGAAGAATCCATCAAAACTACTTTAGAAAATTTACAATCTGATATTGTATCAGCAACTAAATAATAGGTTAAGATTTTCCAGGACTCACTTCGGTGAGTCCTGAATTTATAAATGATTAAAGGAGCTTTTATGACAGATTTAGCTTATTTAGGATTGTCAAAGCCAAGAAAATTCATTTATAAAACCACAAAGGGATTTAGGGGTTTAGGCAAAAAAGCAAAAGGTTTCTTTAGAAAAATACCTTATGCATTTAAGAACCTTGGTTCTAAAATCAAAAGCATTTTCTCGGTAGTAGGAGATGCTGCTTTATATGGCGATTGGAAAACTAGACTTTCTTTTATACTTTTTGGTTTTGGAAACATTGCAAGAAAACAATTTCTAAGAGGTTTTTTATTTTTAATCTATGAAATTGTTTTTATTCTTTACATGATATTTTTTGGCGGACAATACATTTCAAAGTTTGGTACATTGGGAACTGTTGAATCTGGCAAAGACGACACAGGTTTCGTCGTTGTCGGTGATGATTCATTTAATATTCTTTTGTACAGTGTTTTAACAATTTTAGTTATTTTTTGCACTTTATATGTTTGGTATCAATCGATAAAACAAGCGTATTCTGCACAAGAAATGCAAGAAATTAACAAAAAACTGATTAATGGAAGAGAAGATTTAGCACACCTTGGCGATAGATATTATCACGCTACTCTTCTTGCTTTACCAATGGTTGGTCTTGTTTGCTTTACTATTGTTCCGTTAATCTTCATGATATTTGTCTCGTTTACAAACTATAATGCACTTCATGTCCCACCAAATCAATTATTTACATGGGTTGGATTTGACAATTTCCAAACTATGCTTAGTGGTAGTGGTCTTGGCGGAGGTGACAATGCAAGGTTTACTTATACCTTCTGGGTTGTTTTAGGATGGACCATTTTATGGGCAATTCTTGCAACATTTACCAACTTCATTATTGGTATGATAGTTGCAGTTGTTATTAATAAAAAAGGTATTAAGCTAAAGAAACTTTGGAGAACGATTTTAGTTACAACTATTGCCGTTCCACAATTTGTTTCATTGCTTTTAATGAGCAAAATGCTTCAAGATAATGGTATTTATAATCAATTATTAATGTCCATTGGTCTTGAGCCAATTAGATTCTTGATGGATCCAACTATTGCTAAGGTGACTGTTGTTGTAGTCAACTTATGGGTTGGTGTTCCATTTACCGTTTTAAGTTGTACAGGTATTTTACTTAATATTCCTGAAGACTTATACGAAGCAGCTAGAATTGATGGTGCTAATCCTTATAGAATGTTTGTTAATATTACATTACCTTACATGATGTTTGTTATGACTCCATCATTAATTACAACATTTGTTGGTAATATTAATAACTTCAATATTATTTACCTCTTAACCGGTGGTGGACCAAATCTTGATCCAGCAATGATTTACAGTGCAGGACAAACTGATTTGCTTATCACTTGGTTGTATGATTTAACTGTTAATGAGCAATCATATGATATGGCCTCAGTTATTGGTATCTTAATCTTCATCATTTGTGCTGTGTTCTCATTAATCTTCTATTCTAGAAGTAAGAGCTTAAAGAACGAGGAGGATTTCCAATAATGAGAAGCAAAAAAATTGGACAAAAGGGACGTAGAATTATATCAAATACCATTATTTATGTAATCTTGGTTTTGATCTCAATTATCTGGGTTTTCCCTTTCTTCTATTTAATTATTCAATCATTAAGAATTGATAACCCAGGTTTATCATTAACCTTATTTCCAGAGGATTGGCAATATGGTTTAGATAACTACATCAAATTATTTACAGACAGTGCATATAACTTTGGTAGATGGTATTTAAATACTTTAATTATCGCTGTCCTTACTACAATTTTCCAAACAATATTAGTCTTAATGACAGCTTATGCTTTATCAAGATTAAGATTTAAAGGAAGAAAAGGACTTATGAAATTCATGCTTATTATTGGCATGTTCCCTGGCTTCCTTGGAATGATTTGTATTTATAAGATTTTACAAGCTGTCGGTTTACAAACAAGTATCTTCGGATTATTCCTTGTTTATATTGCTGGTAGTGCAATGAACTACTATATCTCTAAAGGATTCTTCGATACAATTCCTAGATCTTTGGATGAAGCAGCGTTAATTGATGGTGCAAATCGTAATACTGTTTTCTGGAGAATTATTATTCCATTATCAAAACCTATCGTTGTTTATACAGTCTTAACAGCATTTTTAGCTCCATGGGGTGACTTCATGATGGCTAACTATCTTGTCGGCCGTGGATCTCAAGAAGCATTTACAGTTGCTGTTGGTTTACAAAAGTGGATTCAACCAACTTTAAGTGGTATGTATTTTACTAGATTCTGTTCTGGCGGTGTCTTTGTTTCTATTCCAATTGTTGTTTTATTCTTCTGGTTACAAAGATACTATGTTGAAGGTGTTACAGGTGGCGCTGTTAAAGGTTAATTAGGGAGTATATTTATGGCTGATTTATATTTAAAAAATATATATAAAGTTTATCCAAATGGCGTCAAAGCTGTTTCAAACTTTAATATGAAAATTAAGGACAAAGAATTTATTGTATTCGTTGGTCCATCTGGTTGTGGTAAATCTACAACTTTAAGAATGATTGCAGGTCTTGAAGATATTACTGCAGGTGAATTATACATTGGCGATGAACTCGTCAACAATGTTGAACCAAAAGATAGAGATATTGCAATGGTTTTCCAAAACTATGCTCTTTATCCTCATATGACTGTTTATGATAATATGGCTTTTGGTCTTAAATTAAGACATGTTCCAAGAGCAGAAATCCATAAAAAAGTTTTATGGGCAGCAGATGTATTAAAAATTACAGAATTCTTAGATAGAAAACCAAGAGCTATGTCTGGTGGTCAAAGACAAAGAGTTGCTTTAGGCAGAGCTATTTTAAGAAATCCAAAAGTATTCTTACTTGACGAACCTCTTTCTAATCTTGACGCTAAGTTAAGAACTGAAATGAGAGCTGAAATTGCTAAAATTCATAATCAACTTCAAACAACTTTTATTTATGTTACTCATGACCAAACTGAAGCTATGACTTTAGGTACAAGAGTAGTTGTTATGAAACTTGGTGAAATTCAACAAATTGATTCACCACAAAATCTTTATAATTTCCCAGCAAATAAGTTCGTTGCAGGTTTTATAGGAACTCCTCAAATGAACTTTTTCGAAGCTACATTAAAGAGACAAGGCGATATTGTTGAATTAACTTTTGATTATTGCGATAACAAATTATATGTTCCATTTGAAGATTTATTAAAGGTTAAACCTGCATATCTTAATGGTAAACAACATGTTTGGGTTGGCTTAAGATGTGAAGATATTTCACTTGAACCTAGTGATCTTGCAAATAGCAAGAATAAAATGAAAATTAAAGTTTCACACTTTGAAGAATTAGGAAGCGAAACCCTTATTTATGGCGACTTAAATATGGGTGGAGACGGCTTTGTTGAATCTTCAACTAGAGTCATTGCAAAATCTAACCATGGTTATATGAATTTAAAACCTGGTGATGTTGTTGAAGCTGCTTTTAATATGAAGAAAGCCCATTTCTTTGATAAAACAACAGAAGATACTATTGTTCCACGTATTCCAAAGGAAAATGTTTTCGATTGTACAGTCAAAGATAATATGGTTAATTTCCTTGGTATAAGTGTAAAATTGCCTACAGCTATTAAATGTAAAGATTTAGCTGATGGTAAATTCCTTGTTCCAACTGATGCTATTGAAATTAATGAAAATGGTGAATTCACAGCCAAGGTTGTTAATAATGAAGTAATTGGTGAAACCACAGTTTGTTATTTGAAAATTGGTGGTAGAACATTCTTTGCTATCGTTAAAGATGCTTATCCTGTTGGAAAAGATGTCAGATTTGATATTGATTATAAGTCAATTGCTATTAAAGAAGGTGATGATGAAATCGATATCGTCAAACCATTATCTGTTTACGACACCTATTTAGGCTTATTCACTAACTTAGAAAACAATACTAGAGCAGTTAAATCTCTTTGTAAATTAAGCGATTCAATTTGTGAAGAAAAAGTTAAAGAGTTAGAAAAAGAAAAATCAGTTGAGCTTGCTAAACATGGTGTTAATGATTATCTTTATAAAGAATATAAAAACGAATATAAAGAAACTATTGATAACAATAAGACTGATTTAACATTCAAACTAACTACGATGGACTTAGGTAAAGATGGCAGAAAGAAAGTTAGGGCTGAATTTAAAGCTGCTAATGAAGCTGCTAAGAAACTTTATGAAGAAAGAATTAATGAATTAGATTCTAAAAAAGCAGCAATTTCAGATGCTGATCGTAAAGCAGTCGAAGAAATTAAAGCAGATTATGCAAATAGAGAAAAAGAAGTTAAAGATCTTTATGCATCAATTAACAACGATATTTCTTCTAATGCAAGTTCATTAAATGCAATCGCTGGTCAAGGTGTTGAAGAACTTAAACAAGCATATCAAGCTAAACTTGCTGAACTTAAAGAAGCAAGAAAGAGTGAAATTGATGCTTTATATGCTGAGTTGAAGAACACTACTGATAAAGATGAAAAAGCTAGTATTAGAGCAAAGATTACTAGAGTAAATGATAAATTTGATAAAGAAGAAGAAACTGAAGGTCTTAAGTGCAAAAAATTCTATATTGGTATTAATGGTCACTATGTTGAATCCTCATTTGATATCACAAGAAGAATTGTTCAAGCCTTTGGTACAAAACTTTTCAAATCAAATTATCGTTATGAAATTTCTCACTATGATTATAAACGTGTAAGTGAAGGCGGCTTAAAAGCTAACGTCACAGAAATTTTAGATTATGGTAAAGAAAAATTTGCAAAGTGTTTAATCAATAAAAATGTTATTTATGTTGCGGTTAAAGACGATGTTAAGGTCGGTGACTTATTGCATTTAACCTTTGATTTAAACAACATTAGAGTCTACGAAAACAAATTTGATATTAGACTTTATTAATAATTGACATATTTTCTGATTGATATTTAAAATAATTAAATATGAAAATCTTAAAATTTAGTCCATTATTTTTACTCGCCACCCTGGTAACAGGGTGTGCGAGTAGTGTAGATATTCCAGAAGATATCTACAATTTTTTACATTCAATCGAATTTGACAACACATTTTTAAATGTAAATTCAGGAAAGATTAATTTTTCTTATTCAGAAATTGATGCTTCAGGATTAATTAACGGCGAGAAAAAAGAGAACCTTATTTTTTCAAAAACTTCACAAAACCAAGACTTTTACTTTTGCTATGAAGCCAGTTTTAGTGGAAATCAAATTGACAGTAAGACTAAAATTACTTCTACAAAAGTTGAATTAAAAGAAGTAAACGATAATTACGTTGTCGAAACAACAAATAATGGGTCATTAACGAGTGAGCAAATTCCATACGATCAAGCTTATTCGATGATGAATTCTATTTTTTTCACTGGCGATTCGCCATTTAGATATGGTGGTCTTTATTATGGAGATTATTTTCAGGCAAATTCGCATAAATATGGCAATCGTTATGTTTTAGAAGACAGCAATCTTACATTTAAAATTGAAGATGATAAAACTATGTTTGAAGGAGCAACCTGTAATCAAGAAATTACAATAGATGATTATGGTATGCTAATATTTTGTGAAGAAGAAGTTGTTATTGATAGAACACAAAATAGAGCTGTTTATAATATAAATGGCATTTACAATCAATAGACTTCAAATCTAGCTATTGAAGCAAAAATCAAAGCAGAAGCGGCATTAATTAATAAAGTTAGCGATATTGAGAGAAATAAATAATTATCGCTTGGGTTTAAACTAAACAAACTTGTTAATCCGGATGATTCTATTGCAAACAAAATTGTAAAGACAAGCCCAATTAATCCGCCAATTGTAATAACAATTAATGGCCCTTTGTTGAGTTTAGAATTTTCACGGAAACAAAGCCCAGGCAATAAAATTGCTGGATGAGTTATTCCTCTAAAGAAAAGGAAAGATTCGATAAAGAAAAGAATGGCATTTATAGCCATGGCTAATACATTAATGACAATGTCGTTTTCATTGTTGTTCAATACTAATGAAACTATGGTTAAGGCAACAACGAGCGCACCGCTAAGAAACATTAAAATACCAAAAGTAATACTAAAAGTTTTCAATTTCATATATACTATTTTAGACTAAAAATTTTAAAAAATAAACGGAGGCTGTATGGATTTTTCTGCAATTGAACATTATAGTGATTCAAGATATTCTTTCGCTCTTAATGGAAAAGAACTTAAAGTTCGCTTAAGAACAAAAAAGAATGATGATATTAAAGCCGTGTATTGTTTATGTGGCAATTCGGAACATTTTTATCATCATCACGAAGAACAAAAGATGGAAATAGAGTTTAGTGATCAATATTTTGATTATTATTCAACCATTATTAAAGTTAGTGGAAACGACGCAAGACTTTCTTATATCTTTTATATTAAGGATATGAATGATAAAGGTTACTATTTTAGTGAAGATGGAGTAACCGAAACGTATGATTTTAATTTCGCATATTATAATAGATTTTCTGTTTACTATATAAATGAATCTGATATTATCGGTAATAAAACTTTTGAAGGCGATGTCTTTTATCAAATTTTCCCTGAAAGATTTAGAAATGGTAGAGGACAAAAAGACTATATTAATAGACCATGGAATAGTTTAGATTTAAAAGGCCCAAACAACAACCGAATTCAAAATGTTTTTTTAGGCGGTGATTTCAAAGGTATTAACGAAAAAGTTGACTATCTAAAAGAATTAGGAGTTGATGTTGTATATTTAACTCCAATTTGTGAGTCCCCATCTAATCATAAATATGATGTTGTGGATTATTTTAATTTTGATCCTATGTTTGGGACAAAAGAAGAATTCAAGGCTCTTGTTGATAAATTACATGCTAATGGAATGAAAATTGTTCTTGATCTTGTGTTTAATCATTCTTCAAAACATAATCCTATGTTTGTAGATGTATTAAAAAATGGTAAAAATTCCAAATATTATGATTTTTACTTTATGCATGATGAAACTTTTAAAGATAGTGGAGTTAATTATGAAACGTTTGGATTTACCGACCAAATGCCAAAATTAAACTCTAACAATTTTGACGAACAAGATTATTTTGTGGGTGTTGGAAAATACTTTATAACTGAGTTTGGAGTTGATGGCTATCGACTTGATGTTGCTAATGAAGTTTCCCATACATTTTGGCGCTATTTTAAACATGAACTGAGAAGAGTAAAGAAAGATGTTATTTTAATTGGGGAAAACTGGACAAACGCCTCTTCATTTTTGAGCGCTTCAGAATTTGACTCGGTTATGAATTATCCTTTCTTAGTAGCTTGTAAATATTTTTATGTTCAAAAGAAATTTAGTGCCTTAGATTTTGCAAACAGACTAAATACTTTACTTGTTCGTTATACTGATAATTCTAATAAAGTTATGCTTAATCTTTTAGATAGCCATGACACTGAAAGATTCTATAATTTTATTAAACCAAACAAAGAACTCTATCTTTTAGCTTATTTAACATTGATTTCTTATACTGGAATGCCAATGATTTATTATGGCGATGAAATTTTCATGGAAGGCGGTACTGATCCTGATAATAGAAGAGGAATGGAGTGGGATTCTAATGAATTCGGATCAAAAGAAAATCAATTATTTGCTGATATAACTAAATTAAGAAAACACGAGGCTTTTAAAACGGGAGATATTAAAGTTACATCTAATGATGACTTAGTAATTATTGAAAGATTTAATTCAGAAGAAAGCTATCAAGTGATTATAAATAATTCTGGAAAAGATCATAAAATTGATGCTAAGAATGTCTTATTAAGCAATAATTTTGATAGCAATACTATTCATAATTTAGGATTTGTGGTAATGAAAATTAAATAATACGAATTTTCATTATTAATTTTAAATTATAATGTAAACACTTTCATAAATAAGTTACTGACAGAGAAAAAAAAGCGATAATTATCGCTTTTTTTAGAATCTGAAAAAAGATGTAAGAGCTTTCATAACTTTTTCTAGTTAATGAAAATTGTTGAAAACAATCCAAACTAATATAACATTTTGGTGTAAGGAGGTTGTTAAAAATTATGTTTTTTAGAAAGCTTTTACTTAAAAGAAAATTAAGAAAAGAATATAGACCAATGGATGTTTATACAATCTATGGTTATAACAATTATAGTGAATTAGGATTGACTGTATCATCTCCTCTTTTTAAGGTTGTTAGATAACCTTAGTCACTTTTCTTAATTATAAATTAATAAAAATGCCTGGCTCTATTTTGAACCAGGCTTTTGTTTTGACTCATATATTTTTTTTAATCATAATAGTGTTAAAATAAGTCAACGGGGGAACAATTATGAAATTTTTAAAACTTATTAGCCAGCACAAAAATAAATGTTTGCTGGCACTTGATTTTATTAGTCTAATCGTTTTTGTAGCAATTTTTACTTATGCCGAGATTCATTATACGTTTGAAATTCCATACTTGAATTCAGTTTTTGCTGTTTTTCTTTTTGCTCTTTCAACAATAGGAGTCACTATTACCAGCACACTTCTTATAAAACATTTAATTAGAAAAAGGAAAAGTAGAGAAAATAATTTTGAAGTCAACTTTGAAATATCAAAAACTCGATTATTAATTAATTTAACTATAACTATTATTTCTTCTTTATTAGCAATAATTTTTCTTATTCAAATTTTTTGTTACGACTATGAGACTATGCGAGTGAATTCGAGTTTTAAAGTTAATTATTTTTGCTACTTATTTATTATTTTTGGTGTATTATCAACAGTTAAAATTACAAATCTTTGCATTTATTTTAATAAAAGGAAAAAATTATATAGCATTAATAATTCGGTAGTTTCAAAAAAATAGTATATTTTGACAAAGGCGAAAAAACTTCAATTACCAGCAATATATCTTTATTTAAATTTTAAGGCTTAGTTTTAATTTTAATAATGGAAAGGATTTATGTATGAAGAAGTATAAGATTTTAGCCGTAGTTGATTTTGTGTGTTTAGCTGTTTTTATAACCTTATTATCATTATTGGAAATTTATAATACTTTTGCGTTTCTTAATTTTCATCCAGTCATCAGTATTTTAATTTTTGTATTTACTCTAATTTCAGTACTTTCTGTATCTACGATTTTAATCAAAAAAATAATCAGCATTAAAAGAGAAAAGTCTAATAAAGAAAGGAAGAAAAAGAGCCTAGCTAGTTTTATTACAAATTTAGTAATTGGAATTATTTTTTCTATACTAGCTTTAATATTTCTCATTATAATTTTTCAATATTATTTTATGGATTCTGATCCTTCAACTTACCTTTCTGTAAAAGTTATAGTGTACTTTTTTATCGTATCGGTTACGTCTGCAACAATAGCGGTATCAAATCTAGTAATGCGTATTATAAAAAATAAAGACGAACGAAATGGCAGAGAGGAAAACGAACCAACTGATTTATCTAATATTAGTTGCGAATGAAATAAGGATGCTTTTTTCTTAAAAAATTAATTTTTAAGCAAAAAACCAACAAAAATATGGCAAATTTGCTAATTCACACTAAATCTTGATGCGTTTTAAGATTTCGAATGAAAGCACTTTCATAAAATCTTAGTTTCAATTGAAATATTACGATTATATTCAAAAATTTTGGATATTTGGTATTTTAAGTAAGCGTTTACATAATTTTTCAATTCGTGAATTTTTGTTGTATATCTCCTAATTTAAATTAATATATAGATGTAAGGAGGGTACTTATCATGATGTTTTTAAGAAGATTAATGTTAAGAAGAAAATTAAGAAATGGAGCTAAAGTTGACAGTATTTACACAGTTATTTCAATGTATAACGAATTCGGACAAATAGTATCCACACCAATTTTCAAACTTTTAAAAGATTAATTTAATTGTTAATTTTGAAAAAAGAGCCAGGGTAATATAAATTATGCCTGGCTTTTTAATTGCACGAAAATGATAGAATATTAAATAAGTGAGAAAACTATGGAAATTAAACTTATTGATAAAAAACACGCTAATGATATTAATATTCCTAATGAACCATTTTTATTAAGAGGAAAATTAATTGTAGAGTTTAATAATAATGTATGGTCACATAAAGAACTCTTATTTGAAAATGACGAGATTAAGGAAATGACTTTCCCAAATGAAAATTATGATTTCAATGAAATGAAAGATTATATTTTTATTGGTGCATATGAAAATAATACCTGCATTGGACTTGCGATTTTAACTGAAACTTTTAACTCTTGTCTTTTCTTATATGATTTAAAGGTTAATAAATTTATGCGAGGTAAAGGAGTAGGTAAAAAACTTATTGAATACTCATATAAATATGCTTTAGATCATAATTATCCTGGCTTATTTACAATTGCTCAAGATAATAACTTAGATGCTTGTTTATTTTATTTAGCGTGTGGTTTTGAAATTGGTGGAATAGATACAAAATCGTATGAGAAAACTAAACAAAAAGGAAAATATGATATCTATTTTTATAAGTATTAAAAGTAAAAACTATTTATGATAGTTAAGTAAGTTAAAGTAGTTATAAGGTAATTTTATTTTTAAGAATAAATGATATAAGACAATTGCAGCGACAGAAGAAATTGCTCCTTGTAACAAATCATAGCATGATGAAATTAATGCCATAATACCAGCTCCATCATCATATAAAAGATAATAAGGAATGTAAGAAGCAACCATAAATAAAGGAGCAATAATAAAAGAAAGATGCTTTAAATATTTGTGCTTTCTGAAAATGAAGAAAATTAGTGAAAACACAATAGCTTCTAAGCCTTTAGCAACGATAGTGAAAGGGATGCAACTTGCAAAACCAGCATATAAATCGCTCATTGATGCTCCAATTATTCCAGATATTAAACCAATTTCAGGACCTAAATAAACTGAAGAAAATAAAATTAAAATATCTGAAAAATTAAAGTATCCAGCTCCTCCAGCATAAGGTATAGCTAAAAATGCACCACAAACAAATATAAGTGCACTAAAAAGTGCAATAAAAGATATTTTTAGAATAATGATACTAGTTTTTGATCTCATAATAATTTGTCTATATCGTCGATTGTATATAGTTCGACGCCTTTTTCTTTTAAAAGACGAGCAGTGTAGCCTTGTCCATCGATTAAAGTGTGATTAAATTTACCATTATAGATTTTGTTTACACCACAACTTGGTGAGCGATCCATTAATACAGCCTTTTTGACATGCATGAAGTTAACAATATTAATAACTTTATGAGCACCCTCATTAAATTGATTGGTAACATCTTTTCCGCTTTTAGAAACGACAAAAGAACCTTGAATTTCACTTGGCTCTCTTGGAATTTTTAAGCCTCCAAAAGATTCAGGGCAAATAGGAATTATGTTATACTTTTCTTTTAATTTTTCGATTCGAGAATCATAGTTATTGCCACCATTATATTTGGTGTTTTCACCTAATAGACAAGCGCTGACAATAATTGTTTCCATAACTACATTCTCCTTTCAACAACTTTACTATTATACTTTTAATTGATTAATCAATCTATGTAAATATTTGAATTTCTTCAACAAAAATTAACTTTTTATACACTTTTAAACTCTCATGTTCGATAATTGTAGATATGCAGAAATATAGTTTATTTTGTTATTATGAAATAGATGGAAAAAGATATAACGTTTACATCAAATATAAAGGCATGAGAAGCAATCGTATATCTTATGGCTTTAAAGATGGTGCTTTCTATATATCTTCTCCAAACTATGCTTCTAAGCAGTCTATTATTTCTGGGTTAGAAAAACATGCAAGAACTTTACTTAAAAGAAATTTAGCTAAAGCAAAAGAATATGATGGTAAAGGAGTTTACATTTTTGGTAAATATCAGTTACTTGATGATGGCTTTGTAAAAGTGAAAGATAAATCGTTTTTATTTCTAGATATGAATAACTTTTACGAAAAAGTTGGACCAATTCTACAAAAGCATTTAGAAGAGCGTGTTAGATACTATGAAAAGATTATGCATGTTAATGAACCCTATAAAGTGAAAGTTCGTCAAAAAAATTCTAATTATGGTGTTAATTCAAGACGCACACATACCTTAACCTTTGCAAGCATCTTAATTCATTATTCAGAAGAATTAATTGATGCAATTATTGTGCATGAACTGGCACACCATTTTGTATTCAACCATTCAAGTGATTTTTATAATGTTGTGTATGAATATATGCCAGATTATGATTATAGAATATTTAAGATAAAAAAGAGAATGTTTAAATGATTAGTGAAATTAAAAGTAAAGATAATGAAATTATAAAATATGTTAAAAAACTTCAAAATAATGCCTTTTCAAAGGAAGAAAAGCGCTTTTTACTTGAAGGGAAGCATTTAGTTGAAATGGGCAAAGAGCATATTGATTACATATTATGCTTACCATCTTTTAAAGACAAAAATTTATACAACAAAATTTATATAATAAATGAAATGTTGATGAATAAGCTAACACAAAATAAATCAATAACGGAAGTAATTGGTGTATCAAAATATATCGATGAAGAAGAAGTTAATTCTTCTAGAGTTTTATATTTAGATGATGTACAAGATCCAGGTAACGTTGGGACAATTTTAAGAACGGCTTTAGCTTTCGGATTTAAAGACGTAATTTTATCTAAAGGATGTGCATTTAAATACTCTTTTAAAGTTATTCAATCATCTCAAGGCAGCATTTTTAAACTTAATGTAGTTTCAGGCGATAAAGATTTTTTGTTCTCACTACAAAATAAAGGTTACAAATTAGTTAGCACATCTTTAGACAGAGATTCAAAATTTTTATCTGAAGTAACATTTAATAAAGACACTAAATATGTCGTAATTTTAGGCAATGAAGGACAAGGGATTTCAAAAGATATACAAGAAAAAAGTGATATAAAAATCAAAATTGAAATAAATGATATTGATAGCTTGAATGTTGGCATAGCTGGTGGAATTATTATGTATGAAACTAGATTAATCAAATGATTTGAAGCAATAGAAAAAATTAGGCTCAAAAAGACTTACAATAATAGCTGAATGTTGAGACATTATATTTTCACGGAAATACAAATAATTGAGAATCTTATTTCTTTATGTTTCTAATGGTTCAATTAGATAATCAAGTAATTACCGAAAATTTGTATCGAAATAACTATTTGATTTTTTAGAAGGCATATATTTGTCATTTTTCTACTTATTAAGAGTGTGAAAAATTAGTGCGTTCCTTTCATTTTTGAGTTTATTTAGAGATTTTAAAGTGCTAGAAAAATAAGTTAAATCGAATGTATGAGCTATTTAAAAGGCGTAAAGTTATACTTTTCGCCAACTTATAGAATTTTAAAAGTATATGTTATAGAAAAAATACCATGAATCATCAAAGTAGAATCTTTTAAAATTATGCTTATTATTGCCATTTTTAGATGAAATTGCCTTTAAAAATACTTGTATCTATGTGATAATTTTAATTAATGAGGGAAGAGGGAATATCTTTAGATATTCAAGTTGAAATTTATCTTAAAAATTATCAAAACAGTTTAGTTAAAGTAATCAATTATTTATGAACTAAATTTTACCTTATGGAAAGAAGGATTAGGATGAGAACAAAAGCAGGAATTTTATCATTAAGTGCTGTTGGCTTGGCTCTTCTTTTATCGAGTTGCCAATATACTAATGATCCAAATAAAGAATGGAAAGATAAAGCATTAGAAGCTTATAAGGCTTTCTATGCCAAAGAAGAAAATAAAGGTCTAGAAAAGGATCCTCTTTTTTATTTTGATATCAGTACATTTAAAGGGGTTTTAGTGCGTAGTGAAACTGATGTTGAATATCTTGGTCAATTAAATTTTTCAAATTTCTCTTTTAGCGAAAATCCTAATAAATATTTTGTTGATTTTGGAAATGTTCCAATGACTTTTAATGATACTAATGATGATGGCAATCCAGATAGTTTTACTTTTGGAAACTACATTAGACAAGATGAAAGTGGCAACACCGTTTTTGATGTCAAAGAATTAATGAACAATTTACCTTTTGTTCTTCATGAAGACAATTTTGGTAAAGAAGAAGTCAAAACATATTCTATGGTCAAAGATGGCGGCGCAATTGAAGACACCTCAAATGCTAAAGCATACGATCCTAATTTTTTCTATATTAGTGATTTTTCCCTTAAAATTGATGGTGCTGAAGACTTAACCGGCGATATTTTAAATTTCAAGGGCAAAGATTTAGCTTTTCTACGTAATGATTTATATTCAATTATTGATTCACTTTTAAATCAAGAAGACATTCAAAATATTAATGAATTCCTTGGCTTATCTAAAACCTTAAAAAATACTTATCGTCGTTCAGTTGGCATTCCTCTTGATCAAAATATGCCTAATGAAATCACAATTGATGGTACACATTATTCAGATTTTGATACAGAAAGAGAAGTTGTAGTTGGTCCAATTTCATTTGTTCCTACATTACTTTCTCATTATCTTCCAGAAATTGGCGCTGCTGAATTTGAGCCTTCAATATATGATGTTGAAACTATAAGAATTGGAGAAGGCGTAAAAACTATTTCTTTTTATGCTTTTTATGGAGAAAGAGATACTGAAACCGGAGCAAGTAAATCAAATTTAAAGAATGTTTATTTGCCTTCAACCCTTCAAGATATTCAATTTAATGCTTTTTCAAATCTTGACCTTGAAAATATTTATATTCCTAAAACACATACAGAGGTTAATGGTGTAAAAACTGAAAGCAGTTTTGAAACTGTAGATTTTGGTGATGCTAGTATTACTCTTGATGAAGGTAGCGAAAATCCTCTTGAACTTGATATTACAACTTCATTTGGAAACACCTCTATTCAAAATATTTACTTTGAAGATTATAGCAATTTAAATATACAAACATTCCCTTACTCAACAATTAATTTTGCTGATAGTGATGCTAGAAATGAAGCTATTAAGATTTATCATGGAGAAGGTGATACAACTAAATTTGATAAATTAAGTGATGCTTTAAATACTTATGAAACAGTAAATCCTTTCTACCAAATGGTTTTAAATACTGATCAGGAAAAATCTAAATTTGTTATTTCTAGTGATATTAGTAATCTTGCTAAAGGCAAAAAAAATATATTTACCATATTTTGAGTATTCATTATCAACTAGTGAAGCAAGAAGTGTTGTTACAAATTCTAATTCGACAAATTTAAGTGATGAAGTTAATCCAGTTGATGCTTCAATTACGCTAAAACTTGATCAAGATTTAACAATTGAAGGTTCTTTAATTGTTGGAGCTCAAGTTGGTAGAAGCAAAATTGGTAGTGGTGATATTGTTGGACAATTCAGTGCTATCGACTTAAATGGTCATAAATTAACTGTTAAAAATGGTGGAAGTTTAGAAGGAAATGGTTTGATTTTTGATTCAACTAATAATGGAGAAGTGATTGTAGAGAGCGGTGGTCAATTAACTACAAATTTAACAATTACTAATTATCAAGATTTTGCTAGTATTCAAAATCGAGCTGAAAACGGAGCCAATTTATTTGATACATACAAATTTAACTCATTAAAGGTTAGAACAACCTTTAATAGTGGTAGTTCGTTAATTGCTAATATTGATTATGCTTCTCAAACTTACGTTAACGAAAATAAATTTGAATATATTGGCAGTTCTTCAAATAGTTTATTTAACTTGGAAAGTGGTTCTCTTGTTTTAACTTCTAGCGGACTTACTGGAAGTGGATCTAAAGTTTCAATTAATGATGTAAGTTTACTCACAATTGAAGATTTAGGTAGTTCTTTAGAAGATAGCAACGAAATCTTTAAGGCCAGTACCAATGGGTTTAACCTTTCTAATAGTGATTTTAGTGTTGATTTAAACGAAGTTAACTTAAACACTTATTTAAGATGTGAAAGTGGAAATCTATCTATTTCTAATTTGACATTAAATAATGGTGGAAAGATTTATTCTAGTGTTGCAGATAACTTGATAGTACGCAATTCAATTAATGTTAATGAATCAACAAATGATGCTTGGATTTTAGGTGATATAAAAGCTAATCAAGCAAGTGCTTTTGATAATGTTTTAAATCTTGTTTCAGGTAATGAAAAAGGAAAATTAAATTATTCAACAAGTATTAGTGAAGTCAACTCTTTAAATAAAGATACAATAAATAATTCAGTTAAAAATCTACGTTTAATTGATGGAGAAAGTAGTACTAAATTTAATAAATTACTCTTTAAAAACCAAGTTTCTTCTCATTATTTATATGAAAATAGTTTTGCAAGTGGCTCACTTTATGGAAATGATAATTCGGTTTTAGCAAGTTACACTAATGAAGGAAACTGGGTTGCAAATAGTGTTGAAGGCAAAGAAGGAGTTTATGATCAAGAAAATGTTTTAACTGATATCTCTTCTTCTAGTTCAACTTTAAATTCTTTTGTTAGCAGTGATGGAACAAGTCAATACGTATTAAATACAACAAGTAGTCGCTGGGAAAGAATTTCAACAGCTAATGAATATGGAATTTATAAAGATTCAGATGGTGCTAAATATATTAAAACAAGTGCTACATCAAGTTTAATTCCTGGCGATATTTTAGAAGCTTCTCCTGCAAAAGGTACTCATCCTATCTTTATTGGAAGTGAAGATAATTCTTTATATATTAGAAGTGATTTAAATGATAGCGATAGTTGGGTAAAAGTTGAAGCATATGATGAATATTACGTATTAAAAGAAGTAAATTCAAATACATATTATGCCTTATTAAATGATTCAACTTACACAAGCGGAGTAAGTTATGATAACTTAACACATATTGTAAGTGAAGATTCTACAAGATACGCCTACACTGGGAAATCATTTGCGATTTTACTTGATGGTCAAGACTTAATTAATAACACAACGATTAAAGGAAAAGATGGTACTGGTCTTGTCTTTATTAATTCTTTAAATAAATGGGAAGAAACAGGATTAATTGGTGCTAATCTAGCAAATGGTGCTGTCGAAAATGCTGAAGGCGAACCAACTAAATATTACTTTAATGTTAATGGAAGTTGGTTAAGTTCAGTTGATGGAAGTAGCTATGCTTTAACTTATAACGACCTTGCAGATTATTCTTTTGGTGTTTTAGAAAACAGATATTCTTATGATGGCCAAAGATATAAATTTGTTATGAGAGAAGGCGATAAAGAGACCAATAATCCAAATCAATTTGAACTTTTCACTCCTCAAGGTATGGTAAAAGTAGAACAAAAAGATTTTGAAGATATCTGGCCAGATGATATTAGTGAAGATAGTTTCCATGCTTATCGACATATTACAAAAGTGAATGGTGATAAATATCTTTTCTTTATGAATGAAAATGATGAGATAGAATTAAGAAGATTTGAATTTGCAGTTGGTTTTACCCCATCTGTTCCAGATCCAGATAACAACAATCCACTTACTAAATATAACTTTATTATTTATAAAGTTAACTTCTATAACGAAGATGGAACTTTAGATAATAAAACAGTTACACTTTATGTTAATGTTGATTCTTCTAATTCAGATAATGCGATTTATGCAGGTAATGCTGAAGATACTGAAAGCGATGATTATCTTGCAATAGCAGTCTTTACATTAACAAACCCAATTTCTACATTAACTAGTTCATTAGAATAGTTAGTTTTAATTAAAGATTAGTTAAATTAAAGACTATTCTCATTGATCTAAAACAATTAATTCTTAATGAAGTTATTAATTAAAAGTGATATTATTTTCTTGCGTTGAAGAGGAGTAGTAATTAATCCACTTATTAATTAGGGAGGAGTGATAAAGTGAAAACACTCTTAATAATGATTAATGAATTCACCTTGGAGCTGATTTGATGAATCCGTTTAAGTTGACGATATAACTAAAATTAAGTGCTTTATATTTATAAAGAATTAGGATGGTACCACGATTAAATGCGTTCCTAAACCTAATTCTTTTTTGTTTTTAAAGGAGAGCGATATGGAAAATAAATATGAAAATTTATTCTCTGAGATTGAAAAGAAGATTTTACTATTGATTATTCAAGCTAAAATCATGAACGACTTAACCGATATCAGAAATAAATATCTTTCTAAAAAAGGTGAATTTTCAGTCTTAATGAACAAAATTAAAGAAGCTGATGATAAAAAAGCTTTTGGTGAAGCTTACAATTTTGCTCGTCGTAAAATTGAAACAGCTTTAAGCGAAAAAATAGCTGAATTTCAGAAGATGGCTCTTGAAGAAAAATTGAAAGCTGAATCAATTGATATTACTTTACCTGGTAAAAATTACAACGTCGGAGTAATGAACCCATTTTATAAAGTAAAAAGAGAAATTGAAGATATATTTATTGGAATGGGTTATACCGTTGAAAGTGGGCCAGAAGTTGATAGTGATAAGTATGTTTTTGAATTATTAAATATTCCTAAAGATCATCCTGCTAGAGATATGCAAGATACACTTTATATTGATGATAATTTACTTTTAAGAAGTCATACTTCCAGTGTTCAAGCTCATGTCATGGAGCATGCTAATGGTAAGCCAATTAAAATTATTTGTCCTGGAAAAACCTTTAGAAGAGATGATGATGATATGACTCACTCGCATCAATTTGCTCAAGTAGAAGGCTTAGTTATCGATAAAAATATAAATTTAGGGAATTTGAAAGCAACTTTAGAACTTTTTGCTAAAAAGATGTTTTCTAAAGATTCAAAGATTAGATTTAGAAGTTCTTATTTCCCATTTACCGAACCTAGTGTTGAAGTTGATGTTTCTTGTTTTAACTGCAAAGGAAAAGGTTGCTCTGTTTGTAAAGGTAGCGGCTGGATTGAAATTTTAGGAGCTGGTATGGTTCATCCAAATGTATTAAAAATGAGTGGATATGATCCTGAAATTTATAGTGGATATGCCTTTGGAATTGGTATTGAAAGAGTTGCGATGCTTCGTTATGGAATTGATGATATCAGAAGATTCTATCAAAGCGACATTAGATTTATTGAAGAATTCAATAAGAAAGATGAGGATTAATTTATGTTAGTAAGTTTAAAAGAAATTGCTAAATATGTTGATATAAGTGATTTAACTCCCGAAACAATTGCTCAAAGACTTACTTTTAGTGGGATTGAAGTTGAGCAAATCAAAAAGATGAGCGACGCCACTAATCTTGTAATTGGTGAAGTTTTATCCTGTCTTCCTCATCCAAATAGTGATCATTTACATTGTTGCAAAGTTAATGTAGGGGATGAGATTTTAGATATTGTTTGTGGAGCTCCAAACGTTAGAGAAGGTCTTAAAGTAATTGTTGCTTTACCTGGAGCAAAGCTTCCTAAAGGTGAAATCAAAAAAGGTGAAATTAGAGGGCAAGAAAGCAATGGAATGCTTTGTGCTTTGAATGAACTTGGAGTTGATCCTAAATTTTTAAGACAAGAACAAATTGATGGAATCGAAGAACTTCCAAATGATGCCCAAGTTGGTTCAAAAGATGTTTTATCTTATTTAGGACTTGATGATGTTATTTTAGATTTAAATTTATTAGCTAATCGTAGTGATTGTTTTGCTTTATTTAATGTTGCAAAAGAAATTGGAGCTTTATTTCATAAAGAAGTTAAACTTCCAGAATATAAAGATGAAGGAACTTTTGAAAGTGATTTTAAAGTAGGAAGTGAAACTATTAATTGTCCATCTTTTTACGCTAAAGTTATTAAAGGCATTGAAGTAAAAGATTCTCCAAAATGGTTAAAAGAAGTATTACGTTCTCAAGGTATTAGATCAATTGATAATATTGTTGATATTGGTAATTACGTGATGCTTTTAACTGGCCAACCAATGCATATTTATGATTATGATAAGTTAAGCAAAAAAGAATTGATTGTTAAAGATGATTTTGAAGAAGATGTTATTGCTTTAGATGATAAAACATATCATGTCATAAAAGGTGATTTAATAGTTTCAAGTGATAATAAACCAGCATGTATTGGTGGAGTTATGGGTCTAAAAGCTGTTGAAGTTGACAAAAATACAAAAAATATTGTCATTGAAGTTGCAAACTTCAATCATGCCGCAATAAGACACACAACAAGCCGCTTAGGTTTGATGAGTGATTCTTCACAACGCTATATAAAAGAGATTAATCCTCATCAAAGTGAATATGTTATTAATCTTGCAGCTCACTTAATTAAAGAATTGTCTGGATATAAAGAAAACAGTAAAGTTATAGTTTATGACACAATTAATCATGAATTAAAAACAATCAATTGCTCTTATGATTATATTAATAAACGCTTAGGAAGTGACTTTGATAAAAAAGTAATTCTTGATACATTATCTGCTTTAAACTTTAAACCTAAAGAAATTAGTGATAAAGAGTTTGAAGTAACAGTACCTGCTTATCGTATTGATGTTGATGGTAAGGCTGATTTAAGCGAAGAAGTAGTTAGATATAATGGGTTTGATTCAGTCAAAAGTGCTTTACCAGACATGGAAACAACAGTTGGCGGACTCAAAGATAGTGAAAGAAAAGAAAGAATTATTGAAGATTTCTTGCTTAACAATGGTTTTGATGAAGTCTTATCCTATGTTTTGGTAAATCAAAAGGATGATAGTAAATTTAACTATTTTAATAAAGCTGATGGATATGTTATTAAAAATCCATTAACTGAGGATCATAAATATGTTAGAAAGAATTTATTAACTTCACTTTTAAGATGTGCAGAATATAACATTAATCATCAAAATGAGAATTTTAAGATTTTCGAGATTTCTCCTATTCAAACTAAAAAGGTTAATGAAGTTCATCTTGCAGTAGCTTTTATTGGTCAATTATATCAACAAGATAAAATGTTTGGTGTACCAGTTAATTACTTCTTTGTAAAAGGATTATGGGATTCAATTGCTAATATGTTTAATATTTCTCCTTCAAGAATTAAAATTGAAAGAATTAATGAAGGAGAAGAATTCCACCCTAATAGAAGTGCAAAAATATTTGTAGATAATAAATTATGTGCGGTTTTAGGCGAATTACACCCATTGGTTAAAAAAGAGTTTTCTTTAGACAAAACATTTGCCGCTGTAATGGAAATTAATTTAACAGTATTATTCAACACACGCACTCCAAATAATAAATTTGTGTATATTTCAAAATACCCTGTTGTAAGTAGAGATTACGCATTTATTATTAAAGATGAGATTAGCTATTTAGAAATTAAAAAAGAAATCAAGAAGGTTTCAAATTTAATTAAAGATCTTGAAGTTTTTGATATTTATAGAGGAGACAAAATTGCTGAAAATCATAGAAGCATCGCTCTTAAAATAAAATTAAATTCTGAGGATCATACATTAAAAGAAAATGAGATTGCAGAAGTTGATAATAAAGTTAGAGACGTTATTAAAAACAAATTAAATGCGGAGCTTAGACAATAATGAAACTAGAGTTTAGTAAAGTTAAATCCTTAGAAAAAATTGAATATGTTGGTGATTTAAATTTTTATAATTCAGCTAAAAATATACCAACAATTAAAAATTATAAAAGTGTAGAAGGAACTATCGAAATTCAAAAAGCTGATTCAGTAATTATTGTAAAATACGATATTCATGCTGTTTTAACTGTTGTCTCTACCTTAAGCGGTAAGGAATTTGAATATCCTCTAGATATCAACGAAGAATTATATTATACCAATCAAAAAGAGATGGATAGTGAAGATGTATTTTACATTCAAGAAGGATATATTGATTTAGATCAAGAAATATATTCTCTTATAATTACATCTCTTCCGTTAATTCTTCATAAAGATGGGGAAGAATATCCAAAGGGTGAAAACTTTAGAGTTATTAGTGAAGATGAAATTGACGATAATGATGGTTCTGGTTATTCTCCATTTGATAAGCTTAAAGATTTAGATTTATAATTATAAAAACTTTTTGAATTTAGTGCAGTTATTTTAAAAAAAGTAACTGCATTTTTTTATTATTTTTTTAAAGTTTAAATAAAAATTCTCATAAACAACAATTAATCCAAAATTTCCAAGTTGTAGTATAAGTTAGTAGATAATTAGTACTAATTTTTAACTTTTATGGTTTTTTAAGTAGTTTGGAAGAAACACAATTTATACTTTATGTGGACTTATAATCACACAGGCAAAAGGCGTAAGTATACGATGTGATATTAAATACATCCAATAGCAATTGCAATTGCTGTTCTATAAGCACAGTATATTTTATTTTCAAGCAAATAGATAATTTACAAACGACCTTTTGAAATATAGCAACTCTTAATCTTGCTCCATTGACTGACGAGAAAAACCTGCTTAGAAATTTGGTTCTATTTTGCTGGCTGAAACTTTCGTTTGGCAATTTTAATGAAACTTTTTTTCTTCACTGAAAGATACGAATAATGATCATCTGTCATTTATTTTCAAACGCTTTCTACAATCTTCCACTTTGAACCACAAAAATTAAAATTTGTTAAATTTTGACTAAATTTTGCTGTTTCAAAACTTCTCAAATTCATTTTTCTACCACAATATGCCACTTTTTGTCATTTTTGTAGTTACTATTGCAAAAAATACCGATAGTTATCGTGTTTTTAGACAATTTAAAAAAAGTTTAAAAAAATGAAAAAATATAGTTGCTAATAAATAATAATGACTATAAAATATAATCAGTGGTAGAAAGTGGAACGAAGTGGAAGATATGTTTTTCGGAAGTTATGAGTACAACATAGATGAGAAAGGTCGTGTAGTTATCCCATCCAAGATGAGAGAAGCTGTCGGTTCGAAGTTGTATCTTATTAGAGGTTTCGAAAATTGCTTATCGCTTTACAAAGAAGAAGACTTCAAAAAGTATGTTGATCGTATCCAAGCTCTCCCACATGAACTTAGCAAAGCACGTAATTATTCAAGAATGGTGCTTGCTTCAGTTATAGAACTAAGTATCGACCGTCAAGGAAGAATGTTGATTCCTACAAAAACACTTAAGGAATTCTCCATTGGCTCCAAGGTCCTTATCTTAGGTCAATTTGACCATATTGAAATTTGGGATCTTAATTGCTGGAACTCCTATAAAGAGAAATGCGAAAAAGATTTTGAATTAGATGCAGAATCCCTCCTAGTAAGCGATGAAAAATGATTTACATATTCCAGTCTTGTTAAACGAAGCAATTGCTGGGTTAAACATCAAAAGTGACGGTATCTACGTTGATATGACATTAGGCAGAGCCGGACACTCTTCAGAAATATTGAAGAAACTAAATAATGAAGGATGCTTGATATGCTTCGATCAAGATCTGGAAGCGATCGCTTACTCAAAACAAAAGCTTTCATCAATAAGTAGCAATTATCAAATTATTAATGATAATTTTAGAAATATTGATAAAGACCTAGATCAAATAAATATTTCAAAAGTAGATGGAGTATTATTCGATTTAGGTGTTTCCTCGCCTCAATTTGATGAAGACTACCGTGGTTTCTCTTATCGATATGATGCTCCTCTCGATATGAGAATGAATCAAAACTCCTCGTTAACAGCAAAATACATTGTTAATGAATACTCATTTGAAGAATTGTTAAGAGTCTTTAAAGAATATGGAGAAGATAAATACTCATATAACATTGCAAAGAATATTTGTAAAAGAAGAGAAACCAAACCAATAGAAACCACATTAGAGTTAGTTGAAATAATCAAGGCAAGTAAACCTAAAAAGGAGCTGGATAAAGTCGGTCACCCAGCAAAACAAATATTCCAAGCATTAAGAATTGAAGTAAATGATGAATTAAATGCATTGGAAGAAGCTCTTATAGGAGCTATTAAAAGATTAAAAGTAAACGGAAGAATAGTAGTAATCACATTCCAAAGTTTAGAAGATCGAATTGTTAAAAATATTTTTAGGAAATATAGCGTCATCGAAGGGAATAGATTAAATGACTATATCAATCCAAAAGATATAAAAACACCTGATTATCAGGTAATTAACAGAAAGGTTATTACTCCTAGTGAAGAAGAATTAAAACTAAGCCATAGGAGTAAAAGTGCAAAACTTAGAATTTTAGAAAAAGTCAAATGACAAACCTACATTATCGGGGGTATCAATTATGAAAGATAAATTAGTTAAATATCATCACAAAGCAGTTTATTTCTATTTTAAAAAAGTAGGTATTTGTTTTTCAATTTTTGCTGGTGCATCAGTTTTAGTAGCAGTGCCTGTTTCAATTGCAGCTAGTATCAGAGCTAACGAAATTAATAAAGATGTTGAGAGCAAAGGCGAGCAACCAGCAGAGGCAAAATTATATAAAAGCGAGCTATTAGAATTTTAGCAAACCATAAAAAGATACTGAAAATCTACTAATTTAGTACTGAAAAACTACTAGTTATCTAAAACTTTTTCAGTTGTATCTTTTTTTATAGGAGATTATAATTTTATTGTATGGTCAAGCAAATTGCGGCTTTAGAAATATCCAATCGTTATTATAAATTAGTCATCGGTTACACTTTAGATAACAAAGTGGATATTTTGTATAAAGTTAAACGACCATTAAGTGTCCCTTTTAAAGATGGGGATATTTTCGATATTGGATCATTATCAGACGATTTATCAAAGATTAAAAATATAGAAGCAATGACCAAAAACGTTAAGATGAATATTAATATTAATGAAGTTGTTTTGGTTTTACCTCCATATGGCTTACAAGTTTATCAATCAATTAAATCTACAAATACAGTAAGTACAGTTTCAAAAATTGATAGAATCGATATTAATAACGCACTTTCTTTAATTAAAAAAGAAAAGCTTCCAAATATTAATGATGAACTAGTTGATATCATTCCAAATCGTTTCATTATTGATAATAACGAAGAATATCTAATACCTCCTTTAAACGAGGTTTCTCAAACCATTACAATCGATGCCAATGTTTATACTTTGCCTAAGAAAATGGTTGGCGATTTAATGAAGGCTTGTAATAATGCTCAAATTAAAGTTAAAAGAGATGTAATTGCACCTGTTGGTGTTGCTTATTTATTGAATGAGAGTAAATTTAAAGCTAAAACTTATGTCTTAATAGATTTTTCAGAGAAAACGACTTCACTTAGTTTTGTCGGCGATAACGTAGTTTTTGCTTCAAATTTCTTCTCTTTAGGATTTGATGATTTAGTAATGAAAGTTGCTAACGAATTCCATATCGAAAAAGAAAAAGCAGAAGAGCTTGTTAATATTTATGGCTTAGACAATCGTCAAACTAGCTATAATCCACCAATAGCCTTTGGTAAAGATTCTTTAGGAAACGACAAAAAATACACTAAAGAAGATTTAGTAAAGGTTATTTTAGAATTTTTAAAGACCTGGGTTGATTACTTCAATGGTTCTTTGAAAAATCTTCTTTCTAACTTTTCACCAAAAGATGATTCTGCTTCAAAGATTTTATTAGCTTTTATTGGTGAAGGGACAAAACTTAATGGATTGAAAGAATATATTTTAAAAGTTTTACAATCCAATCCTGTTGAATTCTTGTCAATACCAACTATTTGCTGTCGAGAAGCTGAATATATTAATTGTTTAGGCGCTATTTTTATGGCCAGTTCATATAGAGGAACTTTGGAAGACGAAAATAAGCAGCAAGTTAGACAAATTAATAGAGTTGATGAACCAAATTCAAGCTTAACTAGACAATCACCAAGAAAAGAAAAATACGACGAATTAAAAGACGAATTATAGATGAGGGCTTAAGTTATGATGGATGAATTAGATAACTTTGAACCAGTTGCTAAAATAGTAGTAATTGGTGTTGGCGGCGCAGGAAACAACGCTGTTAATAGAATGATTGACGATGAAATTTCAAACGTCGATTTTTATGTTGCAAATACCGATAAACAAGCCCTTTCTTTATCTAAAGCACCTCATAGAATTATTTTAGGTGAAAGCATTACAAATGGTTTAGGAGCTGGTGGCGAGCCATCAGTTGGAAAAGAAGCTGCTGAAGCAACTGAAAAAGAAATTAAAGAAATAGTTCGTGGAGCACACATGGTATTTATTGCTGCTGGTATGGGCGGAGGAACCGGTACTGGAGCTGCTCCGGTAATATCAAAATTTGCTAAAGAAGAAGGTTGTTTAACAATTGCAATTGTTACTAGACCATTCACTTTTGAGGGCCAAAAAAGAACTGCATACTCAATTGATGGTTTAAATGAACTTAAAAACAACGTTGACAGCATGATTGTTGTAAGTAATGATAAACTTTTATTAAATGCTGGTAATTTACCAATTGGAAAGGCTTTTAGTGAAGCAGATAAAGTATTATCTCAATCCGTTAGAACAATTACTGATTTAATTTTAAGACCAGCAGTTATTAACCTTGATTTTGCTGATGTTAGAAATATTTTAAAAGACAGTGGAATTGCTTTAATTGGTTTTGGCTGTGGAAAAGGCGAAAATCGTTGTGAAGATGCAGCTGTTAGTGCATTAAATTGCCCATTAATTGAACAATCTATTCGTGGAGCAAGAAAAGCTATTTGTCATATTACATGCGGTAATAAAGTTTCACTTTATGAATGCCAAGAAACAGTTGATAAAATTATCAATGATAGTGGTGGACAGCTTGATCTTAAGTTTGGTGTTTCAATTAATGATGAACTTTCTGACGATATTATGCTTTCAATTATTGCTAGCCATTTTACACAAGACGTTCAATTCTCAAATTCTGGAAACAACTTAAAGCCAACTCAACAACCAGATTTAGCTACTAGTTTGTTTGCACCTAAAAAACCATCAATTTTTGATCGAGTTGTACAACAAAATAATGCAAGTGATACAAAAACTAGTGATGAAAATAAGGTGACAAACAAAGAAGAAGCTAATGAAGATGATTTAATTATTCCTGACTTCTTAAAAGATAATTAAACTTTGTAAATCATTAAATTATTAAAATCGCCGATAAAAGGCGATTTTTTTAAATGCTATATGCTTTTAATTTTCTTTGTAAAAAATAAATTATTAAGACTGAAAAGATATAATTAATATTTTTATTATATGAATGAAAATCGATTAAAAAAAGTTCTTTAATTTTTTCAAGACGATAGGTAATTGTGTTTTTATGCATATAAAGTCTTTTTGCTGTTTCATTTAAAGATTTATTGGTTACTAAATAAATATAAATTGTATCAATAAATTCACTTTTATTGGCTTGGTCATATAAAAATACTTGATATATATTTGGATCAATAAAATTAACTAATTCTTCTTTTTTATATGTTAATAATGGAAGTATTGGTAGATAATCTACTAAATTATATAGAAGATATTCTCCTAATGTTTTTTGAAGAAGCATGAATATTTTATATTCTTCTAAAAAGACTTTGCTTAATGAAAATAAATCAATAATTCGATTTGATTGAATCGTATAAAATCGCATTTTAAAAAGAAAATCGTTTATCTTTTGAATCGTATCATTGTTTAATTGTTCATTAATCAAAAGAATATAATCACCATTTTTATATGTAGTGGCTAAAATATTACTTTTTAAAATTGTATTGAAAAAAGCTTCTGTTTCGGCTTTTGTGTCTTCTCTAAATTGTTCATTGAAGTCTAAGATAAGTAAATAATAGGATTTCTTTAAATCAATCTTTAAAACTTTTACTTTTTGAAGGAAGATAGTTTTATCGGTGAAAGTGTTGTCTAATAGTGACATAAAAAATGATTTTATAGTATCGCTAGTTTTGGCGAAATTTTGATCATAGATATATTTTTTGCTTAACTCAGATAAAATCTTAACAAAATCATCTGATATATCTTCTAATTTTGTTTCAACTTCTAAGATGATTAATAAGCCTAAAATTGCACCTTTTTCATTTTTGATGTTAATGATTAAGCGTCTATTGGAAGATAAAGTAGTAACAATTTTATAATTATCTTCAGGCTTTAAAGTTTCTCTAATTTTCTTAAAAGTGGCATAGTTTACATATCCCATTCTAATTGACTCATTCCATGTTTCATCATCAAAAAGAAAAGGGGAATGGCAGGCAACAAGTTGAAAATCATTATTAATAACCGCAATTGGATTATGAATTAATGAGTATAACCCTTCAATTATATTGTTAAGATTTTTTGACTTAATAAAGATTTTAAAAGCATTTTCATAGATATTTTCCATAACTAGTCTCCCAGCACATTTTAGCCATTAAATTCTATCTTTTAGAACCATTGTTTTCAACATTTAAAATCTTAAAATTTTTGTGTTCAAATTGAGTTGGGAGGCATGAAAAATGAAAGATTTATTACTCATGAGAGCTCCTCTTAAATATATTCAAGGAGAAGGTGCTCTTGAACATTTCTATGAAAACTGCAAAAGTTTTGGTAAAAAATATCTTTTTGTTTGTTCTCATAGTGGCTATGAACAAACCAAGGATTTGATCGAAAAATCATTTGGTGATAGCAAAACTTATAGAAGATACGAAGTTTTTGGTGGAATTTCTTCTTTAGGTGAAATTGAAAAAATGAGAGCTATCGTTAAAGAAGACAAAATTGATGTTGTTGTTGGAGTTGGTGGAGGTAGTGCAATTGATACTGCAAAAGCAACTGCTTATTATGAAAAGAAAAGAATCGCAATTATTCCTACAGTTTGTGCAACTGATGCTCCATGTACAGGATTAAGTGTTATTTATAATAACGATCATTCATTCAATTCTTATTTATTCTATCCAAATAACCCAGATTTTGTTTTAGTTGATAGTAGAATTATTGCTAATGCACCTGCAAAATTCTTAGTTGCTGGTATGGGTGATGCTTTAGGAACATATTTTGAAGCTAGAGCTTGCTACAAAACTCATTCTTTATCATTAGAAAATGGCGGAATTACTCTTTCTTCAATGGCATTATGTAAACTTTGCTATGAAACACTTAAAAAAGATGGTGTTAAAGCATTAGAAGCAGTTAAAAATCATTTAGTTACACCACAAGTTGATTCAATTATTGAAGCTAATACTTATTTAAGTGGTGTTGGTGCTGATAATGGTGGATTATGTGTTTCACATTCTTTCTATAATGGAGTAACTTCCTTAAATAAAAAGACTGCAATGCATGGAAACTGTGTTGCTTATGGAACACTTGTTCAATTATTACTCGAAGATGCTAGCGTTGAAGAATATAACGAAGTAAGAGATTTCATGGTTTCTGTTGGTCTTCCAATTACTTTAAAAGAGTTAGGTTGTGAAGAAAGTGATGCTCATCAAATTGCTGTTGCAAGCTGTGCTAAAGGCGAATCTATTCACAATTTAAGTGGTGATGTTAGAGTAAAAGAACTTGAAGATGCAATTCTTTTACAAAACAAACTTGGTGAAAAATATTTCGAGGAAAATAATTTACAAGGTAAATAATTATGGCTACTATTGAAAAGAAAGAAAAGAAGCCATTTAAGGGCGTTAAAATCTGGGATTTCTTAAACAAAATCCCAGCTGGAACAATGTTTGTACCTCTTGTTATTAGCGCAATCATTACAACAATTTGTATTCATTGTGGTCTTGGTGTTTCTTTATGGCAATATTTAGGAAACCCAATGAAAGATTTATTTGGCTCAACTGGTCAAATGCTTCTTATTGGTTTGATGTTATTTTGCACAGGTACAACAATTACCGGGAAAGATTTTGTCGAAGTCGGTAAAAGAGGAATTTGGATTATTCTTGCTAGATTAATCCCAGCTTATATTATTTGCGCTGTTGTGTTTTTAACTTGTGGCGTAAATGGTTTTGCTGGAATTGATGGAATTACCTTAGCATGCTGCTTAACTTCAGCAAATGCTGCTCTTTATATGGGTATTATTCAACCATATGGTGATGATTCAGATAAAGGCACATTCCCTATTATGTTAATTTTCTCAATGCCTCTTCTTCCATTCATCTTCTTAAGTTGTATGGGAAGTGGAAGTAGCGACATTACTTCAAGTATTTTACAAATCTTCTCATTACTTATTCCATTTTTACTTGGTGTCTTACTTGGAAATTTAGATCACAAGATTAGAGATATTTTTAAAGGTGGAAATGCTATTATTCTTCCATTTTTAGGATTTCAATTTGGTTCAACAATTGATCTTGTAAATGCATTCCAAGGTGAAGTTATTCTTGCTGCAATCATTTTAACAGTCATTTATTGGGCTGTAACAATGATTATTCCTTATCTTGTTGATCGCTTTATTCTTAAAAGACCAGGTTATGCTTCAATTGCTTCTTGTTCTTTAGCTGGTGTTGCTCTTTCTATTCCAGCAATGGTTGCAACTTATACATACAATGGTATAAGTGGAGCTGATGCAGCTAAAAATGCAACAGCAATTCTTGCATTTGTCTTATTGATCACTAATGTTCTTGCTCCATTCTTCACTAAGTGGACAATGAACGCTTATTTTAAACATCATTACGATGATGCACAAAGAGTATTTTCAAGATCTCATCCTGAGCTATTAACTGCTGTTTACGATGAAAATGGAAATTATCGTACACATCATCATAATCATGAATTTTATAAGAAGATTTTCCATATTAAATCACATAAACATGATGTTAATAGCGAAGATAACGTTCAAAAAAATGAAGAAAACGAGATAAATGATACTAAACAAAATTAGTATTGAATTTTATGAGGTGATAGTATGAAAGAAAACAAATTATTTCAAGTTTCTACTTTAAATGCTCTTATGATGGGCGATTATGAAGGTAGTGTTAAAGTTAAAGAATTATTAAAGCATGCCGACACAGGAATTGGCACATTTGATGGCTTAGATGGCGAAGCAATTTTCTATAAAGGCAAAGCTTATAATGGCAGAGTAACTGGTGAAGTAAGCCAAATGAATGATGAAGATTCTGTACCATTTGCTTGTGTATGCAAATTTGACGAAAAAAGTGAAGAAAAAGAAATTTCTTTTGATTCAATCGAAGATTTTAAAAAGCAACTAGAAGAAGTTTTACCATCAAAAAATTATTTCTATATGATTAAAATGGAAGGAACATTTAATGTAAGAGTTAGAAGTTGCTTCAAACAAGAAAAACCTTATGAACCACTTTATAAAGTAGCTTGTGATCAAAGAGAATTTGAATATCACGATATTAAAGGCTGTGTAATTGGTTTATATTGCCCTAATTATGTTGAAGGTATGAATCTTCCAGGATGGCATATTCATTTCCTCTCAAAAGATTTGACTAAAGGTGGTCATATCTTAAAAGTAAGTAGTGAAAAGGCTTCTTATAAAATTAACAAACTTAATGAATGGTGCGTAATATTACCAGATGATAAAGATTTTGCTTCATGGAATTTAAAAGAAGACTTAAAGGCCAAAACTGAAGCAGTTGAAGGTGCATCTAAAAAATAAATCGATTTCCATCCATATATATCCTTAAAAAAGAGTCAGTAACCTGACTCTTTTTTCGTTTAGATAACAAATTATTTTTTCTTAAATAGTTTAACTAAAGTAGTGATGACTATTATGCCAATAATAATTCCAAAAACAACTAAGAAACCTGTAAATGTTGGCATAGTTTCACTATTAGTTTGAGTAACAAAAGTACAAATATAAATGAAGAATGCGATAAATATAATTAAAGAGATAATAGTTAAAACAGCGGAAAACTTCTTTTTACCGTCTGATAAATCGTCATTATTAAATATTTTAGAAGAGTCGCTTTTATGTTTTTCTTCATAAGCTTCATCGTATAAATCATTAACTGTTTGCATTACTTTAGAATCATATTTAGGTCTATAACGTTTTTTAGGAGCAGAACTGCCATCATCCATTGTAAAGAAATCAAAAGTAACACCTAAATAATTAGATATTTTTAAAAGTTCTTCGTCGCTAATAGGCATTCCTTGAGCCCAAGCGTTAAACATATTTTCATCAATTTGTAAGTCGTTTAAGAATTGTTCTTTACTAATTCCTTTTAATTGCATTAAGCCAACTATTTTTTCGAATTTATTGCTTTCCATGCGTTAATTTTAAACCTTTTATAAATTGTCTTAAATATTAATTTAATTGATTGAAAAAAAGTGTCAAATTATTTAACATATTAGCAGTTGAAAGACAAGTCTTTAAATTTATTTATTCTTAGCGAGTTATGTATGGTGAAAGATAACAATAAAGATTTAAAGGTATCACTTTCTATGCTTTATTTACATTTCAATGAGTGCGCCTATATAAATAGGTGAACTAAGGTGGTAACACGGTAATTCGTCCTTAGATCTTCTAAGGATTTTTTATTTATAAGGAGTTGTTATGGAAGTTAAAAATTCACTATTAATGCCAAAAACAAATTTCGAAATGAGAGGTAATCTTGCTAAAAAAGAACCTGTCCTTGTTGAAAAATGGTCTAAAGAACATGTATATGAGAAGATGAACGAAGGAAAAGACCTTGAATTCATGCTTCATGATGGTCCTCCATATGCAAATGGAGCTATGCACTGTGGTCATATGCTTAATAGAGTTTTAAAAGATTTTGTTGTTAGATATAAGAACATGTCTGGATATAAAACTCCATTTATTTTTGGCTGGGATACACACGGCTTACCAATTGAAAATATGGTTACAAAAAGCGGTGTTAATAGAAAAACTACTCCAATATTTGAATTCAGAGAGAAGTGCAGAGAATACGCATTATCTCAAGTTGAAAAGCAAAAAAGTGATATTAGAAGACTTGGCGCATTAGGTGATTATGATCATCCATATTTAACTTTATTACCTGAATTTGAAGCAAACGAAATTCATTGCTTTGCAGTAATGGCAGAAAAAGGCTTAATCTATAAAGGCTTAAAACCTGTCTACTGGTCACCTAGTAGTGAAAGTGCTTTAGCTGAAGCTGAAATTGAATATGCTGATGTTAAAGCCTATACAATTTATGTTAAGTTTGATGTAAAAGATGGCAAGGGAATTTTAGATGATGATTGCAAAGTTTTGATTTGGACAACAACTCCTTGGACACTTCCTGCTAATCTTGCTGTTTGTGCTAATCCAAACTTTATTTATGGTGTTTATGACACTTCTAGTGGTAAATTAGTATTTCTTCAGGAGTTATCTAGTACATTACAAGTAGAACTTGGACTAACTAAATGCGAATTAATTAAAACAATTAAAGGTAAAGATTTAGAAGGCATCGTTTTAAAGCATCCTTTCTATGATCGTGACTCATTATTAATCTTAGGTGATTATGTTACAGCTGATAGTGGTACTGGCTTAGTTCACATTGCTCCTGGTCATGGTATGGATGACTATATGGTTTGCTTAAAATATGGAATTAAACCATATTGTCCAGTTGATGAACATGGTTATTTAACCGAAGATTGTGGACCACGTCTTGCTGGTAAATTCTATGAAGATGCAAATAAGGAAGTGCTCGCAATTTTAACTGAAAATGAGCATCTTGTAAAAGAAAAGGATATTGTTCACTCTTATCCACATGATTGGAGAACACATAAACCTGTTATTTTTAGAGCTACTCCACAATGGTTCTGTTCAATTGAGCCTATTAGAGAAGAGTTAATTAAAGCAATTCACGAAGTAAAATGGAGCCCAGCATGGGGTGAAAATAGAATGGTCAACATGATTAAAGATCGTGCTGATTGGTGTATTTCTCGTCAAAGAGTTTGGGGTGTACCTATTCCAGTTATTTATTGTGAAGATGGAACTCCAATTCTCGAAAAAGAAGTTTTTGATCATATTGAAAAGCTTGTTAGAGAAAATGGAAGCAATATTTGGTACAAATTAAGTGAAAAAGAACTCTTACCAGATGGTTACAAAAACGAACATTCACCAAATGGTATCTTCAAAAAAGAAAAAGATATTATGGATGTTTGGTTTGATAGTGGTTCTAGCTGGTCAGGAGTTTTAAAAGAAAGAGGATTAAAATATCCTGCTGATTTGTATTTAGAGGGCAGTGATCAATATCGTGGATGGTTTAATTCTTCTCTTATTGTTTCTTTAGCAACTACTGGTAATTCCCCATATAAACAATGTGTTTCCCATGGATTTGTTATGGATGAGCACTGGGAGAAAATGTCAAAATCAAAAGGCAATGGTTTAGATCCACTTAAAATTATTGGTGTATATGGTGCAGATGTCTTACGTTTATGGGCTGCTTTAACTGATTACCAACAAGATGTTAGAATTTCAGAAACTATTGTTAAAACAATTAGCGATCAATATAGAAAAATTAGAAATACTTTCAGATTTATTTTAGGTAACTTATAAAACGGAAGTATTGAAGATACCTTTAAAGAAGAAGACAAAGTTAATACTTTTGAAGAAATTGATAAATTTATTTTGGCTAGACTCGAAGAAGTCAAAAACAAAGTTATCGATTCTATGGATCAATATAATTTCATTAGCGGAACAAGTGAAATTTTAAAATTCTTAAGTGATGATTTAAGTAGTTTCTACTTAGATGTCGCTAAAGATATCTTATATTGTGAAGAAAAAGATAGTTTAAGAAGAAGACAAGTTCAAACAGTCTTAAATGAGTGCTGCTTTACATTAATGCGCTTATTAAATCCAATTATTCCTTTCACAATGGATGAAGTTAATCAAAATTATCCGTTAAAAACTAAAGATAATGTTATCTATTACGATTATCCTAAAAAGAGCCATAACTTCGATTCTAAGTTATTAGAGAATTATAAATTAATCAAAGAATTCAGAGACGAAGCTCTTAAGACTTTAGAAAATGAAAGAAATAAGGGTGAAATTGGAAGTGCACAAGAGGCTTTATTAACACTTAATATTAAAGATGAAACACTTAAGAACGAATTAAAGAATTTTTCTAAAGAAGAACTTGCTAGATTATTTATTGTTAGTGAAGTTAATTTTGATGAATCTTTAAAAGAAAACGAAAATAAATTAACTTATTCAAAAGTAAGCAAACATTCTGGTATTAAATGTGATAGATGTTGGAATTATTTTGATGAAAGCGAAATTAAAGAAGTTGAAGGAGCACATTTATGTCCAAGATGCTTGAAAGCTTTAAAAAAATAAACTTTAAAAAGTATTTAATTTTCTTTATTTATTTCTTTTCAATTGTTATAGCAGCTATTGTTATTGACCAAGTGACAAAAGTTGTAGCAATGAATTATCTTACATTAGGGCAGCCAGTCACTTTTATACCAAATTTTATTGAATTTACTCTTGTATACAATAAAGGTGCTGCCTTTGGTATGGGCGACGATGCTTTATGGATTAGAATCATTTTTGTTTTATTATCTTGGCTAGTTGCAATTGGTCTATTGATTTATATTGGCTACCTTATTTACAAAGATAAAAAAATAAATCCATTCTTTGGGGTTTGTCTTGCTTTGATATTAGGTGGCGATATTGGAAATTTAATTGATCGTACATTCTTCTTTGATAGAGGTGTAGTTGATTTTATTTCTGTTCAATCTTGGCTTCCAGGATTTGGTATTTTTAATATTGCCGATTCTTGTTTAGTTGTTGGTATTTTATTATTACTTGGTTATTTAATTTATGATGAATATAAAACTTCCAAAGAAGATAAAGCTCATAAAGAAACAATAAAGAAACTAGAAGAAGCTGAACAAAATAAAGTTCAAGAAGAACCTAAAAACAATGAATAGCAAAGAATTTAAGATAGAAAAAAACTTAGAAGGGTTAAGGTTAGATAAAGCCTTAACTCTTTTAGACTCTCTTAATTCTCGTGTTTATTATGCTAATTTAATCAAAAATAGTAGTATTCTAGTTAATAATCAGTATGTTTCCCCATCTTATAAAGTCAAAGAAGGTGACACAATTCTTGTGAATTATGTCCAAAAAGAAAGTAATACAGATTTGCTCCCTTATGAGTTTAATTTAGATATTGTTTATGAAGATGATTATTTACTAGTTATAAATAAACCAAAAGGACTCGTTGTTCATCCAGGAGATGGACATCATAACGACACGCTTGTTAATGCTTTAATTTATGCTAATAAAAAATTATCTCAGGTTAATGGCTTAGAACGTATTGGAATCGTTCATAGAATTGATAAAGATACAAGTGGATTACTTTTAATTTGTAAGGACGATTACGCACATAAAGAAATTGCAAAACAACTTGAAGATCACTCCATGCATCGTGAATATATTGCTTTAACTGATGGCGTAATTAGAAGTGACAATGGGAAAATCATTGGAAAAATTGGAAGAGATAAGTCAAATCGTTTAAAAATGGCAATTGATAATCAAAATGGGAAAGAGGCAATAACTCATTTTGAAGTTTTAAAACGTTATTCTAATTACACTTTGATTAAATGTCGATTAGAAACAGGCCGTACTCATCAAATCAGAGTTCATATGTCTTCGATAAATCATCCTTTAGTTGGGGATAAACTATATGGTGGAAGTACTAGTTTATATAATGATGGGCAATTGCTACATGCATATAAATTAACTTTTTATCATCCAATATTAAAAAAAGAGATAAGTTTAGAAACAGACTTACCTCAATATTTTAAAGAAGTGCTAGACAAGTTAGAAAATTAAACCAAAGAAACGGAATCATTAGTTACTTCGGCGTAATTTTTAAAATTTTGCTTAACTATTTTATTAAATTCATCGATACCAAATTTATTGATGAATTTTTTTGCAAATTCATTAACTTCTTTGCTTGCTCCTAGTGGGATTTTAACTCCATATTTTTCGCCTAATTCACTCATATATTGTAAAAAAGTATATCGAGCAATGTTACTTGCTAAAGCAACACTAGGGAAGCAAAGTTCACCTTTTTCCCTAAAAACAATATTTTTTTGAACATTTTCAGGTGAAATACCACTTAAATATTCATAGTATTTATTTTCAGGAGTGAATTGATCTACATATATATTTTTAACATAAGGGCAACGTCTATGAAGTTTATCAAGAACATAATTATGAGCCATAGCTTTAATTTGATTCATGTTATATCCTTGTTTGATAGCATTGTTATATTTTTCATCGCTAAATATTTTGCATGAGAAGTGAACCTTTTTGAGAATTGAAGGAATAATTTGTAGTATCTTTTGATCAGACATCTTTTTAGAGTCAGTTATTTTATAATCTTCAATAACTTTCATAGTGTCGTGATTTGAATAACAAGCACAAACAACAATTGGCCCAAAAAAATCACCAGTTCCAACTTCATCGCTGCCAATTTGCTCGTCGATATCTAGATAAACGACTGGGCCAGTATAATCCTTGGTTTTTCTAGGTAAAGTAGCAGGCGAATTAGACCATTTTTCTGCGAGTTCAAGTGCATTTTCTCCTTGAATTGTAACCTTAAAGTTATTACCCTTTTTATTGTCGTAGGCAGTAATGATATTTTTGTCTGTTTTAGCAACAAAAAGAATATATCCAATGTTTCTTTCTACGATATAATTAAGATAAGTTTTTTCAAGATTTTCGAGGTTATTTTTGGTTACCTTTATTGTTATCATTGCTTGTATTATAGCATTTATATTAAAAATGTAAAAAAAATAAGATAATAATCGGAAAAAATTAATATTCGGAAAAGTTAATTTTAAAGTAAAATAGATATATTAGATTTATGACAAATTTAGAAACTGTATTAGAAATTGAAAAAATAAAAGAGAAAATAAAATTTTACACAAAAACGAAGATTGGCGCTAAAAAGGTCGATGATTTAAAGCCTTCTAAAGATTTTAAATATGTATCAAAAGAGTTATGTAAACTCAAAGAAACAATAGAAGTTTTATCGATATATAACGATTTTCCTATTCTTAGTGAACTTGATATGTATGAAGAGATTTCCTATGCCAAAAAGGGTAATGTTTTTAATGAAATGACTTTAAATGCTATCAAACAAGAGATTCAAACAACTGTTGATACAATAAAGTATTCATTAAAAATTAAAGAAGATTTGAATTATTTAAACGAGCTATTCATGTCCTTGAAGGCTAATGAAATACTATATAATGCAATTTCTAGTGCTATTTCTCCAGAAAACACTGTTAAAGATAGCGCGTCGAAAGAACTAAGTTTAATTAGGAAAAATATTTATAGTGTTAATAAATACATCCATAGTTCTTTGAACAGCATATTTTCTAAATATAAAGATAAGTTATCAGGAGATAATTTTGTTTTAAGAAATGGGCATTATGCAATACCTGTAAATTCATCATATAAAAGTAGCATTGATGGAATAGTGCAAGATATATCTGATAGCGGTCAAACAACTTTTATAGAGCCAAAAGAGATTCTGGAACTTGAAAATCAACTTTCTGTTTTAAGGCTTAAAGAAAGAGATGAAATTAATAAGATTTTGTTTGCTCTAACAACTAAAGTAGTTGAAGCAGGAAACGAACTCATTAACAACAATGAGATATTAGGTGAACTTGATTTCCTTGCTTCTAAATCAAAATACGCTAAGGAAATTGATGCAAATATTCCGGTTGTAAATAACGAACACTATTTTAAGTTGCTTAATGCAAAGCATCCTTTAATTGATAAAAATATTTGCGTTGGTAATGACTTCATTTTAGGTAAAGACAAAACTCTTATGATTATAAGTGGGCCAAATGCAGGTGGTAAGACTATAGCGCTAAAAACAATTGCTATTTGTGCCTATATGATTAAGCTTGGATTAGCAATTCCAGCAAGCATTGATAGTGAGGTTTGTATCTTTGATAATATATTTGTAGATATAGGCGATAGTCAATCTATAGAAAACAATTTAAGTACCTTTTCGGCCCATATTAGTAATATTTCAGTAATTCTTCAGTCGATAACTAGTAGTGATTTAGTAGTTATTGACGAACTTTGTACTGGAACTGATCCTAAAGAAGGCGAAGCTTTAGCTGTCGCTATTGTAAAACAATTACTAAAAATTAAAGCTTTATCATTGGTCACTTCACATTATGAATTGCTTAAAAAATATGGATTAACAAATAAGCAAATTTTAAATGCTTCATTTATTTTTAATGAAAAAAACGTTACTCCAACATTCAAAATTTTACTTGGTGTAAGTGGCAAAAGTTATGGTTTTTTAATCGGCAAAAAATTCGGATTACCTGGTGAGTTAATAGCTGACGCTAAGAAAATTTACGACAACTCATTTGCAAGTGAAGATGATAAAAAATTGCACGTATTAGATGAAAAAGAAAGATATCTCGCTACAAAAGATGAGAAATTAAAACAAAGGCAAGAAAGCCTTGCGAAATTAAAGGATGATTTAGCACGTCGAGAAAAAGAAATAAGGGATAAAGAAAATAAATTAAAGAATCAAAAAATCGATAAATTTGATATTTTCTTAAACGACAAATATAACGAAATTAATAATATTTATAATGCTTTCTTAAAAGATAAAGACATTAAAAAAGCTGAAGAGAAGCTCGATAAAATTAACGTAAAGAAACAGAAAAATGAAAACATTACTGTTGGGAATTATGTAACAATTAAATCACTTAATATAAGTGGTAAAGTTGCTTCTGAAAATGGTAATAAATTGCGTATTTTAACAAGTGATGGTTTTACCTTAAATGCTACTAAAGATCAATGTGAGTTGATTGAAGCACCTAAAGAAGCAATAAAACCAGCGATAAATGCAGATAAATATATCCTCGGGCAAAAACAAGTCTTATCTTCTTTAAACTTGATTGGTTATCGTGTAGATGATGCTTTAATCGCTCTTGATAAATATCTTGATGATTGTGTTTTAAAAGGATTAAAAGAAGTCAAAATTATCCATGGTTATGGAAGCGGGAAGCTTAGAGAAGGCATTCATTCTTTCTTAAAAAGAAGAAAAAATGTCGATAAATATCGTATTGGAAGCGAACTTGATGGAGGAAGTGGTTCAACTATTGTTAGTTTAAAATGATGAATGATATTTTAAAAAAACAGATTGAATTATTGCCAGATCATCCTGGGTGCTATTTAATGCACAATGCTGATGATGAAATCATCTATATTGGCAAAGCAAAAAACTTAAAAAAGAGAGTTTCTCAATATTTTTTGCGTATGCATTCAGGAAAAACAGCAGCAATGGTATCGCATGTTGATCATTTCGAGACGATAATTACTAAAAGTGAAAAAGAAGCTTTGATTCTTGAAATGAATCTTATTCAAAAAAACCATCCTCGATATAACATACTTTTAATGGATGATAAGCATTATCCATATATTGCGATTCATAAAAATGTCGAAAATCCATATGTTAGTTTATCAAGAAACGTTAAAGACAAAAAATGCCTATATTTCGGACCATATCCTAATAGTAGTGCTGCATTTGAAGTAATAGATCTTATCAATAAACTTTTTCCATTACGTAAGTGCCATAATGTTCCAAAATCGCCTTGTCTTTATTACCATATTGGTCAATGCTTAGCTCCTTGCGTTAAACCAGTTAGTAAAGAAAAATATGAAGAAATTGTTGATAATATTGCCGATTTTTTAAAAGGAAAGAATCAAGATTTGGTTAAAGATCTTAAGGAAAAAATCAGAAAGCATAGTGAAAATTTAGAGTTTGAGCGTGCTCAAGAATACAAAAAAATGCTTGATTCAATAAATCACATTACCGAAAAACAAAATGTTGAATTTAAGGATAAGATAAATCGTGATTTTTTCTCTTTTCATACAAGAGAAAACTATATTGCTATTGCTTTATTTTCATATAGAGAAGGTATTTTGCTTTCAAAAAGAAGTTTTTGCTATGAACTCATTGGCGAAATTAATGAATTCGTGAGTGAAATAATTTATCAATATTATTCAATTAACGCTATTCCAAATGAAGTGATAGTTTCTAATGAAGAAATCAAAGATAATTTGATGAATTATTTTGAAAATGCAAATGTGTTTGCACCAACAAAAGGCAAATTACATGATGTTTTAGATATTTGTGAAATAAACGCAAAAGAAGCTTTAGATGAACATTTTTTAACCGCTAAATTAGATGACGACGTTTTGAATTTACTTGATAAATTAGGCAATATTTTGCACATAAAGACTCCAACTAGAATTGAATTATTTGATAATTCACATTTACAAGGAACCAACGCTATAGGGGCAATGGTTGTATTTATTAATGGTATTCCTTATAAAAAGTTATACCGCAAGTTTAATATTCAGGGTGTAAACAAAAAAGATGATTTATCATCCATGAGAGAGACATTAACTAGACGCTATAAAAGAGTTAAAGAAGAAAATGGTGAAATGCCTGATTTAATTATTGTTGATGGTGGCAAGGGGCAAATTGAAACGGCATTAGAGGTTAAAAAAGCGCTTAATTTACCTTTTTCGATAGCTGGTCTGGTTAAAACAAGTAAACATAGAACAAGCGCTCTGATGGATGAAAATTTTAATGAATATTATCTTGATGATGAAAAGAAACTATTTTTGCTTTTAACAAGAATGCAAGATGAAGTGCATCGATACGCAATAACAACACATATTAAAAAGAGAAATAAAAGTGTATTTAATAGTGTATTTGATGATGTTGATGGTATAGGTGAAAAGCGAAAAGAGCAATTAATTAAGGCTTTTCCTTCAATTAGTGAGTTAAAAAATGCCAAAATTGAAGAATTAGAGCAAATAATTCCTAAAGAAAGTGCTAAACTACTTTATGAAAAGGTTAGGAAATTGAATTAGAATGGATAATAGCCAATTATTAGAATTATTCAAAAAAGAACAATATCAAGATATTGTTGAAGCAGAAATTGATTCTGGCGATTTTAATTCCCTCTTTTTAAAGATTAGAAGTTTGGATTTTCTTGGAAAATATAATTCAGCTTATAGAGAATACCGAATTAACGAAAAAACTTTATTAACAGGTAATTTTAAAGAAGCAGTGAAACTTTTTGTTTTAATTGCGGAGCACCTAAAACTTTCATATCGAGTGATTATAAATTATTTACAACTTATTTCGATGTATGAGTTTTTAAGTCCAGGAAATCGATATGACTTAGAGCGTTATATTACTAGTTTTAAGAGTAAGAATAAAAATAAAATTTTTGTACCTGATATTTCAAATTGCATCGCAGCACTTCAAAATCCTGATCCTAATATCGTTTTAACGTCTTTGCTATTTATGAAAACTCATATTCCTAAAAACGAGCAAAAAATGTATGTTTTGCCTAGAATTCAAGATATTCTTAAATCAAGAAGAGAATTTGATTTAAATTATGCTTTGCTTTTTGAATCTCTTTATGAATTTAACGATGATAGCGTTTATTTTTTCTCAAGAAATGGTAAGTATTTTGCCTGTATTCCTAATGAACTTAAAGTTAAAAAAGAAGAATATCGTTTGACTTATGAAACAGAACTTGAATTTGCTTTATGTTATACAGCTCATGATGAAGGAATGATGGATTATCAAGTTGATTTATATCGTTCTGTAAGGCCTTTGCTTTTTCCTAACTATTTAACTACAAAAGTAGAACTTGCAAGCTTAGCCTATGCAATTTATGAGATCGCAACAAACTTTTATAGAATGAAGAAAGCAAGTCCAAGCAATTTTTATCTAAAAGGGGCAAATCGACGTTACATAAATTATTACAAAAAAATGATTGTTGATGCTTGCAGGCAGTGGCATTTAAACCATATAGAAAATGAAATTTAAATATATATTTAAACTTTCTTGACCTTAGGCTCTTTTAGAGGTTATTTCACTTTACTATAAGAAAGAAATTAATGTATAATTTTTCAGTATACGCGGAGGAAAAACAATGAATACAAAATTAACAAAAAAAGATACTTCAATATATGAAATTGAAGCAAAAGTAGAAAAGGAAGCTTGGAAAGAAGCACAAGAAAAAGCTTTAAAGAAACTTGCCCAAAAAGTTACTATTAAAGGCTTTAGACAAGGAAAAGCTCCTATTGAACTTGCAAAAGAAAGAATTAATCCAAGTGAATTAATAAATCAAGCAATTAATGAAGCATTACCAGAATTATATAATTCTGCTCTTCGTGAACATAAATTAGTACCATATACACAACCAAAAGTTAATGTTACTGAACTTAATGATGATGGATTTACCGCTGTTTTTGAAGTTACAACTGCTCCAGAAGTAACTTTAGGTCAATATAAAGACATCAATGTACCTCTAGAAAAAAGAACAGCCACTGAAAAAGAAATTCAAGAAGAAATTGATCATGTTTTAGAAGATAATGCTGAACTTGTTATTAAAGATGGTGCTGCTGAAAAAGGCGATACTGTTGTCTTCGATTTTAAAGGATATATCGATGGAAAAGAATTTGATGGTGGAAGTGCAAACAACTATTCATTAGTCCTTGGTTCAAATCAATTTATCCCTGGTTTTGAAGATCAATTAATCGGTGTTACTAGCGAAACTAAAAAAGACGTTATCGTCACCTTCCCAGAACAATACGTTAAAGAACTCGCTGGCAAAGAAGCTAAATTTGTTTGTATGATTCACGAAATTAAAACCAAACAAAGACCAGAACTTAATGATGAATTTGTCTCTACATTAAACATTAAGGATGTTAATAATGTTGAAGAATTTAAAGCCTATCAAGCAAAACAAGTTCAAAATAGATTAGATAACCAAGCTAGACAAGAACAATTCAACAAAGTTTTAGCTAAGATTATTGAAAATGCTAAATTTGAAATCGGTGCAGATGTAATCAATCAAGAAGTTAAAGCCATGAAAGAAAATACTATTAATCAAATTACAAGTAATGGTTTAACTTATGAACAATATAAAGAAATCACTGGTTTAAGCGACGAAAAGTTAGAAGAAAACTTCAAAGTTGAAGCAAGAAAGAGACTTGAACAATACCTTGTTTTCCAAAAGATTGCACAAGTTGAAAATTTAGTTGTTTCTAGACAAGAACTCGAAGATTATTACAATCAACTTGCTACCAACTATGGTATGAAAGTTGATGAAATCAAAAATATTTATAAAAACGATGAAGGAAGAGTCATTTCTACCTTAGTCGAAAACAAGATCGTTAGATTTATTAGCGCTAACAATATTCAAGAAACAAAATCTGATAAAAAAGTAGAAGAAGTTAAAGAAGAAAAACCAGCTGACAAGAAAGAAGAAAAACCAGCTGCTAAAAAACCAAGAGCAAAGAAAACAACTTCAACTACAGCCAAAAAAACAACAAAAACTGCAAAGAAAGAAGTTAGCGAAGAAAATAAATAGTTAAATACCATAAAGGAGGTAATCGAAATTAATGAATTTTAACAATAGCGAAATATTTGAATTACCTTTAGTTATTACAAGAGGATATGTTGGCTATCCAGGCTCTCAAATCACTTTAGCTGTAGAACGTAAATTCTCAGTTGGAGCAGTTAGAGTTTCAACAACAGCTCATTCCTCATATTGTATTGTTGTATCTCAAAAAGATTTAGAAAAAGAAAACATTTCATCTTTTGAAGATATTTATTCAATAGGTGTACTTTCTCAAATATCTAATATTGAAAATACAAAAACTGGCTTAAGAGCTAAATTTGTTCATACTGATAGAGTCCAAATTGACTCTATCAGATTTGACAATGATACTTTTTATGCTACAGCAAGAATGTATCCTGATATTTTAGGAGACAATAAAGAAGAAGTCAGTTTAATAACTAACATTATTAAGAAAATACAAAGTGATGGATTTGAAAATTTCTTCAGAGGCAATGGCCAAGGGCTAAATGAGCAATTAGCCCATGGAATCAATGCTACTGAATTAAGTTATTTCTTAGCAAATCGTGTTTCTGTAGCTCCAAAAGCTAAGCAAGATTTGCTTGAGGCTAACACAGTAAATGATCGTCTTTTAAAAGTTTTAGTTGCTTTAAATGAAATGAGTGAACTTAATGATATTGATCGCAAAATCATGCAAACAGTTCAACAAAACACTGATAAACAACAAAAAGAATATCTTTTACGTGAAAAAATTAGAGCTATTAAAAAAGAACTTGGAGAAGATCCAAGCAAAGACTCTACCTCAACGATAGAAAAACTTGAAAATAACCCATATCCAGAAGAAGTCAAAAATAAAATTAAGGATGAATTAAAGCGCAAAGAAATGATGCCTCAAGGCTCTCTTGAAGCAAGTTTAATTCAAGATTATATTGATATTGTTTTTTCAATTCCATGGTTTGAGCAAACTGAGGATGATAACGATATTGATCATGCTAAAGCAGTTCTTGATGAAGATCATTATGGACTTGTCAAAGTTAAGGAAAGAATTATCGAATATCTTTGTGTTAAGAAATTTAAGGGTAATTTAAAAGCTCCTATTTTATGTTTTTATGGGCCACCAGGCTGTGGTAAAACCTCTTTATCACGTTCAATTGCAAGAGCATTAGGTAGAAAATTTATTAAATGTTCTTTAGGTGGCGTTAGTGATGAGGCAGAAATTAGAGGACATCGTAGAACTTATGTTGGCTCACGTCCTGGTAGAATTATCAATTCTTTAAGAAAGGTTAAAGTTAATAATCCTGTTTTCTTACTTGATGAAATTGATAAGTTGGGCCGTGATTCTTTTAAAGGCGATCCAAGTAGTGCTCTCCTTGAGGTATTAGATCCTGAGCAAAACAAGGAATTTGCCGATAACTACCTTGAAATTAGTTATGATTTAAGTAATGTTTTATTTATTTGTACAGCAAATAATATTGAAAACATTCCTGCTCCATTACTTGATAGATTAGAATTAATTCATGTTCCTAGCTACACAGCAATTGATAAACTTCATATTGCAACTGATTTTTTAATCAAAAAACAACTTGATACTAATGGATTAAAAGAAGGATCTATTACTTTTGATGATGAAAGCATTTATTACATTATCGATCGCTATACTAGAGAAGCTGGTGTTAGAGATTTAGAAAGAAATATTGCTAGTATCATTAGAAAAGTAATTGTTGAAAAAGTAAAAGAAGGATTAAACACCGATTTTAAGGTAAATATAACTATTAAAGATGTTATTAAATATCTTGGTGTTGAACCATTTGATTCAACAAGTAAAGAAAAAGGTAAACAAGTAGGTGTTGTTACTGGTTTAGCTTATACTGATTATGGTGGAGATATTTTAGCAATAGAAGTAAATTATTTTGCTGGTAAAGGCAGATTAGTTTTAACAGGAAAATTGGGCGACGTCATGAAAGAAAGTTGTGAAATCGCTTTAGACTATGTTAAAGCTAATGCAGAAAAATACGATATTGATCCTCAAATTTTTGATAAGATTGATATTCATGTTCACGTTCCAGAAGGCGCTATTCCTAAAGATGGACCTAGTGCTGGAGTTGCAATAACTTGTGCAATTATCAGTGCTTTAAGTAAAAAACCTGTAAGTGGTGATATCGCTATGACTGGGGAAGTTACTTTAAGAGGTAATGCTCTTCCAATTGGTGGATTAAGGGAAAAATCTTTAGCTGCTATGAGAAGTGGCATTAAAAAAATTATTATTCCAGATGGAAATAAGCATAACGTGAGCGAACTTCCAAAAGAAATTACAGAAAAACTTAAAATTGTCTATATGAAAAATGTAGATGATGCTGTGAAAGTTATTTTCAAATAAGATGGAAAACTATTATTTTAATAAAGCCAAATTTATTAAAAGCATTGTAGATGTAAAAGAAGCACCTGGGGAGTATAACTCCTCAGTGCTTTTTGTTGGAAAATCAAATGTTGGTAAGTCTAGTTTAATAAATGCGTTAACAAACTCCAAAAAACTAGCCTATACAAGTTCAAAACCAGGCCATACACGTGTTTTAAATTATTATTCCGTTGAAGATTATTTTTATTTGGTCGATTGTCCAGGATATGGCTTTTCAACCAAAAAAGACCTTGATTATGCTTTTTATGGAAAGATGATTGAAGGTTACTTTAAAGACAATAAAAGTTTAAAACTTGTTGTATTTTTACTTGATTCAAGACATGAACCAACGGATGATGATTTAGATTTTTATAATTTTTTGCTTTCATATAAATATCGCTTTGTAATTTGCATGACCAAATGCGATAAATTAAATATGTCTATGAGATCAAAAATTTATAAAAATTTAAAAAATAAACTTAACTTTGAACCTGAAAAATATCCTCCTTTGTTAGTTTCAATAAACGATAAGAAGAGTATTTTAAGATTAAAAGAAATGATTGAAGGAGTTGTAAGGGAGGCAAATTAATATGGCACTTGATAAAAAGTATGACTTTAAAAAAACTGAAGAAGGTAAATACGAAAATTGGAAATCAAAAGGCTATTTTAGAGCTGGAGATACTTCAAAAGTTCGTTTTTCAATGGTCATTCCTCCTCCAAATGTTACTGGAAAACTCCATATCGGGCATTCTATTGATAATACTATTCAAGATATAACTTGTCGTTATAAAAAAGCAAAAGGCTTTGATGTTTTATATCTTCCAGGGGTTGATCATGCGGGGATTGCCACTCAAGCAAAAGTCGATGCAAAACTTAACGCAGAAGGAACTAATCGTTTTAAGATTGGTCGAGAAGCCTTTTTAAAGGAATGCTATGCTTGGAAAGATTCGTATAGCCACATTATTCATGAACAATGGGCTAAAATGGGCATAATGGTCGATTATTCTCGTGAAAGATTTACCCTTGATGAAGGATGTATTAAAGCGGTAAATAAAGTTTTTGTCGATTTATATAATGAAGGTCTTATTTATCGTGGTGAAAGGATTGTTAACTATGATCCTGTTATGAAAACTGCCTTAAGTAATATCGAAATTATTTATAAAGAAGACGAAGGGGAATTTTTCTATTTTAAATATCCTTTTACCGATGATAAAACCCGTTTTTTAACAATTGCAACTACACGTCCAGAAACTATGTTTGGTGATGTTTGTGTTGTTGTTAATCCAAAAGATAAACGTTATAAAGATATTATTGGTAAAACAGTTATAAATCCAGCAAATGGCGATCCTTTACCAGTTATTGGTGATGAATATGTTGATATTTCTTTTGGAACAGGTGCAATGAAATGTACACCAGCTCATGATCCTAACGACTTCATAATCGGTAAAAAGTATGGCTTTAAAGCTCCTGTTATTATGAACACCGATGGAACAATGACAAAAGAGTGCGGCAAATATTCTGGAATGAATCGTAATGAATGCCGTAAATTATTAGTTAAACAAATTGAAGAAGAAGGTAATTTAATTAAAATTGAACATATCAAACACCAAGTTGGTCACTCAGAAAGAAGTGATGCTGTTGTTGAACCTATACTTTCTAAGCAATGGTTTATTAAGATGAAACCTCTTGCTGATAGGGTTTTAAAAAACCAAGCAAGTAGTGCTGATAAAGTCAATTTCTTCCCAAAACGCTTTGAAAAAGTCTTAAAACAATGGATGTCAAACTGTGATGATTGGTGCATTTCTAGACAATTATGGTGGGGCCACAGAATACCAGTTTACTACTCAAAAACTACTGATAAAATACTAGTTTCCGCCCAAAAACCTACTGATATGGAAAATTGGGTCCAAGATGAAGATGTTTTAGACACTTGGTTCTCTAGTGCTTTATGGCCATTTGAAACATTAGGATGGCCTGATGAAACCAGTGATTTAAAGAGATACTATCCTTTAGATTGTATGGTTACAGGATACGATATTATTTTCTTCTGGGTTGCTAGAATGGTCTTCCAAGGTTTACATTTTACCGATAAAGCACCATTTAAAGACGTAATTATTCATGGTATTGTTCGTGATTCTCAAGGAAGAAAGATGTCGAAATCTTTAGGAAATGGTGTTGATCCAATCGATGTTATAAATGAATATGGTGTCGATAGCTTAAGATATTTCTTAGCGACTACAGCATCTCCTGGCCAAGATATGCGTTTCAGCGAAGAAAAAGTTAAAGCGGCAAATAACTATTTAAACAAAATCTGGAATAGTGCTCGTTTTATTTTAATGAATATTCCAGAAGATTATAAAAACTATGAACTTAAGGATATCGATAAAAAGAAACTATCATTAGTTGATAAATATATTCTTACTAAACTTGAAACTGTCGTTAAAAAGATAACTAAAGCAATGGATTCATATGAATATGGTATTGCAAGTAACTTATTATATAACTTCGTCTATGATGATTATTGCTCATTCTATCTTGAAATGAGTAAAGTAACATTAAAAGACGAAAACACTTATAAAGATGGAACATATTTCACATTACTTTATACATTAAAAGCTATTTTAATGATGATTTATCCATTCTCACCATTTATAAGTGAAGAAATTTATCTAAATTTACCTGTTCATAAAGAATCAATTATGCTTGAAGACTACCCTGAATATAAAAAGGATTTAGTTTTTGCTTCATCGATTAAAAAAGTTGAGGCATTAAAGAGTGCAATTGAAGCTATTAGACAATACAAAGTTAATAATTCTTTAGCACCAAATGAAGCTTTAGACATTTCATTAAAATCTAATTTCGACTTTACTCCTTTAAGTAAATATCTTGCTCGTTATTCATTTGCTAAATCTTTAAGTCTTATTAAAGAAGATAAACAAGGTGTTAGCAGTATTGTCTTACCTGATTTAACATTATTTATCGAAGATAGCGTGAATAAAGACGAACTTAAAGCTAAGTTAAATAAAGATTTAGAAAAAGTTGAAAGTGAACTTAAACGTAGTGAAGCAATGTTGAATAATGAAAAATTTATTAGCAAAGCTCCAAAGCAAAAAGTTGACTTAGAAAAAGCAAAATATGAGCAATATAAAACTCAATATAGCGAAATAAAAAAGAAATTAGAAAATTTATAAAAGTTTTTTTTAAAAAAAAATGAAATAACCTCCTTTATATTAGTGAAAGGAGGTTTTTAAATATGGAAAACAAGATTCCTTTATCTAAAAATGAATTAAGTTCCATTCGTTGTGGAGAAGCGATTACTTTATCGGCTGTTATGGCGGTTATGGCCATAGCTGTTGTTGCAGTTGCAATTTATAAACTTTTCTACACTGAGGATGGACTAATTCAACTCCCTGGCGGGTATAAATTCCAGTGGAAATAGGTGAAACATCTTCCTTAAATCTTTTACTTGATTATTAACGAATAAAATGTATAATAATTAGCGTTGTAACCCCATTTTTGGTACAACCGCATTGAAAAGGTCCCTAAAATTCTCACGAATTACCTTAAAAGCGAGTAATTATTTTAAAAATCGGAGGCATATTAGATGTACGCTATAATTTTAACTGGCGGTAAGCAACTTAAAGTTGAGGTTGGACAAAAAATCTATGTTGAAAAACTCAATGTAGAAGCCGGCACTGATTACACATTCACTGATGTACTTTTAATTAGTGACAAAAATGTTGTAACTGGTAACCCAACAATTAAAGGTGCTTCAGTTGTTGCAAAAGTTGAAAAGCAAGGTTTAGGCAAAAAGATCCATGTTTATAAGTACAAAGCAAAAACTACTTATCATAAACATATTGGACATAGACAACCATATACTTGCTTAACTATTACAAGTATTAATTCAAAGTAAATGATTAAAATCACTTTTTTAGAAAAAGACGATAAGGTTGTTAAAATTGAAGCTATTGGACATGCTTTATTTGCTGAAAAAGGTAAAGACATTGTCTGCAGCGCAGTTAGTGCAATATTGGTTGGCGGATGTAACGCCTTAACAAATCATCAAAATTATCAAATTATCATTGAAAGTGGTAAATTAATTATCGATACAAAGGATAATTTGAATAAAAACGATGAGATTGTTATGAGAACTATCTTGATCCAGCTTATGACTATAGAAGAATCTTATAAATCTTATATCTCAATTTCTAAGAAAATGTAGAAAGGAAGATGTTTATGTATTTAAGTTTTAAACTTGATTTACAATTATTCGCATCCCATAAAGGTGTCGGTAGTACTAAAAACGGTAGAGATTCTGCTGGTAGAAGACTCGGCGCAAAAAGAAGCGATGGTCAATTTTGTAAAGCAGGCATGATTATTTATAGACAACGTGGTACAAGAATCTATCCTGGTGTTAACACTAAAAAGGGTAGTGATGATACAATTTTTGCTACAAAAGCTGGTATTGTTAAATACGAAAGAGTTGGCAAAAATAGAAAACGTGTTAGCGTCTACGAAGTAGCTGCTTAATTATGAAAATGAAATCATCTGTTTCTTAACAGGTGATTTTCTTTTAAAGGGACAATTTTATGTTTATTGATAGAGCGATTATTGAAGTAAGAAGTGGAAAAGGCGGTAATGGACGCATTGCTTTTCGTCGTGAAAGAGGCGTCCCAAAAGGTGGACCAGCTGGTGGAAATGGCGGAAGAGGCGGTTCCGTTTATTTAAGATGCTCAAAAACAACAACCACTCTTGTAAATTATCGACATTCAAGAACATTTATCGCTCTTGATGGTGAAAATGGCGATATTAAAAATCAATATGGACATGCAGCCGAAGACATTTATATTGATTTACCTGTTGGCACGGTTGTCTTTTTAGAAGAAAATCACCAATTTATATGCGATTTAAAAGAAGTCGGCGAAACTTACCTTATTTGTAAAGGTGGAAGAGGCGGTAGAGGCAACTCTGCCTTTAAGAGTTCACGTAATAGATGTCCAAAAATTACAGAAAATGGGTTACCAGGAGAAAAGAAAAGATTAATTTTAGAATTAAAACTTCTTGCTGATGTAGGCGTTATTGGTCTTCCAAATGCTGGTAAAAGCACTTTTATAAGCTGTGTTACTAATTGTAAAGCCGAAATTGGCGATTACGCTTTTACAACTATTGTTCCTAATTTAGGTGTTGCTAAAATTGGTGAGGATAGTTTTGTTATTGCTGATATGCCTGGTTTAATAAAAGGTGCTCACTTGGGTAAAGGTCTTGGTTTAATGTTTTTACGTCATATTGAGAGATGTCGTGTTTTAGTTCATATGGTTGATATGTCAAGAGAAGATCCTTACCAAGATTATTTAGATATCAAAGATGAACTTAATAATTATGGTATGCATCTTTTAGATCGTCCAGAAATTGTTGTTGCTTCAAAAATGGATGAAGAAGGTAGTGAAGAAAAGTTGAAAGAGTTTGAATCAAAACTCAATAAACCTGTTATTCCTGTTTCATGCATTAGTGAAGAAAATCTTGATAAAGTTTTGTATAAATGTGTTGAGCTTTTAAAAGATGCTCCAATCTGGCCAGTCTATAAAGAAGAAGATAAAGAAGAAGTCTTTAATCTTAATGATGAGGAAGATATTTTTGATATCGTTAAGCGCAAAGAAGGCTATTACGAAATAATTGGTGATAGAGTAATTAGAACTTATAACTTAATTAACATTTCAACTGATGAAGGAATGCTTAGACTTTTAACATATTTAAATAAAATTGGCGTTGACGAAAAGCTACATGAAATCGGAGCTAGAACCGGTGATACTGTCAAGATTGCTGATTTTGAATTTGAATATTACGAATAATTCCATATAAATTAATTTGTTTGATTATATAAAAGGGAAAGTTGTTGATATTAAAAACCAACAAATTTCTTTACTAACTGATTTAGGAATTTCCTTTGAAATTAACGTTTTAAATAGCGATTCTTTTGTTATTGAAAATATTTACACTGTATTTACATACATTTTTCATAACGAAGAAAGTATTTCTTTGTATGGCTTTTTAAATAAACTTGATAAATTTGTTTTTACTGAACTTATAAAAATAAGTGGAATAGGCCCAAAAACTGCTCTTAATATTATCCGTAAATTATCAAGTGTTGGTTTAGTTTCACTTATAAGAAACAAGGATTTAAGCGCTTTGCAGAAAATAAGTAGTATTGGTTCAAAGGCTGATCGAATTTATTATGAACTTAAAAATAAAGTAATTAACATTCAAGGTTTAAATTATAAATATCATGATGTGTTCAATGCTTTAGTCAATTTAAATTATTCTCCTCAAAAAGTCTTAGCCGTTTTAGATGCTTTGCCTGATGGATTAGAAAATAGTGAAGCAATGAAAGAAGCAATTCTGAGGTTGAAAAATGAATAGTGAACTTTTATCAATTACTAGACCAAAATCTTTTGAGGATTATTTTGGCCAAAGTCAAATTGTAAACGAGCTTAAAGTTTATATTTATAGTGCAAAGAAGCAGAAGACCTGTCTTGATCATATTTTGCTAATTGGTCCTAGTGGTATGGGGAAAACTAGTTTAGCTTACGTTTTATCGACTGAGATGAACACTAAAATTCGAGTTATTAATGCACCAATGATTGCAACTATACAAGATTTGGTTGAAATTTTAGCTTCGATCAAAGAAAATGAGATATTTTTTATAGATGAAATTCATCGTTTAGATAAAAAACTTGAAGAAATTCTTTACTCAGTCATGGATGATTACATCATTAATTTAACTTATAAAAGTGAAGAAAAAACTAAAGTTATTAGTATAAAATTACCAAAATTTACATTAATAGGAGCAACAACTTTAGAAGGATATTTATCAGTTCCTTTAAGAGATCGATTTGCTATTAAGTTTCATTTTGAGCCATATAATGAAAACGATTTAAAACATATTTTGCTATGTAATGCAGTAAAATTTAATGTGAATTTTGAAGACGAAGAAGCGCCTTTATTTTTTGTTAAAAGAGTAAAAAATAATCCTCGAATACTAAATAATCTTTTAAAAAGATTATCTGATTATTGTTTGTATTTAGACAAAAAGTCTGCAAATCTCAAGTTATTAAAAGATTTTTTCTCTTTTATCAAGATTGATGAATATGGCCTTACAATGTTTGATCAAAAGATTATTAAGACCCTTTATGAGGTTTTTCAAAGCGAACCTGTTAGTCTTGAATCGCTTGCTAGCGTGCTTAATGAAAACGTAGTTAATCTCAAAGAAAATTACGAGCCATACTTAGTGACTATTGGACTAGTAGCTAGAACTCGAAGAGGTCGAATGCTGACTAAAAAAGGTCAAGAATTTTATTTTAAATACATTCGCTAAAATCCATAAAAATTATGAAATTTTGCATTTGTTTTTAATTGAAAAATGTTTTTGTGTTTTATGGGGTTATGTAGTAATATTATCAAGTACATTTATAAATGTAATTTATAAATACGAGGTATATTATGAAAAGATTAATCGGATATTTATCAATTTCAGCCGCCATGCTTACGGGAGTATTAGTAGCAGTTGTTCCTTCTATTCTTTCTGTTAATGGTGATGGTGATTTCTCAACTTCAAATCGCTTTGTTTTCAAGATTTCTCCAAGAAGAACATCAGCTGATTTTTCTGATGGAACTAATAATGGTGATTTGGATTTTGATGAGACAGGTGAAACACCTCTTGAAGAAGTAACTGATACATTTAAAGATAGGCTTTCTGTAGCTGGTATTTCAAGTTATGAACTTGAGAGCTATTCAGACAATACTTTTTCATTAACTTTTAAAGATACTAATCAAACTTATGATGATATTTTATCTTATTTAACCTTTTCTAATTCTTTTATGTTTAAAAACGCTGACGAAGAATATAACTTAGGTTTTTCGGCAGAAGATGTTTATAACGATAATACCTCAACTGCAAGTAACCAACTTTTCGTTGAAGGCAGTGCAAGTGTTCAATATCGTGACAATTATCCTTATGTGGTTGTTCAACTTGCAAATCCAGATCAATTTAAAACTATGTTAGATGGTATTACCTCATCCAATGATGAAAGTGGATCTGATAATGCTGATACTGGTTCTGGAACAGATACAGGTTCTAGTGGTGATACCGGAAGTGATTCTGGTTCAACTGGAGATACTGGAACAGTTTCAGAAGCACACAATTTTTTCAATAAAAATGGTGTTTTAAAATCAAATACAACAACAGATACCGGAACAAGCGAAGGCGGATCTGAAGATACTGCAACTAAAACCGATCCTAAAAATGCAATCTTTGTTGTCAATAACTGGTTAAATGGTTTAAACTTACAATCTTTATTAGATAACGAAAACGGAAATATTACTGATTCTAACTTCCACGATTATGTCATAACTTATTTTGACACAACTAATCCATCAAGCTTTATTTGGGATTATGATTCTTCTTTAAGTGAAGATGATCAAGCTGCTCAAACTTATGAATATATTTATTTCTCTAATTATAATTTAGGAGCAATTAATGGAGATACTGGCTTAGATGTAACAACAAGTTATCAAACTTATAATACTGTCGAAGCAGATGAAAGATTGGCTTACAAAAAAGCAACTTTACTTGCCGGCAAGTTTAATTCAACTGATTTGAAATATGATGTTACTTTAATTAATCAATCACAAGTTGATAATAATGAAAATATTGTTTCACCATTTATTGAATACATTAAAAGAGCAGGAATGGTACAATTCTCAACTGTTTTGATTTGTACAATTATTGCAGTTGTTATTGTTTCTTTATTTGTCTTATTAAATTATGGTCTTCCTGGCTTATTAGGCTTAATTGTAAGTGGAGCAAATGTTGTTGGTTCTTTATATTTATTCAATTTCTTAGGAAACGAATTCAATATTGGTACGATTTTAGGCTTATTTGCAGTTGCTGCATTATCAATTTTAGGTGTAACTATTTGGCTACATCGTACAAAAGAAGATATTTATCTTGGTAAGAATCTTAAAAAAGCATATCAAGATGCAAACAAGAAGACTTTATTTAATTTATTAGATTTTACTGTTGTTGGAGCAATTATTGGTCTTGTAACCTATCTGATTCCTAATTCTTATGTTTCATCATTTGGTGGAGTTTTATTAATTGGAGTATTAATGAGCATTATTACCATCGGAATTGTCTTTAGAGCAGTTAGCTGGTTATTATATAATTCTCAAGTTGCTCAAAACCACATTAAATTATTTGGTGTTGAAAGAAAACTTATTCCTGATTTGTCAAAAGGCGAAAAACCAACTTATTTTGATGCATTCAAAAGAAGAAGTTCAAACAGAACCTTTAAAGTTACAAGTATTATTGCTGGTTTACTTTTAGTTGCTAGCATTGTTGGAATTACTACATTCCAAGTTTTAAATGGAAATGTTTATAATTCTCCAAGCAATGAAGCTAATTCAAAAGTGGTTGTTTATAGACTTGTTAGAAACGCAAACGATAATTTTAATACCGATAATGTTGAAATCGGAATTCAAAATGCTTTTGGAGAGATTTACTCTGATAGCGCACATGAAAACCAAGTATTTGGAGATTCACTAGACGTTAACTCATTCTATTATGAATATGTTAGTGGTGAAACAACTCCAGTTACTAATAGAGAATATTACTTTGTTGTTGATTTAGGCGAAGTTATTGATGTCGAAAATGTAAACCAAGAAACCTATTATTTTTATAATGGTCAAGTCAATCAAGAAGGTAGTTTAACAGATACAATTACAGCCGCAATTCAATCAAACATTGATGCTAACTACACAATTACTGTAAGCCATTCTTATGATTACAATGATGATTTAATCAATATGTGGTCTTCAATCGCTACAGCAATTGCAGTTGCAGGAATCTTTCTATATTTCTTGTTAAGATTTGGTCCATCAAAAGCTTTAACTGGACTTTTAATTGGAAGTGCAAGTCTTGTTTCAATCGTTGGTATTTTCTCACTTATTAGAGGACCATTCCCAAGTGAAATATCATTAGGTTTGTTGTTACTATCTTTAGTTACTTATTTAATTTTTGATGTATTCTTCGTTAATGAAAGATTAACTTTCCTTGAAAATAAACATGAACTTAAAGAACTTGGTGCAAGAGAAGAAAGATATGATTATGCTGGAAATTCAATTTACAATTACATTGTAGTTAATGCTATGTTTGTTGCTTTCATTGTCCTTTCGTTCTTCTTCACCCCAGCCTTTGATCGTAACACTTTATTATTCATTTTAGTTGGCCTATTCCTTATTATTATCTTTATCAAAGCAATGGAACTTCCAATTCAAATTGCCTTTACAAAAGTCTTTGATAAAATCGGTGATAGATTTTCTGAAAACAGAATTAAAGCTAGAGCAAGTAAAAAAGGCAAAAAAGTTGACTTTGATGATGGACCTCAAGAAGCTATCTTTATCGATATTAACGATTAAGAAAGTTCTTAGGTATGATTAATTTATTTTTAGAAAAATTATTAGAATTTTATAATTTAGATTACGATACATTAATTGAAGAAAATGAAAAAACTTTAAATGATCTTCCTCAAAAAGAAATCTTTAAAGATGGTTCAAAAATAGCTTCTTATATTAGAGAAGCTATTTTGTCTAATAAGAAAATTTTAATTTATGGCGATTATGATTGTGATGGGATTATGTCCACCTCAATTTTAATGCTAGCTTTATCAACTGATAATTATAAACCTGGATATTACATTCCTAGTAGAGAGTTTGATGGTTATGGCTTAACAAAAGGCAATGTAGATCGTTTTTATAAACTTGGTTATCAAGTAATAATTTGTGTTGATAATGGGATTACATTAAATGAAACTATAGATTACGCTAGTTCATTAGGTATAGAGGTGATTGTTTTAGATCACCATAAATTAGGACCTACAATTCCAAACGCTAAATATATAATGCATCCAGAATATGATCATTTTGGTAAATACAATATTAGTGCTGGAGTAGTTTCTTTTTATTTTTCTTTATTTTATTTGAATCGTTTTGATAATTATTTATTTTCACTATGTGCTTTATCGACTTTAAGTGACTCTATGCCTTTATTGTCTTATAATCGCTTAATAGTCAAAGAAGCGTTAAATTTAATTAACAAAAATCATTACGAAGAAATTTTTACTTTGCTAAGTGATCAAAATAAAGAGATAAATGAAGATGATCTGAATATGCAAGTTGTCCCTAAGATAAATGCTATTTGTAGATTATTAAATGATAATTCTCGTTTTAATATTGTGAAGTATTTTATCTCGAAAGACAGAGAAACAATTTTAAAATTATCTTCTTGGATTAATTCGATTAATGAACGAAGAAAAGAGTTAGTCAACTCCGTTAATCTTAATGAAGAAAACAACAATTCTAACGCTTTAATTTATATCAATAAAGAGAATGAAGGTATTGGAGGATTAATCGCTAATAAACTTTTAAATAGATATAACAAAGTTACTTTTGTTCTCTCAAAAAGCGAAAGCGATAAAAACATTTATAAAGGTAGTGCTCGTTCTAAAAAAGGATTTGATATAGCTAAATTTATGGCAAGTAATGCAGATTTGTTTTTGGCTTATGGTGGGCATGAAAATGCGGGTGGTTTTTCAATTTTAAAAGATAAATATTTAGATCTTAAAAACGTTTTAGAAAAGGAGACTAAAGATATTTCTTTTAAAGAAGATAAAAATTACATCGAAATCGCCTTAAACGAATTAAATTTAAAAAATTATGATATTTATCGACAATTTGCGCCATTTGGAGAAGGACATATTAAGCCAAGATTTAAAATTAGTAGGCTTAATATCAATGATTTAAAAAATTTCATTTATAATAAACATATACTTTATAGAGTAAATGAAGAGACAAGTATTTTAATATTTAACTTTGATAGAGAAATATTAGAAGCTTCTTTTATCGACGTTTTCGGATACATTAGTTTAAATACTTTTAGAAATATTAAAAGCGTTCAACTAATTGTTGATGAATATGAGCTAATCTACTAGGAGGCTTGATATGGATGAATTAAAAAGAGAAGGGGCAGAAATAGTTCAAGATAACAAAAACGGTTCCCCAGTAGTCTTACAAAATGGTGGTTACACTATGC
>UQFQ01000005.1 GCA_900540395.1 uncultured Mollicutes bacterium | reverse complement strand
GTATGGTGACATTGGCAGGAACGCAGAATTTGAATGAGTTCGAACTTCATTTGCGTGCTGTGCTTGGACTTCCTATTCCGGGCATTAAGCAAGAGAGGATAGGAGCGAGTGCCGTTATCCTTTCTCCGATAGCCAGCCAAGAACGTCCTCAATACCGCGGAATGGAGGAAGTCACTAAAGAGGAAGATACTTACCTGCGTATATTCGGTAAGCCGTTTACCCGCGTCAACCGTCGTATGGGAGTGGTACTGTGTTATGCTCCGCTCGACTCCGATCTGGACGCTTTGCGCGATAAGGCAAAGAGAATAGCTGAAAAGGTGGAAGTATATTAAATATCCGATCGATATTTAATATAAAAGCTCCAACTCACCGGATTTATAAATTCCGGCGAGTTGGAGTTTTTATTTTTAAATCGGTAGGTATCTTCGGATGTGTCCGAACACAAAACTAGTTGCCGGTGCTACTATTTTGTTTTTTTGCTAATGTTCTGATTATAAACAATGAGTCTGAAAACTTATTAGAATCAAACATATACAGTTGCTATTTTATAAGTAACAGAAACTTTTTGCTGACTATTTGTAATATTATAAACTCTATTTTGGTCTATTTGTAGTCTTTATTGGCCTAACAAGTGTTATCGAACGACAAATTTTAAAAAAGAAAGAACAATCTCACGGATTTGTTTCTACATTTGCGCAGTTGTTTATATAACTATTTCTTTAGGTGATAGTTTATCAGAAATAAAATATAGATGAACAAAAGTGGAACTTAGCTGTTATTATAATAGTAAAAACAGATAAAGCGCGAAGCATTCGTTCCTTGTCATACTATTTAAGATTCAATAGGAAAGAAAAAGAATAATATAAAAAAGATTGCTTATGTCACAGATTATCGGACATATATCCCAGGTGATCGGCCCTGTGGTCGATGTGTACTTTGAAGGTACAGATGCAGAAGTGATGTTACCAAGTATACATGATGCACTGGAGATAAAAAGGCCAAACGGCAAAATACTGATTGTAGAAGTACAGCAACACATTGGTGAAAATACGGTTCGCACCGTGGCTATGGATAGTACCGACGGACTTCAGAGAGGCATGAAAGTGCGCCCTACCGGAGGTCCGATAACAATGCCGATTGGTGAACAAATTAAAGGGCGACTGATGAATGTGGTCGGTGATTCTATTGACGGTATGAAGGAACTCGACCGGAAAGGTGCATATTCCATTCACCGCGATCCTCCCAAATTCGAAGATTTGACTACCGTGCAGGAGGTACTCTTTACGGGTATCAAGGTGATCGACTTGCTCGAACCGTATGCCAAAGGTGGTAAGATCGGTCTGTTCGGTGGTGCGGGAGTCGGAAAAACCGTATTGATTCAGGAACTTATCAATAACATTGCCAAGAAACATAATGGATTCTCTGTATTTGCCGGAGTAGGTGAACGTACCCGTGAAGGTAACGACTTGCTTCGTGAAATGATTGAGTGGGGTGTTATTCGCTATGGCGAAGCATTCAAAGAAAGTATGGAGAAAGGGGATTGGGACCTTTCCAAAGTTGATTATAACGAATTGGAAAAGTCGCAGGTATCTCTGATATTCGGCCAGATGAACGAGCCTCCGGGTGCACGTGCCTCTGTGGCATTGTCCGGACTGACGGTTGCGGAATCTTTCCGTGATGCCGGAAGTGAAGGTGAAAAACGCGATATTTTGTTCTTTATTGACAATATCTTCCGTTTCACGCAAGCGGGTTCGGAAGTCTCGGCATTGCTGGGGCGTATGCCTTCCGCCGTGGGTTATCAACCTACTCTTGCTACTGAAATGGGTCAACTTCAAGAAAGAATTGCTTCTACTCGTGATGGTTCAATCACTTCTATTCAAGCCGTTTATGTTCCAGCTGATGATTTAACAGACCCTGCTCCTGCTACAACATTCGCTCACTTAGATGCTCGTACCGTTCTTGATAGAAACACTGCTGCTTTAGGTATTTATCCAGCTGTAGATCCTTTAGCAAGTAATAGTAATATTTTAGATCCTAATATTATTGGAAAAAGACATTATAGAGTTGCTCGTCAAATCCAAGAAATCTTACAAAGATATAAAGATTTGCAAGATATCATCGCTATTTTAGGTGTTGATGAATTGTCAGATCAAGATAAACTCGTTGTTGATAGAGCTAGAAAAATTAGAAATTTCTTATCCCAACCTTTCTTTGTCGCTGAGCAATTTTTAGGCACAAAAGGAAAGTACGTAAAACTTCCAGATACAATTTCTTCTTTTGAAAGAATTTTAAATGGTGAAGGTGACAATTTACCAGAAGCTGCTTTCTTATATGTTGGTACTTTTGACGATGCCGTAGAAAAAGCAAAAATGCTTTCAGAAAATCAAAAATAATATGGACAAAAAATTCCATTTAAAAATAGTTACACCTGAAAAAATATATGAAGAAAAGGAAATCGATAGCCTTACAGTTTTAACAAGCGAAGGCGAAGTTACAATCCTTCCTAATCACGTAGAATATTTGGCTAACATTGAAATTTCCGTTTTAACAGTTGCTAATAATCAAAAAGAAAAACACTATGCAGTTGGTGGAGGTGCAATTCATTTTATAGAAAGTACCAACACTGCCGTTCTTGTTTTAAATAGCATTATCGCCGTTGAAAATATTGATGTTGAAAAAACACGTAAATTACAAGAAGAAGCCGAAAGAAAATTAAAAACTGAACTATCTAGACTTGAACATCAAGAGGAAGAAAGAGAACTTAGAAAAGCAATGATTGAGCTCTTTGCTAAAAACTCATTTAAAGAGTAAACCAATAAATTCATAAACTCGCAAAAATACCTAAGTTTTGTGAGTTTTTATTTAATAAATGCAGTTTTTTCTCTTGTTATCTTATTAATAATTTTTACTTTTTTCTGAATTGCTTAAACTTATTGTTTTACAAATGGGAAAAATTAAAAGTCCTCTATAAAGAGTTTGATTATCAAAGTCCGTGAAAGTTCGCTATTTTGCCTACTTCAACTCTCACATAGTTTATTGGAAAATTTCTTTCTTATTTCGTTTGAATAAGGCCAAAATGATTCAATGTTAATCTCTTTATTTTTGATATTTTCTAATAAGAAATTTAAATATTGATATGTATCTAAATTATTAGCTCTTGCTGTTTGAATGATACTAAATAGTTTTGATGTATATATTGCTCCACCATATGAAACAGACATTTGAAAACCCTTCGTTGGATAAGGAAAGGTTTAACATCTCTTTATGCGATATTAAAAAATCAAAATTCGTTGGTTCGATTCCGGCAACACCTACCAAAATTTATGCAAAAAGAAAAGGCCAACTTCGGCCTGCTATCTTAAATGTATCTTTTCGCTTTATCAACCTCTTTTTCAATTTGCTTCTCAAGAGTTAAATAATGCGATAGTTATCGTGTTTGGAGCAGGTGACGGGAATCGAACCCGCGTAATCAGCTTGGAAGGCTGATGCTCTACCATTAAACTACACCTGCGCGCTTGATTATTATATTATACAAGGTATTAATAATCAAATATTTTCTTGAGCGAAAACCAAGAAATTGTTCTTGAGCGAAAACCAAGAAATTCATACAGCGGATCTTTTTAAACTGATTTCACTAAAAGCTCACTCTTCATTCTAAAGAATTAACTAAATAAATGTTTATACTAATTTTTACAAATTCTCTAAATGTCTCAAATTTAAGAACACTGCAATTTTCTAATACATAAATAATACTTCTTATTGTAGAATAATCTCTGGAAAAATAGAGGTTGATTATGGAAAAGGTTTTAAAAATTTGTGTTGCTACTAACAATGATCATAAAATGGGTGAACTAAAAGATATCTTTAAAGATTATGCTGTTGAATTATATTCCTTAAAAGAATTAGAAATTAATGTTAACCCAGATGAAAACGGGAAAAATTATGCTGAAAATGCCTTCATTAAAGCAAATGAAGTTGCTAAATTCACAAATCTTCCAGTTTTAAGTGATGATTCAGGTATTGAAATTGATGCTTTAGGCGAACATGTACCTGGGATTTACTCACATCGATATGCTGTAGAACACGGTGGCCAAGAAGCAACAAATCAAATGCTAATTGAAAAATGTGCTGGTTCAAAAGCTCACTTCACTGCTCACTTCGTTCTATTAAATTTAACTCCTAATTCTAGACACGATTTTGAAGGTGTTGTTAATGGAACAATTGCTAAAGAAGCTAATGGAAATGGTGGTTTTGGATACGATCCAATATTTATTCCAGAAGGATACAAAGTTTCTATTGCTGCTATTTCTCCAAGCGAAAAAAATCACATCTCGCATCGATATAGAGCTTCTATTGCATTATTAAATTTCTTGAAAAATGAAAAATATATTTAAGATTTGCAGCTTATTTATTTCTAAGAAAAACAAAATAATATATTAAATAGCCAATTGCACCAAGTCCTAGTGGTATCAAAATTAAATAATAGAAAAGGTTATTTTTTAAGAAAACTCCTAATAACAAGAAAACAATCATAATAATAGCCATCACTATTTCAAAACCCATAGCGTAGCGATATGTTTTTAAACCTTTAGTGTTAACAACAATAATTCTATTATCATCTAAACTTTCTTCATTCTCTAAAACTTCATGATGAATTTCTTGAAGTGATTTTATTTTACCTTCTAATGCATTTAATTCATCGTCCATATTATGATCTTGATAGAAAATATTCTTTTCCTCTTCACTGCATATAGTAATTGCATCTCTAAAATAATTAATTAAAGTAATAATATCTTTTAAACTTTGTTCATAATTATTTAAATAAATGCGCGAAATACATTTTCCATCTTTGAAAAGTCTTTCATTGGCTTCAATTAAATATCTTTTAGTTTCTTTAATAACATCTTCCATAAAAGATAAGAAAAGAAAGGTGTTTTCTTCGTTTAAATAAATTTCGTATTGATCAATTAAAGGAATAATCTTATCAAAATTTAAATTTAGAAAGTCTTGTCGATATAAAGTCGCTAAAGCAATTCCGATAATTGAAGACAAATCATCATTTTTAATTTCTAAACACTCATTAAAAAGTTCAATAGCTTTGTCATAATCACCTTTTTGATTTAAGTAAACAAAAGCTGCTTTTGAAATCTGACCAAATTGGCGATCAAAAAGCTTCTTCCCCTGCTCAAAAGAAAAATTACTACCACATTCTGAACAAAAAACTGTATCTTTATTTAAATTAGTATCAATTACCTTACCACATTGAGGACAAATTACTTTCATAAACTACTTCCTTTTAAACTTGATAATAAACGTTCTCCCCTTCAACTTTAATTAAATTTTTCACGCTAGCAAAATCGATGGAAGTTATAATAATGTCTTTCATCGTATCGCCAACTTTATTAAAGCCAAAAGCAGAAACAACATATTTTATCAGTTCATCTTTGGTTAATGATAGTTTATTTTTCATGATGTCTCTTATGGCAATAATGATTTCTTCTTTTGGAATATCAACAAATTCACGATATTTAGAGCCAACTCGATAATAGCCAACACGATCTTTATCTTCTTCTTTATCCCAATAAAATTTCATGCTGTTAGTATAATTGGCTGGTTTGTTATACAAAATTTCGTTAAATACGGCTTTAGTCGTTTTCGTATTTTTACTTATTGAAAATTGATTCAATACTTTTTTAACAAGAAGCCTTTCACTGATTGGTCCTTCATTTCTTATGAAAAAATTCACGACACTTTTAGTACGTGTCTCTTTTTCTTCAAAGAAAGATTCACTATCGGTTTCTCTAGAAGGATAACTAGAAGAAACATAATCAATTGAATGATTAAAATCATCTTTATCATCTTCTTTTTCAAAAGTTATTTTTCTTATTTTTGTACTAGTTAATTCTTGTGAATCGTTTGGATTATTAATTGCTTCAATAATTTTATCAACGACTAAATTAGGTGAATCAAAATAATCTAATGACCAAATTCTTATAAGTCTCCATCCAAGTTGATTTAAAACATCTGTTTGAACTACGTTTCTATCTTTACTTGTTTTTGAATTAATATAACTTCTTGAATCGCATAAAACACCAAGAATGTAACGATTTTCATCTTGAGGATCAACAATACCAATATCAACTCTAAACTCACTTGTTCCAATATTTGTATGGACTTTATATCCGCGTTTTTCTAAATCGCGAGCAATATATTTTTCAATCCCTTCTTTATATTCTTTTTGTTCACCATTTTTAATAACAATGAAACCACGTCCTTTATAAGCATAATCAAGGAATTCTTTAAGGCCTCTTGCGCCCTTTCCTTGAGCTCTATTAGTATCGATATCGTTCCCTAAAATTGAAGAGAAAACAATCATTTCTTCTCTAGCTCTAGAAACTGCAACATTTAATCTCTTTTCTCCACCAACATTAGAAAGTGGCCCAAAATTATGAGAGAGCTTGCCTTCTTTATTTTTGGCATAGCAAATTGAGAAAATAATTACGTCTCTTTCATCACCTTGTACACTTTCAAGATTCTTAACAAAAAGTTCTTCTTTTCCATTATAAGCTTTACTTTCTAGTTCTGGATTTTTTCTAAAAACATCTTGAAGTAAATCTAAAATTAAAGTTTGTTGAGAAATAGAGAAAGTAACAACACCAATACTCTTTTTTGAGAGTTTATCATCTTTTAAGCGTTTAACAATTTCATCAACGATTGCTTTAGCCTCAACACGATTCTTTCTATCTTCATAAATTCCATCTTTACAATATCTAAATGAAATAGAACTATTTATCGATTTTGGCGATGGGAATGTTAAAAGTTTGTTATCGTAATATTCAACATTAGAAAAAGCAATTAAACTTTCATCTTTACTACGATAATGCCATGTTAAATATTTTCTAGGCATCGAAATATTTAAGCAATCAGATAAAACGCTTTCACCATCTTCAATAAAGAAATCGTCTTCATCGCTTGTATCCGCCTCAAAGAATCTAGTTGGAGGAAGTTGTTTTTCATCGCCTACAATAATTGCGCTTTTCCCTCTGGCAATTGCTCCAACTGCATCACTTGTAGTAATTTGACTAGCTTCGTCAAAAATAACAATGTCAAACTTTTTATGTTTAGGATCAAGATATTGAGCAACACTTAAAGGCGACATTAAAAAGCAAGGACAAATTGTATGTAAAATATTTGGAGTTGAGTCAAATAAATTACGTAAACTTATACCACGTCCATTACTAGAAATGGCTTTTTTAAGAATGACAAACTCTTTAGCTTTTTCACTTGTCTCATCATCTTTAGAGAAGAAAGCACTCGTTCCTTTTGAAAGACGATAAGCTACTTCTTTAATCGTAAGTTCATTATATTTGTCAATTAATTTACGATATTCTTCGATCTTTTCATTTTGACTACGTCCACTGAACATATTAAGTTCTTTATCGCTTTCTACATCCATTAAGGCTAGATTATAGGATACATTTTTCTTATAAACGTTTACTAAATCTTTATTTTCAATAGTCCCTTTAAGATTAAGTTCAATTAAATTACCAACATTAAATTTTTTAACTGTCTTCTCTTCGTTTTTAAAAATAATATAATCTTTAAGTCTTTCGTTTCGATTTATAACACGGTCAATAAGATCAATGTTTTCAACTAAACTATAATCATCAAATAAAGTTAAAACATCAGTCTTAAATTCTTCTAAAATATTATTTTGCGTATCAACTACGTCTTCGTAGCAGTTTGCTATTTCTTCATATTTTTTATCTGCTTCAACAATTAATTTAAGAGTTGTTTCTCTTTCCATATTTACGAAGCTATCTAAATATGTCGCAAATTCTTGAGTTAGCTTGACGTTGCCTAAAACAATCTTTAAATCAGAATCAAAACCAGCGTAATCATCTTCAAAAGCAAGTTTAAGATCGTTTTCATTATCTTTTAAATTTAAAAGGACATCATTTACTAAAGATAATTTTCTTAAGACATCACTAATTGTTTTCTTATTGATATCTTTTGGATTTAAGGCATAAAGTTTTAAATCGTTAATAACAGCTTTATAAACCTTCTTTTTAGCAAAATAACCTAAATTTTGCGCTTGTTTTAACTTAAATTGACTATTTTTATAATCATAAGTAAATATATTTTCACTAAAGTTATTCTTAAAATAAAGATAAGAATCTTTATTAGCTACCATTGATTCTAAGATAGAAACAAGATCTAAAATATAACCATCATTTTTATTTAAAAGGGAGAAATAAATATTATCTTTATTTGAATTAAAGTATTTTAATGAATTAATAAACTCATTAAAGTTTTTAGCGTTAAAAGCTAATTCAGCTTCACATCCTTTATAAAGCTCATCACTTATATTCTTAAAATCAATCAAATCTGATTTATATTCTTTTAAGGCATTAACAAAGCAATTTCTAAGCTCAATTGAATATTCATCTAAATTTATAAACGAGAAAAGTTTGATATATTCTTCACCTATCTCATTTTTATAGTTTAAGTAAGTCTCTAAACTAGAAATAGTTTGTAAGAAAGAATTCTTGTTAATTTTAGAATAGTCAATTCCTTTAACCTCAATGTCTTTATATTGATCTTTAAATTCTTCATAACCAATTATATTTTCATAAAGGTCAAAACCATTTTTAAATGGTTTATGAAGCTTTTTGATAATCTCATTTAGCTCATTTCTTTTAGCTAAAACATCATTAGCACATTTTTCATATTCAAATGGTTTTTTGAGTTTACCAGTTTCTAAAATATTATTAATTTGTTGTAATACATCAGACTTTTGGGCTTTATTAGAGTGAAGCTCAATACAGAACATTCCAAGACCGGTTTCATCAAGTCTTCTTTTAACTACTTCTAAAGCCGCCATTTTTTGTGCGACAAAAAGAACAGTTTTACCATTATATAAACTATTAATAATCATGTTTGTAATGGTTTGACTCTTACCGGTACCTGGAGGGCCATTAAGAACAAAACTTAATCCTCTTGAAGCATCTAAAATCGCCTCTGTTTGACTGCTATCAGCACTTAAAGGCATCGCAAATTTATTTGGTAAAAGTAATGAATCTAAATCACTTGCCTTTGTTGGTTCAACCTCATTTTTAAATACAAAACTAGGATCAACTAAAGCATGGACAATATCGTTTTTGATTAACTCTTTTTTATGGTTTCTTAAATCGTTCCACATAATGAAACGAGTAAAACTAAAAATTCCAATAAAAGCTGTTTCAGAAAGTATAAATCCATCTATTCCAGTTATCTTGCTTCTTAAAGTATTGAAATATTTCTTTAAATCATAAGTATCGGTTTCACTATCATAAGGAAGTTTCAATAAACTAGAGCAATCAATATCATAATTTATTTTTAAATATTCAAATAAGGTTTGATTAATTACGATTTCTTCTTCTCTTAAAGATAAGATATAGGTTCTACCTTCTTTTCCACGAACTATGTTTACTGGTAAAAGGATAATTGGAGCATCTTTTATCTTGCCTTTATCTTTATAAATTAAAGTTCCAATCGTTAAAAATAGTGTATTGCTACCACTTTCTTCAATGCTACTTTGTGCATCTCTCATTAATTTCTTAATAATTGTAACGAGTTTCTTTTCCCCTACCATCAATCTAATACGATCGTTTGCTAAATCGCCGGCAAACATCTCTTTTTGATCAGCACCAGCGCAGATATAAATTTTGTCGCTAGCGCTTAAAGAAGCGATATTTAAAAATGGATGCAAGGTAACATCATTATGAATAACTTCATCAAAAAGTTGATAAACATCAATTGCAAAGATTTGATAATGTTGACTATTTGGAGTAAAGCTTACAAGTTTATTTCTACCATTTAAATCAAGTAATTTCTTTTCCCAAATATCAAAGCGATCTTTAACGTGCTCATTTTCTAAAAATCCAGAATCATCGAGTTCATAATTTTCTTTTTTAACTTCTAGTGGAGCATCATCAATTATATATTTCCCTTCACTACTCACTTTTAAAGGTAAAGGTTTAATGTTGGCATTACGAGCACTTTTAACATCTACTGCCGCAAAGAAATTTGTCTTTTTATAGATATTAGCCTTCCCAGAAGTATAAATTTCTTTAAAAGGAGTGTCGATAGAATTAGTAATTAAAGTTGTCTCTAAAAGAATTAAATTTTGAGCATTAACTTGGTTAATAACATAGGCTTTATCTTCAATAACAACATTTGGATAAACAAATTGACTAAGCCAACAACCTAAATAAACATGTTCATCAACTATAATAATTAATGGATTAAGGCCGATTTCTTCTAAGCAGCCCGCCATAAATAAAGTCGTATCTAAGCAAGTGGATAATTTGGTATTTATAATTTCAAGAGGTAAACGAATTTTTTGACCTTCTTTTTCAAAACTAGCTTTAGGTACGCAATAAGAAATGTTTAATCCTTTTAAAGCATAATAAACGCTAGAAATTTGGTTTAATACATCTTCTTTTTTGTTACTTTGATAGCCAATAAATTGAAGAGAGTTGTTAGTAAGTTTTGAAAGATATTCACTTGCTGAATGTAAAACATCTTTTACTACTCTATCATTAGGTAAAACAAAACTTGCTACATGTTGAACGCCACAAGTACTGCCGTCCCACTCATCATAAGTTAATACTTCGGATTCAAATGATTTTTCAGCAATAACTTCTTCGCCATTTAAAATTGAAACAATAATACTAACTTTATATGATTCATTTAATGAATAGAAATATTCAAAGTTAATTGGAGTTAAAATTTTATCTTCTTTTATCTTTTGATTTTTACCAATATAACTAATTCCAAAACTTATTGGCTTAATAAAAGATGGGGCAAAACTTATTCGACAAGTTAAGTCTTTAAATTCATTCTCACTTTGATTATCAATTACGACATTTTCAATTACTTTTTTTCCAGAATTAATCAAAGAATAGTTGATTTTTTTTAAAAATTCTAGTTCTATTTTAAGGTTATTATCCACGGCTCACCTCCAAGAAATCTACTTTAATTATTTTATCATGTAAGCACTAACTTTAATCATATTTATTTAAAAATTTTTTAGTAAGAATACAATATTTTTGGAGGGCAAATTATGGACAATAGAAAAGTTGTTATTATTGGTGATGGAGCAGTTGGAAGTACTACTGCTTACACACTATTACTACAAGATTATGTAAACGAAATCGTAATTATTGACGTTAACAAAAGAAAAGCTGAAGGCGACATTTTAGATATGAAGCATGGTATGCCTTTTGTTTCTCCAAAAATATTAAAAGCTGGTGATTATAGTGACTGTAAAGACGCTCATGTCGTAATTATTACTGCTGGTGTCGCTCAAAAAGAAGGCGAAACAAGAATAGATTTACTCAAAAGAAATCTCAAAGTTTTTGATTTAATACTAGAAAATGTTAAGCCTTATATCGACGACACAATGGTCATTTTAGTTGTTACAAATCCAGTTGATATTTTAAGTTACTACACTTACAAAAAACTTGGAATTGATTCTAGTCGAGTCATAGGAAGTGGCACTGTTTTAGACAGTGCTCGTTTAAGATTTTTAATCTCAGAAGATACTGAAATTGATCCTCGTAATGTACACGCTTATGTCATTGGTGAACATGGAGATTCTGAAGTCAGTGCTTTCTCTGTTGCAAATATTGCTGAAAGTCCTTTACTTGAATATTACACAAATGAATCTAATGGCGATCCAAGAGTTCGCTTAAATAAACTTCATGATCAAGTTAAGAACTCAGCCTATGAAATTATTGATAAAAAAGGCGCTACTTATTATGCTATCGCTTTATCGACTGCAAAAATAGTTGAAACAATTTTAAACAATCAAAAAAGTGTATTAACTGTCTCTACTTTAATTACAAATAAATTCAATAATGAAATCGATGATGTTTATCTCTCTTTGCCAGCAATTGTTGGCAATAAAGGAGTTATAAAAATCTTATCTTTAAACTATAGCTACGATGAAGTTTTAAAGCTTATTGAAAGTGCTAAAACATTAAAGAAACAATACAAAGAGTTAAATATATAAATTAGTCTTTGTCATTAAAATGAGTTACAAATGCTCCAACTTTTAAAGCACTAAGCATAATTTCAGCACTTGAAAGGTTAGTAGCAAGAGGAGTGTTTGTAACATCACATAATCTTAAAAGAGCATTTACATCTGGTTCATGAGGTTGAGCTGTTAATGGGTCACGAAGGAAAATAATTAAATCGAGAGCACTATCTGCAATCATGGAACCAATTTGTTGGTCTCCGCCAAGGGGACCACTTTTCATGCATTTAATTTTTAAATTAGTAGCATTTGCTACAAGTTTGCCAGTAGTCCCTGTTGCAAAAAGTTCATGACCTTCTAAAACGTCTTTATAACGAATGCAAAGAGCAATCATATCTGGCTTTTTTTGATTATGGGCAATTAACGCAATTTTCATTTTTAAACTCCTAAAGTGGTAAATCTTTCTTTGTAAAAACTATACAACCTATTAAATATGTTACTACACTAATGGCTAGTAAAGGTATAAGCAAATAGAAGAAAGTGTTAGTTCCATCAAGAATTGATTGAACATCAAATAATTTAATAATGGTTAAATAATTAAAGAAATTCATCGAATCTATTCTCAAGGCTAACGGCATAACTTCTGAACCGAATAAACCTAAGATAGATGAAACCAAGAAGAATACACTAATTCCGCCACCTACACCAATTGAGTATTTAGTTTTGTTAAATATAGAACTAGATAAGAAGCAAATTCCACTTATTGCAAGTGAGACACTAAATGACCCAATAGTATAGAATAATAGGTCTTTAATAGTTAAGCTTTCTATAAAATCGACTCCACTAATTGCAATTCCTATCTCGCGAGCAATTAAAGCAAAAAGGAAAAGTAAAATATACATTGAAGTAATAGCAAATATTAAATAAATTGCCTTAGAAATAATAATTGTTTTTCTTCTAATTGGTGATGACAAAGTAAACGCTAAAGACCCACTCTCAACTTGCTGAGCTACAAGACTATTCGCCGTAAGAATACTGTAAACAATTGGCAATAATAATCCAGCAATAGAGAATAGAATTACGCCAACCACTAAACCATATAAGTTTCTGGAGGCTAAATCAGTTAGTTTAAAAGAAATATCCGCTGGCAATTCATCTATTAAACTTGAAGAAGCTCTATTTAAGGCGATTAATAAAGCTTCTGTCATATCTCTACCTTCAGCGATTTCTTTTGATTGTTCTTCTTCAAAAACAGCTATGGCACTAATTGAATAATCGTACGCTTTATTTAAAAGTTCTTTCCCATCTAAACCAATAGTTTCCTTTGTAATTTCATCTAAGCTATTTACATTAAAGAAAGACGGAACTATTTCTTCAGCATAACTATAAACAATATTCCCAATTTTAGAAATAAAATAATCTTTCTTAATTTCTCCTGTCGTTTCATCAATATAATTACTCTTGTTTGCCAAAAAATCCTTGTAAAATTCATATATTTTTGGTGAAAACATGTCTAAATATTCCTGGGATTCTTGCTTAGCAGTAGCAATTTCTTCTTCGGTATATGGTTCACCAGTAATAATTTCTTTATGCATTTTTTCTAAGAAATTTGAATACAAACCCATGTTTTCTTTAACAGGAATTAATTTATCTCTGTCTTCAATTGATGTAATGACCACTTCAACATTTTGTATTACTCCATCTACTGTCTTTTCTTCAAAATATATAGGCTCACCTAATTCATTCGTCACATAATTAACTTCAAAATCAGGAAGAAACTCGTATATAAGATTATCTGCTAAGACAGAATTAATAATTTCCTCAATTACTGAATAGTAAACCTTATCTTTGTAGCCAATCTCATCACCTTCCAAAACGGTGTTATTATTATAGGCGTCTGTATTTCCTAAATACGCATCTAATAAAATCGTCACCGATCCAGAAATAGCATCACTATAACCAGGAAGCATGAAAGAAATTATATTAATTATGTTTTCTTTAATAACTTCTTCTTTATTAGAACCGTCAGAATTTATCTCTCCTTGAACCATTTCAAAATAAGACATTACTAAATCTGCACTTATTCCTGAATCTGGGAAATTTTGAGTTATATATGTATCAACGACACTATATAAAGCATTTTCAATTAAGACATCATTAGTTAAAGTGTTATCTTGATGTGCTTCATCAAGATAATAGCCAATGAAATCATCAATAAATTCTTTTTCTATATCACTCATTGACCCAAAATCTAAAATAGTGTTTAACACAGCAAGCGTTTTTGTTTTTGCATCATCATGTTTTTCATCATCACTACTTCCAGTTGAGATTGCAAAAGCAAGATCATAAGCTCTTTTTACAATTGCAAGCTCTGTATTATAAGAACCATCTAATAAATCAATTGCTCCACTTGTGCCTTCATATGCAGTAAACAAATAAGTCTCAACTTCAGGAAGAATAGTTTCATGTGCTTCGATTGTCCCATCAAAAGCAATATATGCTCCTGCACTAGCTTGTTTTAAAGAATGCTCCATGTTCGCTGTATTAAACATATTAAGCATAGATTGTTTAGTCGTATTTAATGACAAAGTCGACAAAATTAAAATAACTACTAAAGCAATAAGAGCATTACCTACTCCAACTATCGATAAACTGACGAAATTACTTTTAAAACTTTCCTTAAAAATTGTAAAAGAAAACCATTTACTCTTTTTTCTTTCCATGCTCTGCCCTCAACTTTGAATCCATATATTCTTTTAATGAAAAACTATACTCAGATATACCATTAATTTTATAAGTGCTAATACGCTTTAAAAAGCGATTAATATCGTCTTTTTTAATGACATAGAATAGTTCATTTTTCTCTTCTTTGCATCTAAATACTTCTGAACCATTTTTTTCATGTGAAAAATTTTCTATATCCGAAAATTTAACCTTAAACACCCTTAAATTCTCTTTATTTAATTCACTAATGTCTATATCAGTAACTATCTTCCCTTCACTAATATAAATTACACGACTGCAGACTCTTTCTATCTCTTCAAATGTGTTAGAAGACATAAAGATCGCTTTTCCTTCTTCTTTCTCTTTTTCTAGTAATTCTAAAAAAGCTTCTCGCATTAAAGGGTCTAATCCAGTAGTTGGTTCGTCTAATAAATACATTTCTTTATTCTTAGCAAAAGCATTAACAATAGCCATTTTTTGTTTCATGCCTTTAGACATTCTTTTAGGATAAGCACTTATGTCTAGTTGTAATTTATTAATTAAATAATTGGCTTTATCTTTGTTAAATGATGGGTCCATTTCCGCCTGTAACTTTAAAAAATCATTACCTTTTTGAAGATCTGGATAATTAATTTCTCCTGGCACATAACCTAGATATTCTTTAATAGCCTCTTGATTCTTAAATGGTTCAAACCCATTTATGTATATATGTCCCTTGTCTGGTTTAATGAAGCCCATTAATAAGCGCATTAAAGTTGATTTTCCTGCGCCATTTTCTCCAATAAGTCCACAAAACTCGCCTTTTTTTAGAGCAAAAGATAAATCAAATAACCCACGGTTATTCTTATAATCTTTAGTTAATTCTTTTACTTCGATTATATCTTCTTTCATACGCCTTCAAATGTCTTGTTCTCATTATAGAAACTTAAAAACTTGTCTTCTAAAGTTTCTTTAATTTCCTTCATATCATAAATTTTATATCTAGTTAGAATTTTTAAAAATTCGTTTGAATGTTTAACCTCAAAAGTTATTTTTAAAGTAAGATTATTTTCATCAATAATCTTTTCATTTATATATTTAAAGTTTCTTAAAAATCCATTTAAACCTTGTGGAGTAGAAAATGTGATTAAATAAGTTTTTACACTCGACTTTAAAAAATCCTGTTCATTAAACTCAGATACAATTTTCCCATCTTTAATAATAGCTATACGGTTACAAGTATCATGTACCTCATTAAATAGATGTGATGAAAATAAGATTGTCTTACCTCTCTTTTTTTCTTCATTAATGAAATTTACGAACTCTTGTTGCATATTTAAATCAAGACCACTAGTTGGTTCATCTAAAATCAAAATATCTGGGTCGTTCATAAAGCAATTTAATATCGCAAGCCTTCTTTTCATACCAAGCGACATATCGGCACACTTAATGTCGAGCACTACATTAAATCTTTTAATGATACTATTAGCAAAATTTAAATCTTGAACGTTTTTTAAATGAGCCTGCATTTTGAAGAATTCCTCTCCGGTTAATGATTGAGGTAAAGTTATTTCTCCAGGTAAATATCCGACAAATGAAAAAATTTCATCATGATATTTAAGTGGGTCTTTATCGTTAATTAAGCACTTTCCACTATCTGGTTTAGAAAATCCCATAAGGTGTCTTATGGTTGTACTTTTTCCAGCTCCATTAGGACCAAGAAAGCCAAAGCAATCTCCACTGTTAATTTTAAATGATATATCAAAAACACCACGATTATGTCCATAATCTTTAACTAAATTAACAACTTCAATAGTATTGACATTCTCAATAGGTTTCATATAATTAATTTACAACAGTTAAATAATTAACTCAAGTTAATTAATAAGGAGATTCAGATGGATGCAAGAGTCATAAGAACTAGGAGAGACCTCTCATACGCCTTTTTAAGTCTATTAGACACAAAAGATTACGATTCAATTAAAGTAATTGATATTTGTAAGCAAGCTATGATATCAAAAGTCACTTTTTACAATAACTTCAAAAATAAAAACGAGCTTTTAAATCACATCTTGCTTGTCTTTGAAGAAAGCATCAAAAAGGATATTTTTGAAGCTTCAGCAAATTTTAAAACCAAAAAAGATATGATTCTTGCCATAGTCAAAATTTCTTACAAAAATATTTTAAAAAATAGTTCTACACTTAAAAAGATTCTTTCGACAAAAAGCACTTCTGGTGTCCTTATAGACTTAAGAAATTTCATTAATAACGAAATATTAAGACATATTGAGTCACTCCAATCTGATGAAAAAAGCAGCATTCCTAAAGATTACTTTGCAGCTTTTTATAGCGGGGCAATCGTTAGCATATTACCTATGGTTTTAAGTGCATATGAACATGGAGAAAGTCCACTTGATGAAGACTCACTTATCAAGCTGTTCACTTCTTAAGCAATCAACTTAAAAATCAATTTTATAAATCATTACGTTAAGTTAATACACGAGACGCAAAATAGAAAATTAAACAAAAGTTGAATTTACTTGTACACTTAAGGCCACAAATTTCCTATTGCATTCCTGCCATCACTTGTGTAACATAATAGGGCTTGCCTCAATAGTTAAGTGGTATAACGGATCCATGGTAAGGATCTATTCGTAGTTCGATTCTGCGTTGAGGCACCAATTACGATAACTATCGCATTATTTGACTCTTGGGAAGCAATTTGTGGAACAACTCAAATGATAAACCCAAGCAAATTATAGCGAAAAAATAACTATTAAACTGGTCAACTAAAGACCAGTTTTTTACACTGTAAAATTACCTGAATTTAAGTTGTGATAAAATTAAAATCAGCAATAAGGAAACTTGAAATAATTGTTTAATTAAATTAGCCAAACAGAGAAAGTTGTGAAGCATTTTCTTGTTTAAATAATAAACGGTTTTTCAATCCACATTTATTTATTAAATAAGAAAGTAGATTCATAGCAGCATTTAAATCCTCGTCAAATACTGCCCCACATTCACAATGAACAATAGCTTGACCATTATCTTTAAAAATCAATGAACCGCACTTATGACAAATCTTTTTAATGCTATATCCTAAATCAACATAAATTATCTTGCAGCGATATTTCTCTCCATAATGTTTTAAACTCTTGTAAAACTCATTTATTAGAAAGCTTTCAATTACTTTACTACTTGAATATTTTGATGAAAAGTTAAGATTTGCAGGTTTTTCAATTGAAATATAATCGTATTTTTGAACAATACCTATAATAACTTGTGTATATTTAGCTCTTATTTTTAACCTTAATTTTTCATATATATCATCAATCTTCTTTTCCAAACGAACGATATTATTAGAAATAATTCCGCCATTATTTTTAAGAGTTTGATTATGGTAAGTAATTATCTTAGTTAAACGGTCAATATTATAACTTTCTCTGCTTAAATTAATGTTATATGTAGTAAAGTTGTTATTTGAATCATAAATCTTAATTGTAGAAAAATCACTTATAACAATCGAAGCTTCAACTTCCTCTTTAGCCTCATTAGATTTTTCTTTATAAGTTTGTCCAAATAAATAATACTGGTTATTTCTTCTTTCTACATATAAATAACGGAAATTTCTAAAATTCTTATTCTTTGGTCGAATTCTTCCTTTTATTTTGCTCTTTAAAAACTCAATCTCCTGCCAAGAAAATTTAAAACTATCACGATTAAAACGAATAATGCTTACTTTGTTATAAAAAGGGAAATTATGGAGTAGAACACCTTCTTTTTCCTTCTTAGTTTCATATCTTGTAAAAATTTGTTGGGCAGCAAATTCAAAATGATCAAGATAAGAATAATTAGAAAAATCATAACGTTCACTTTCTTTAAACCTCTTTAATATTCCATAAACAAAGGGTCTTAACGAAGAAGGCGAAACTGTTGTTCCTTTTTTAATCTTGAATTTTACTTCTACTTTTCTAGTTAAGAATTTAACTAATCGCTCCAAAAAATTAAATTCTTTATCTAATTTGAGTTTATCTTTATTGCTTAAAGAAAGTCGAAAATGTTCAAAATCGACAAAAATATTATTTAGTGTCATCACTTGCGAGCATTATTATAAAAGTTGTTGTGTGTTTCCACTTAGCATCTTCTGCCTTAACGCCTCAACCAGGCGCTTATAATAATCTCTAAAATTCCTCCTTTCATTAATATAAAGGAGTTTACATCTAAATTTTTAAAAATATTTTTAAGAAAATTTAAATTTCTTCAACTAGCAAGTCATAAACAAACGAAGAAACTACTTTAACGTTAATAACATCGCCTATTTTATGTTCTTTTTTCTTTAATAAAATGACTTTACCATCTACATCATCTGGAGCATTAAAATCACAACTTAATAAGTACTCATTATTTTTTTCAGCAATTACTAAAGCCTTAAATTCCCTACCAACCATTTCTTTATTTAAAGCATAGGAAATCTTTGCTTGAATCTCCATAAGCTCTTGTTTTCTTTTAATTTTAGTTGATTCTCTAACTTGATGTGAAAGATTGTAAGCTCTTGTCCCTTCTTCTCTAGAATAGGTAAAAACACCAAGATGATTGAATTTAAACTCTTGAATAAAAGATTTAAGTTCTTCAAATTCTTTTTTAGTTTCTCCAGGGAAACCAACAATTAAAGTTGTTCTTAAAATAGCATCAGGTATTTCTTTTTTAATTTTCTTTAAAAGAATAACAATTGTTTCTTTGTCATCTTTACGATTCATCGCTTTTAATAATGGATTAGAAATATGTTGTAAAGGTATATCAAAATAATGAGAACACTTTGGATGAGTCTTAATAAATTCAATTAGTTCATCATTAATCCCTTCTGGATATAAATATAAAGTTTTAATAAATTCTATTTCTGGAATTTTGTCTAATTCTCTCAATAAGTCCACTAAACTCAGCTTTTTATCCTTAAAATCTTTTCCATAACTTGTAGGATCTTGAGCAATAAGAACTAATTCTTTAACACCATTTTGAGCAACTTTTTTTGCATAAGAAACAAGATCTTCTAAAGGATAAGAGACGAATCGACCTCGAATATATGGTATTGCACAGTATGCACAAAATTTATTACAACCTTCAGCAATCTTTAAATAGGTTATAGCTTTATCATCATTAATTCGTTCAGTAATGTCAAAAGATGGAAGACGAATTTCATCATCAAACATCTTTGAAATCAATCCAGGAAGTTTTGTATATTCATCTTTAAATGGAATCCATAAATCAACTTCAGGAATAGCTTCTTTTAATTCATTAAAATATCTTTCAACAAGGCAACCAACAACAATTGTTTTCTTTTTGTAGGTTAAACAATCTAAAATTGTATCTATGTTTTCTTTTTTGGCGCTCAAAATAAAGCCACAAGTATTAATAATTATGGCGTCAGCTTCTTCTAAAGAAGACGTTATTTTAAAATATGGTTCTTTAAAAAGTGCTAATATCGCTTCACTATCAACTTGATTCTTAGCACATCCTAAAGATACTAATGCTATCTTTTTCATCTATTGAATTTCTTATTTAATGATTTAATAAATGGAATTACTTCGACAAATTCTGTAAAGTCAGCAAGTTTGTATTCCCAGTTATGTCCGCCTAATAGTCCAGGAACATTCATTCTTGTATCGTTATCTTTCCATAAATAATCTTGAATAGGAATAATGGCAACATCACAAATTGATCCAAAAATCATATTGAAGAGTTTTTCTTTGATACTTCTTCCTTTGATTCCTTCTCTTCTCATAATAATCTTGAGAAGTTCAATTTCATTGTCTTTAAGTTTTTTATACCAACCTTTTAAGGTGTCGTTATCATGTGTTCCAGAATAAATTATTTGGTTTTCTTTGACTTCAAATGTTGGGTTGAAAACAGTAAATTCTAAAACATTCATACCTTTAAGGTTATATTTGTCTCTTAATTCTAAAACACTTGGGAATAAATCACCTAAATCTTCAGCGATAATGTTGATATCAGGATGCTTTTGAAATAATAAATGGAATAATTCATCGCCATAAGCATGTTTCCATTCACCAACTATGGCTGTGTTACAATCTCTATCTACTGCCCAATAAGTATCAAAAGCTCTAAAGTGGTCAATACGAATGATATCAAAAAGAGAAGAAGCAAATTCAATTCTTTCCATCCAGAAAGTAAAATTATCTTCTTTCATGTATTCCCAATCATAAATTGGGTTGCCCCATCTTTGGCCTGTTTCAGAGAAATAGTCTGGTGGTACACCTGCAACAACTTCAGGAATATCGTTTTCATCAAGTTTAAATTCATCTTGATTTGCCCAGCAGTCACTACTATTTCCACCAACATAAAATGGAATATCACCCATTAATAAAACGCCATTTTTATTAATGTATTCTTTTAATTTTTTGAATTGTTTGAAAGCAATAAATTGACACCACTCAAGGAATAAAATTTCTTCTTCATATGGTGAAAAATCAAACTCATGGCGATAATGAGCATATCTTTCTTTTTTATCCCAATACCACCAATCTTGATAATTGTTCTTTAAGCTTAAGATGGTAAACTCAGCGTAATCTTCTACCCATGGGTTTTCTTTAACAAACTTTTTAAAAACTGGCTTTGATAATGTGTCTTTGTCATTTTTAAAAGCTTGTCTTAAATACTTTTCTTTATGGGCACGAACGGCTGGATAATCAACTAGCTTTTTACTCTTGTTAAAAGGTTTTGGATTATCGATTAAACCATCTTTTTCAAGTTCGTATAAGTCGACGTAAATTGAATCAATTGCATGTCCACAAATTGATTGATATGGGCTATTACCATAGCCAGTTGGATTAAGTGGGAGGATTTGCCAAATTTTAATACCTGCTTTTTTTAAATAATCGACAAATTTATAAGCGTTCTCCCCAAAATCTCCAATCCCAAAATCTCCTGGGAGTGAGCTTATTGCCATTAATATTCCATTAGTTTTCATACGAAAAAATTATATGTAATTATTATTATGTTGTAAACATAATAATTAGCTAAAATTCAGCAAATATTCTTTCAAAATTTATGATTTTTAATTTGAAAAGCTTGCAAATCTCAATTATTTTAAATTAAATCAAGCCATTTTCCAATTTCTGAATAATCATCAATCCAAATGGTAATTAAATCATAGCTGAAAAAATAATTTGTAACTGCTCGATAAGTTTTTTCGTTATACCCATCTTCTTTTTTCATAAAAATAAAATTATATTTAAGTGGATTTAATGATACTTCTAATAATCTTTTCATGTTTGGATCAGTCAAACTTAAGCCAATAAACAAGCATGTGCAAAAAGTAAAATCGTGCATTTGTTTAGAGATATTCCATGTATAAGGATTGTTATATAAATAGAAATATTCTGATTCATTAAAAATTAAAGAATCAATATACTTTCTTTCTTTATATTTATCAAAAGGAAGCAATCCATGTACATGATAAATAGCAACAATTGAATCTTTAATTACAAAACTATTTTCATCATAAACGCTTGAATACATTAATCCTCTTTTTTTAAGAAGATATTCTAAGTTTGTATCATAGTTATAAGTAATAACTTCCGTCCCTGGATGTCTTTCAATATAATTGACACAATTATATAAAGTAGAATTAGGATCATTAAAAGATTTAGCTTCTTTAAATAGATATAATTCATTATTTAATGATTTATAAGTATCAAAACCACTAGTTTTCATGACTTTTCCATTAACAAAAAGTTCATTACCAACAAAATGTTTCACTTCTTCGATGGCTTTCATATCATTTTTATAAAATTGTTCATTTAAAGCCGCTATTAAATGTCTCCAATCTTTTGCGCCATAATCACAATTTATTCCAGCACCCATAACTAAATCTGTTTTAATTTTGTAAGTGTATAAACGTAATAAATAGAGAATAAAGTTATCAGCACTTTCGTTGATATTGAAGTTTGATTTATCGTTACTTAAATAATAAAGAATTTCGTCTTTAAAGAATTCATTTTGCTTTTGAATTAATTGATATTCAAAGTATTTGCCTTCGATATAACCTTTTGCAATAAAGTTTGATTCATCAAAATAAATATTTAAACTAGCTTCTGGAATAAAAACTTCAGTATTTTTAACGTCTTTGACTTTTACTAAATTGATATGTCCCATAATATCAAGTTTGGCAAAATTCACGCCAACACTTGATAAAAAGAAATGCACAACATACTTGTGTATATGCATCTTTTTAGAATTAACAATCACTTTAAAATTACAAGTTGGATCAAAATGGAATCCAAAACTACGTAAGGTAATATCTTTATAATCAACATTATTTATATAAAACAGATAAAGGATGATTAATAAGCATTTTTTGTTAAATATATAGTTATCTCTTTCAATCTTCTTCATACCAAATAATTGTAGGTAAAAAACAAAATAGTTTCAATTTATTTTATTATTGACAGTTGAACAATTGTTCAATTATAATATCTATGGAGGTAAGGTTATGGCCGTTGATACACCAATTGTAGATGAAGAAAAAGTTAAGAAAACATTAAAGAGAATGATTAGCGATACTGAAATCTATTCAATAAGTGATTTTTTTAAGATTTTTGGTGACTCTACTCGTTTAAAAATAATTTGGGCTTTAGATGATAACCCTTTATGCGTAGGTGATTTATGCAATGTATGTGATATCACAAAAAGTGCAGCTTCCCATCAGCTTAACATCTTAAAAACAAACAAGATTGTTAAGTATAAAAAGCAAGGAAAAAACGTTATTTATTCACTTGATGATGAGCACGTTTCCTTAATTATTGAAACAGCTAGAAGACACTTAAAGGAGGAAAAATAGTTTATGAAAATGACTTTTAAATTTGAAGGAATAGATTGTGCAGTATGTGCTTTAAAGCTTGAAGAAAAGATTAAGAAATTAGATTGTGTAAATGATTGCTCAATTAATTTCTTAGCTTCTAGAATGGATTTAGATATAAAAGAAAAAGACGATTTGGAAAAAATAGTTAAGATTTGCAGCGATTTTGAGGATGGCGTTAATATAAAACGTATAAAATAGTATGAAAAAGAAATTTGATTTTTATTCCTTAATTCTTGCTACAATAGTTACTATTGTTTTACTTGTAGTACATATTTTATGGGGTGAAGTTAATTTAGGGATAAATAATTTAAACACATTAGTCATTCTTCCCATTTCTTTAATTTTCTATCTTCTTGTTTCTTACGATCTTTTCGTTGAAGCATTTAAGAAAATTAAGCATAAACAATTTTTTGACGAAGTTACTTTATCTTTAATTGCTACTATTGCTGCTTTTGCAATTGGAGAATATGTCGAAGCCTTAGCGGTTGTTGTTTTCTTTCAAATTGGTGAAAGATTTGAAAAATATGCCGTCGATAAAAGTCGTAACTCCATAAAATCAATTCTAAATTTAAGACCAGACAAAGTCACTTTATATAACAACGAAATTGAAAAAGTTGTTGAACCAATTGATGTAAATATTGGCGATCGCTTTATTGTAAAATCTGGCGAAAGAGTTCCAATTGATGGAAAAGTTATTAAAGGAAAATCAACTTTAGATACATCTTCAATGACTGGAGAAAGCATTCCTCGCTCTATCAAAGAAGGCGAAGAAGTAATTAGTGGAGTAATAAATCTTGGTTCACCACTTATTATTGAAGCAACAAAAGAATTTTATAACTCAACCATTTCTAAAATGTTAGATTTAGTTGAGAATGCTTCTTCTCAAAAAGCCAATTCAGAAAAATTCATTACTAAGTTTGCAAAAATCTACACTCCAATCGTTATATTTTTAGCCGTTATTGTTGCTATTTTACCACCACTTATTATTAATTATTCTGACCCAGCAACTTGGGCTAACTACATTAGAACGGCTGCTAGTTTTCTTGTAATTAGCTGTCCTTGTGCTTTAGTTTTAAGTGTCCCAATGAGTTATTTTGTTAGTTTAGGCGAAGCAAGTAAGATTAAAGTATTAATAAAGGGTTCAACTTATCTAGATAAATTCACTAAATTAAATAATATTGTTTTAGATAAAACTGGAACAATTACAAAAGGTAATTTTGTAATAAACGAAATCAAAACTCAGGATGACTTCGATAAAAATGAACTCTTGATGCTTGCTCAATATGGCGAATATTATTCAAACCATCCTATTGCTTTAGCTATTATTCAAGATAAAAAAGATACTTTAGATAAAAATTTATTAACTAATTACCAAGAAATAGAAGGACGTGGAGTCAAAGTTAATTACAACAATAAAGAGTTATTAGTAGGAAACGCAAAATTATTAAAAGAAAATAATATTGAATTTATAAATGTAGATTCTCCATTTACTTTAATTTATGTAGCCTACGACCATAAATATCTTGGTTATATTGAAATCAAAGATCAAATTAAAGAAACTTCTATTAATGCAATTAAGAATTACCATAAAAATGGAATTAAAAACGTTGTTATGTTAACTGGCGACAATGATAAAATTGCAGAAGCTGTTTCTAAAGAAGCTGGTGTTGATAAATATTACGCTAATTTATTACCACTAGATAAAACAAACAAACTAGAAGAAATCATTAAAAGCGAAGGCAAAAACACAACTGCTTTTATTGGGGATGGAATTAACGATGCTCCAAGTTTAACAAAAGCGGATATTGGTATCTCAATGGGAGGTATTGGAAGTGATATCACGATTGACTCTAGTGATGTTGTTATTATGGACGATGATTTAAATAAAGTTAATAAAGTCATCAAAATTGCAAAGAAAAACAAACTTGTCGTAATTGAAAATATTACATTTGCTATTCTTGTTAAAGTGTTAGTTATGATTCTATCTTTAATTCCTAATTTACCAATTACGCCTTACATAATGTGGTTTGCAATATTTGCTGATGTTGGTGTTACTGTAATTTGTGTTTTAAATTCCTTAAGATTATCGTTGAACTTTAGAAAATTAGATAAATAGAACTTATTAAAAAAGACAATAGCCTGCAAAATAGTTAAGTTTTGCAGGCTTTTTGTTTAGTTTGATTATTTATGAATAATTTTAGCTAAACCACCAATTGATGTTTCTTTATAGTCTTTTGATAAGCTTTCTCCAGTGATTTTCATCGCCTTAACAACTTCATCAAAACTAACTTTGTTCTTTCTTAATAAGGAAACATCTTTAGCATAAATAAAAGAAATAAGACTTCTTAACGCTCCAATTCCGTTTCTTTCAATACAAGGAATCTGAACATATCCATTAACTGGATCACAAGTTAAACCTAAAAAATGTTCTAATGCTAATTCGCTTGCATATTCAATTTGATAAAAGGATAAGTCATGTATAAAACACAAAGCTCCACTTGCTATTGCTGAAGCTGTTCCTATTTCTGCCTGGCAGCCAAGACTTGCTCCACTAATAGAGGCATTTTTAATAACAAAGTTTGTCAAAATTCCTGCAACTTTTAAGGCACCGATAATTTTTGAAATATCAACCTTATTATGTTTATATTCATAATAAAGAACGGATGGTAAAACTCCACAACTGCCACAAGTTGGAGCAGTTACTACCAACTCCCCAGAAGCATTTCCTTCACTTGCTGCATAAGCATAACTTGTAATAAAAAGGATTTTCTTTTCAAATTCATCTTTTTCGCTGATGGCTTTTTCATATATATCTTTAGCAACTCTTTTTACTCCTAAATTGCCAGGTAAATAACCTTCTTTAGATAAATTAGTCTCAATTTCATTAATCATTGCTTTAAAAACATTAGTTAAAAATTCATCAATATCTTTGTCTTCAAAATTATCTATAACCTCAATTATAGAACCGATTTTATTCTTTTCTAGATAGTTTTTAAGCCCATTAAATGAATTAAAAGGGTAGATATCTGCACTCTTTTTGATTTTTTCGCCATCTTTTAAGATATCTCCACCACCAACAGAATAATATCTAACCTTATCAATTATTTTTTTATTTTTTAAGGCAGTAAAATCAATCGTATTAGGATGGCTTATATTTTTAAAAGTATAATTAAAATTAATCTTTGTATTCGGAAAGTTAAAAGCCTTTAATAAAATTTTATCAGTACCATGACCTTTACCAGTTAAAGCTAAACTTCCATATAAATCAATTACTATTTCATCAAAATCTTGATGATGTTTTAAGAAATCTTTTGCCGCATTAAAAGGTCCGATAGTATGTGAGCTACTTGGTCCTGGACCAATCTTATAAACCCTTTTAATAGATTCCATTAAATACCAACTCCTTTAAATAATTCACTTAAGCTTATCCCTAAGCCTCTTGCAATCTTGGCTAAAACTTTTACAGTAGGATTTCGACATCCTCTTTCTAAATCACTCAAATAATTTTTGTTAATGTCGCATTCTAAAGCGAGGTCTTCTTGTGACATTTTTCGATTTGATCTTAAATATTGGATTCTTTTGCCAAGTTCATAATTAGCATCGATGTCATTATTGATTTTTTTCATAAGTTTCAATCATCTTTCTTAATTTAATAAATAAGTGATTAATATTACTTTTTGATACTGTCTCGTCGAGCTCTTCAGAAACTATTTGAGCAAGTTCGCTATAATTGGCTTCTGGATTAGCAAGACGAGCTTTGCATAAAGCTTTAAGTTTAGCATTTTGGAGATTATCAACCCCAAGTTTTTTCTCAACAATATTAATTTCTTCAATTTGTTTTCTAGCATTCTCGATTGTCTTTTTAAAATTATAGGAGTCGCAATTCATTAAACGATTGGTTGAATTAGAAAAATCGCGGTCCATACGGATATTTTCAAACTCAATGCAAGAATTATCAGCATTCATAAAAGCCAAAAAATTAGCAATTTGATCGCTTCTTTTTAAATATATTAAATATTTATTACGTCTTTTGATCATTTTAAAATCAAATTTAATTGTTTTGATTTTATTAACCATTTTTAAAAGAGCATGAGCATAACTTTCATCATTTGCCACGAGTTCAAGATGGTAATTAGAAGAAACAGGATCAGTACAACTTCCACTAGCCAAAAATGTTCCTATCAAGTATCCCCTTATTTTTTCTTCTTTATCCTGAAGTCCATATGGTATCTTATCTTCTAATAAATCTAGTTTTAAATCCCCAAATAATTCATGGGCCCCGCTATTGATATTAATTAAGTATTCAGTAGCTTTGTATAATTTCATGCTTTTTAAAAAAGAAAATGAAATTAATAAATAAGGGTAGTTATCTTTTAACAATTTATAGATATATTTAGCGGTTGAAGAAGTTTCCGTTTTTAAAATTAAACGATTATTATTTCGAGAAAAAACTACGTTCCCATTTAGTTTAATAAAAGCTCCTATGACAGATTTAGCACAATTTTTTGTAATATTCTTTTGTGCGAGTTCATCTTTTATTGCATGTGTAAATGATATTTTGTCATTCATGCCTATATAATACACTAATAAGTGTAAAAGAACATAAAAAATCCTTTAATTCTCTATTAAAATGGATAATTTATCAGTAAAATATTTATGTGAAAAAAATTAAAAGTAAGAAAGATATTTATATTTTGATTTGCTATATATTAGCAATTCTTTTATTAGTTAGTTCTTCTTTTTTACCTTTTGTTGTTGTCGATGATACTGAAGCTTATTTAGTACATTTTTTTAACCCAACAAGCCACGCTTATGATGGAAGAATTGAAAACGCTTATGGAATCATTTTACCTTTAATTACTTTAGGTAGTTTATTAATAGACTTCTTTGATTTTAAAGTACATGAATATAAGAAAAATGCATTTAACACATGTTTAAAAATAACTCTTTTAGCTTCTTTTGTTTTTACTATGATGAACTATTTTCGAGTTATCTATCCTGATGGATTTTTAGCAAGTGGAGATGTCTCTATTCTTTATAGTGGATTTTACCTTTTCATTTCTTTTTTAATATTTCTTTTTGTGATCATTGTTTTAAGAGCAGATGAACTATATCATATCCAAAAAAATAACATTACAAGCGTTGTAGTTAGTCACGATAAAATTAGAAAAAAATATTATACAGTTATTAGAGTCTTCTCCTTTATTTCATTCTTTTGTGTAATTTCTCTGCTTTTTGTCCCATATGCTAGAAATTATCAAAATTATATGTTTGAGGAAGGTTTTGAAACGATTTTAGATAAAAGAACCAGTATTAACTATTACATTTTTGCTATGTTTGATAAAGATTTTAACCTTAACATATTAGGCCTTCTTTTAATATATCTTGCTTGTTTTATTCCTACTACTCTTCTTTTAACTCCAAGAAAAACAACATTTATTCAAATCTTAATCAGCTCAATTTTTGAAATAATTTTATATGTTATCGCTCTAATTTTCGCTAGTGAAAACTTTAAATTGATCCCACCTAAATTATATTTAGATATTGACCGGGTCTCTTTACTATTTGTTTCTGTTAACTTTTTATCATTAATTATTTTAATAATATTCTCATCTCTTTTAATTAATTATCGTCGAAAGGAACTTAAAGATGTTGCCAAGAACGTTAGTGACTTATAATCCTTTCCCTTTTCCAGTTGAAGAGCAATTAAAACCATGGTCATTATCAATAACCATCATTTTTATATTCTTTCTTATTTTCATTTATCCTTTAATGTTCTATTTAGGAAGAAAAGCCAGAGATAACGATAAAATTCGTGATTATTTAACGATGACTCTAGGCTTAATTTTAATATCAACTGAAATATATAAGCAGATTCTTTTTGCTTATCACTATAATTTTGAAGGTGAATACCATTGGTCTCTTTTTCCGTTTCAACTATGTTCCATTCCAATGTATACTTCTGCCATTATGCCTTTAGCAAAAAATGAAAAGCTTCGTAAATCTCTTTTTGCCTTTATGGCATTATATGGAATGCTTGGTGGAATTTCTGTAACTATTTATCAGCAAAGTGTTTTAACATGGGAAGATTATAGTTTAGACTATCAATCGATAATATGGCATTTTGGACTTATTGCTTTAGGTATTTATAGTGCTTCTTATTTAAATATTGGTTCATTAAAATTCAAAGAAACACTAAAAATTTATCAATACGGGACTTTTACTTTTTTTGGCTTTTTAATTTTAGCTGAGATTACAAATTTATTAATTGTTTTAAACCACGGATATAACGAATACACTGCAGGCGGAAATATGTTTTATATTTCAATGTTTATGTTTAATCTTGATATACCTGTTTTAAGTACAGTTACCTCAACTTGTGGCTGGTATGTCGGTTTTATCGGATACACTTTTGCTTTAATGCTTGGCGCCTTTTTAATCTTTTCTTCTTATTATGGATTAAATAAATTAACAATAAAAATTCTAAATAATGAAAAAATTAAAAGTTTTCTTTTAAAATTTAAAAGAAAAGAGTCTTAACTATTGACTATTTAAGACTCCATTAACTTCATTAGATCCTACATAAACTTGATTTACTTTATGGTCAACTATTTCATAGATAGTTGGCGTTCCGATAAAATAAGTTTCACTTAATGTTGAAGGTTTATTATTTTCCATTTCTCGAACCAAAGCATCATAATTTGTTCCGTCATACCAGGAAGGCTTTTCTTTAAAGCGATTTCGATTAGCACTACCATTACCACTATTTAAATCAAAGAGAAATAATGGTGTTTTTTTACTACCTTCATTTTGCTCATCTAAATAATTGAAAATCGTTGTTTTAGTTGCTTCACAGTGTGAACAATTCACTTGATAAAGCTCTATAAAATAAGAATTATAATTCAAAGTGAAAAAATCATCTAAACTAGAAAGATGATTATTTTGATATTCATCATAAGTTCTCGTTTCTTCTTGAGCAGGACCACACCCAAATAAAGAAAATAGTACTGTTGTTAATAAAAAAACAATTTTTCTCATTATTTAATTGGTTTTCTATAAAATCTTCCATAAACTTGATCCATTGGCATAACATTAATGAAAACATTTGGATCAACTTTTCGACAAATTTTTACAACTTGTTTAGCTTCTTTTTTTCTAACAGTCATATAGATAATATAAAGCTGTTTACCTGTATATCCGCCTTTTGCATCTAAAACGGTGCACCCATGTGGAATATTAGCTAAAACAACATTTGATAAATTATAATTACTCGTCATGATTTGAAGTTCTACTTTCTTATTTTGAATATTAATTGTATCAACAACTAAGGTAACAAGAACCATGTAAAAAAGAGTAAATAATAAAATAACTAAGGCTGAAGGCATAGCAACCGCACCCATTTCAGCTTCAGCAAAGGCTTTATCAATAGGGAAAGTGCTTAAAATGCTATAAGCCGAAACAATAATTAAGTTAAATAAGGCAGACCATTTTCCAATTTGAACACTTTTCTTTTCGCTTATGTAATAAGCTATAATATCGGTTCCTCCCGCCGTTGATTCAATGTGATAAGCCAGTGCACTTGCAATTCCAGTACACAAACCACCAAAAAGAACACGGCTAACAATATCTTGACCTAAAGCATAAGTTACTTGGTTAATAAAATCATTTGGACTAGAGTTAGGCAAAATAATACCAAATACTGAGGAAAGCCCAACGTTTATTAAAGAATAAATAGCAAACCTTTTACCAACTTTAAAGAAAGCAAGTAAGAAAAGAGGGATATTAATACCAAGATATAAGCACCAATAAGTAACGTCTAAAAGTGTATTATCTGTTAAGTAAGTTCCACCACAAATTTTAATTATTGAAAGAACTACTTGGCTAAGTCCGCTTGCTCCACAGCTTGCTAAAGTTTTAATGTTCAAACCTTCAACCATTTCTAAAGAGTCAGCTCCATCAATCGCCGCAACTGCTGCATAGTTAGGTTGAATAAATGATTTAAAACCAAAAGCAAAAACAAAACTTGAGAGGGCAGTAACTAATAAACAATAAAAGTTATCCATGATATCCTTTTGGACCGGATGATCAAATAGATAATCAATAACTTTTTTCTTAAATTTCTTAAAATAATACATAAGAATTATATTAATAATTCTTACCTTAAAAGACAAGCAAGAACTGTTAAATTTTCAAAATAAGATAAATCCTTATAAAATCGTCTTTTTTTGTAAATAACACTGCAAAAATATTGTATTTTTTAGTTTTTTTTAAAATTCTATTCTTCTTTTAGTAACTATAATTCATTTATTTTAAATGTTCATTGATGATTAAATGTCATCCGTCAGGCGTTCACTAATCTTCTTCTTAAAATCTTTCGCCCTATTTTTAATTCACAAATTTATTAAAAAAAATATTACAAAATTTTTGCAAAAGTAATGTAAAATACTATACGAACAATAATTTTATTATTGTTAATACAACCGTTTAGTGATATTCTTTTTATTGCTTATTTGTTAGAGGTATTTTACATGGGTAAATTTTTAAAAGTTATCGGAACACCTTTCATTAAATTATGGACATGGATTAAAGAAACTGCATGGGTCCAGCCACTTCTTATTGTTGGTATTATCTTTGCTATTATTTTCTCAATTCCATCAATTACTTCATGGGTACAAAGTTGGAACTTCGGTAGTGATTCATATACTTTCTTAAAAAACAATCAACTTTCACTCGAAGGAATTACTGATACTACAAGTGAAGGCGAAGCTTATGATTTCTTTGATGCTTTTGATGAAGCACAAAGTCAATGGACAGAAGGTAATAAATCAGCCGCTCAAGAAACAATGAGAAATTATGTTGGCGATTCAAATAAAATGATTCTTTTCTTTGTTAATGAAAACGATGATGCTCAAACAATTAACGAAGCAGCTAACTACCTTGTAAATGAATCCTGGAATAGAGTTACAGCTATTTCAGCTTCTGCTCCTGCATTTAGATACAACTCAATTTTTGCAGACGAAGTTGTCGAAGTTGATTCAAATGATAAGACTTATGCTGATCATACTCCATTTGATTTCTTATTCAACTTACCTCAATATTCAGACTTTGTTAACCAAGCAGCTTCTATCGCTACAACAAGCCCTTATTACAGAAATAGAGTTGCAAAAGGTGAGGATATTTCTTCAATTGAATCTAGCGCTGACAATTTACCAGATCCATCAAATTATACTTCCGCAATTCCTTATTATGTAATTATTGATTTAACTGAATCAAATAATACAAATTATTTAATCACAAACGTCTTCTTCTCATTTGAAGGCGATGATAAATATGCTAGAGCTGACTTCTTAGCTCATGCTTGGACAAATACTGAAGAATTCGCTATTACAAGAAACTAATTCTAAAAGTAAAATTAAATCCTAACGACTGATTAATTCAGTCGTTTTTATTTGCAAATTAAAAAGCAGGTTATTAAGCCTGCTTGATGTTTATATAAAATAAATTATTTACTTCTTCTCTTCTTCTTTTTTATTTCGAGCATATGTTTCTAAAACAATTTTAGGAACAAGAGAAGAAATGTCTACTCCACTTTTATAAAGTTCATCAATAGAGGATGATGAAATAAAGGCAAGTTCACGATGAGACATCAAAAATACCATTTCGATATCTTTATCAATGTATTCATTAGCTGCTGAATAAGCCCATTCATATTCAAAATCACTTACAACGCGAAGCCCCCTAATTAAAACTGTTGCCCCATGTTTTCTAGCGTATTCAATAGTTAATCCATTATAAGAGTCAACTTCCACATTTTTAAAAGGTTTAGCCACTTCAACAAGCATGTTTAAGCGATCTTCCTTACTAAAGCGACAACTTTTCTCCGGATTAATAGCAAGTAAAACAATTACTTTATCAAATAATTTACTTGCTCTTCTAATAATGTCTAAGTGACCGTTTGTAATAGGGTCAAAACTCCCTGGGTATACTGCAATTTTCATAAATTTGTCCTTAAAATATTAATTTTACTTCTACCATATTTTAATATTTTAACCTGGTATTTTTCAACTAGAATAGGCGAGATATCATAGTCAGTTTCTGCGATAATTATGCCATTTTTTTGAAGAATATTATAAGATAAAATTTCATCAATAAATTCATCATTAATAATCATTTTATAAGGTGGATCAAGAAAAATAATGTCAAATCTAATGTCTTTATCTTGAAGTGTTTTTAAAAATACTTTGTAGTCTAAATTAAATGTCTTAATATCACTAATTCCTAGTGATTTTAAATTATCTAAAATTACTTTGTAGGCTTCGCGATTTTTATCATTAATGTACACTGGATTTGCTCCACGAGAATAAGCTTCAATTCCAATACTTCCACTTCCTCCAAACAAGTCTAAAAATGAATAATTTGTAATATTGCCTAATGAATTAAACATTCCTTCCTTACAAACATCTTTTGTTGAACGAGTTATTTCAAGAGGAGGTTGCTTTAATAAACGATGTAAATATTTTCCACCACGAATCTTAATCATAATAAGCCTCCGAAAAGTTCATCACGAATCTCTTTTAAAAAAGAATTGAGATTTACAAGATTTTTGTTGTAAATTTGAGCTAAATGATGATTGTTTAACTTATAAATTGCTTCGCTCATTTCTTTAGAAGCATTAATAACTTCTTGGCTATTTTTATCATAATGCTTTATCATATCTCCATATTTAACAATAGCCATATCTTTTTTATAACTTAATATTTTAATTTCATCACTTTCATTTATTTCTTTTTCACTAGCCAAAAATGTTTTATAAACATCGCTAGATTTTATGTTTTCACTTAACTTATTTATTAACTCTATTAACTCTAAATCCATCGCATAAAATTATAGCAAAAAACTTAATAAATAAGAAAAATTGTGCTAATATTTTCGACATGGAAATATTTAAGATTGTAAAAGACAATAAGCCAAGTTTAAGACAAAGATCAGAAAATGTAGAATTCCCTTTAGATCCAAAACTAGAGGAAAAGCTTTTAAATATGATTGAGTATTTAAGACTTAGTCAAGATCCTGAATTTTTAGAAAAACATCACAATGTTCGTAGTGGCGTTGGTCTAGCCGCACCACAAATTGGACTTAACAAAAACATGCTGGCAATTTCTTTTATCAACGCTAAAGGTAAAAGAGAAGAATATGCTATGATTAATCCTCGAATAATTTCTGAATCAGTTAAAGAGTGTTATTTAGAAAGTGGCGAAGGTTGCTTGAGTGTTGATAAAGTTCACGAAGGTTTTGTTTATCGTCACTATAAAGTCACTGTTAAGACATACGACTTATTAAAGAAAGGTTTAATGACTTATACTTTTACTGGCTACCCTGCTATCATTGTTCAACACGAAATCGATCACTTAAAAGGTGTTTTATTTTACGATCACATCAATAAAGAAAGCCCTTTCATAAGAAAATCGGGTGCAATTTCAATTTAAGTGTAGTTTTTTAATTTTTGTTTTATTATAATAATCTCGATTTTAAGAGATATTTTAATTATGTAAAAAGGAGATAATGAATTCACGATGTCTAATATATTTAATAATCCTGTTAAGATTTATGCCTTAGGCGGCCTTGGCGAAGTCGGAAAAAACACCTACTGTATTGAAAGCGTAAACGATCTCATTATTCTTGATGCTGGTGTAAAATTTCCTGAAGATGATTTAGTTGGTGTTGATTACGTTATTCCTAATTATCAACACTTAAAAGATAATCAAAATAAAATCCGTGCTTTATTTATTACACACGGACACGAAGACCATATTGGTGGTATTCCTTTTTTAGTTAAGTCAGTTAAGATACCAGTAATTTATGCTCCGAAATTAGCTTGTGCTTTAATTAAACAAAAATTAGAAGATCAAAAAATTAAAGAAAAAGTTAAACTTGTTGAATATGATCAAGATAGCGTAATTACAGCTGGTTGTTTTAAAGTTAGTTTTATACGTGTCACCCACTCTATACCTGATAGTTTTGGAATCTGTGTTGATACTCCTGAAGGCAGAATTGTTGATACTGGCGACTTCAAGCTTGATTTAACACCTGTTGGACCTGATTTTGAACTTCATAAAATGTCTCGCTTAGGTCAAGAGGGCGTTGATTTATTACTCGCTGATTCAACAAATGCTGAAAAAGAAGGCTGGACACCTAGTGAAAAAAATGTTTTAGACTCAATTAATGAAATTTTTGATAAAGCACCTAGCCGTCTTATCATTTCAACTTTCTCTAGCAATATTTCCCGTATTCAACAAATTGTTGATTGTACCATTAAGCACAATCGTAAAATCGTCATTGTTGGCCGCAGCATGATTAATACCGTTGATATTGCTTTAAGATTTGGTTATATCAAAATTCCAAGTGCAATGATTAGAGACGTTGACACAATGGGTGATTTAAAAGAAAACGAAACTGTTATTTTATGTACTGGTAGCCAAGGCGAACCAATGGCCGCTTTAAGCCGTATAGCTAATGGCTCATTTAGAGGATTAAGAATTCTTCCTGGCGATACCGTTGTATTTTCTTCTAGTCCAATTCCAGGAAACGGCGCTTCTATTTCAAAAATCGTTAACCAATTAACTAGACAAGGCGCTAATGTTATTACTAATTCAGTTTTTGCTGATTTGCACTCATCAGGTCACCCTTCAAGACAAGAATTAAGAATGAATCTTAAGCTCTATAATCCTAAATATTTTATGCCAGCACATGGCGAATATCATATGCTTAAACTTCATGGAGATATTGCAAAATCTCTTGGCATTCCTTCCGAAAATATTTTCATTATGGGAAATGGAGACACTTTACTTTTAAAAGACCATAAAATTGTTGATGGAGATAGAGTTACTGCTGAAGACGTCTTTATTGATGGATACGACGTAAATGGCGTTTCAACTGCTGTTATTAGAGACAGAAAAATCTTGCAAGATGATGGTATGGTTAGCGTTATGTTAGTTATTGACTCTAAACAATCAAAGTTAATGTGTGATCCAAAAGTTATAACAGTTGGATTTGTTAGCTACGGAAAATATGAAGACCATTTAACAAGACATGCTTCGATGTACTTACAAGAGGCTTTAAATGAACTCTTCCATTCTAAAAAAGTTACTTTTAATGATATCAAAAATACAGTGAGAAGTGTCGTTTCTAAATATTTCTTTAGAAAGACTCAAAGAAATCCAATGATCATTCCTCTTGTCATGAATAAAATTTCATAATTATGTTAATTTTAGGATCTAGTTCACCAAGAAGAATTGAATTATTAAAAACATTAACTAGCGACTTCAAAATAATGAAGCCGCTTTTTGATGAATCCACTCTTCATGCTCCAGCTTCAACTTATGCCTTAGAAGAAGCTAAAAACAAATACTTTTCACTCAAAAACCATACAAAACCTGAAGATTTTATTATTTGTTGCGATACAATTGTTGTTTTAGATGGCGTTATTTTTGGCAAACCAAAAGACTCACAAGATGCTTTTAACATTCTTAAAAAACTAAGTGGGAACAACCATAAAGTCATTTCTGGTTATGTAATAGGTAATGCTTCAAAAAACATTTTAATTGAAAAAATGGTCGTCACTGAGGTTACCTTTAATAAACTTAGCGATGATGAAATAAACAACTATATTAAAGAAGAAAATGTTTTCGATAAGGCCGGAAGTTATGCTATTCAAGATGATGAAAAATATCATTTAATAAGCAAAATAAAAGGAAGCTACTTTAATGTTATGGGCTTCCCTTTAGAAGATATTAAACTTGATTTACTCGTTCTTGGAATTATCTAGTATTTCAAGAAGAGGTTTTAAGTTCTCACCTACTAAAATAATTTTATTACTCATTTCTAAGATTCTTGAAACATAGAATCTTTTTATTTCCTCTTTATTAACTTTTGAATAATCTTTTAATACAAGAGCTAAACGAGATAAGCCTTTAAGTTCATAGCTTTCAATATTTTCTACTCCGCCTAGTGCCTCGATAAATTTATCATCACTATGTTCGAGTATAACTTTTTCTTCTTTTGCTTTATCGATTTTCTTTTTCTTTTTCGATTTAAAAGCATATAAGCTAATGATAAATAATGCTAAAACTGCTGCTACAGCAAATACCGATATAACAATTGTACTGGTTGTGTCTAAAAATAAATTAGGAACGATCATTGATAAAAGCCTCATGTGTTTTCTTAATATAGTTGTTTCGAGTGTTTTTTAATACTCGTACTTTTTTATCGCTTAATTTAATTACAATATCATCATGGTAATTCTTTAAATAATCACTCTTTGAATCGTAATATATAAAGAATTCGTCATTTTTAATGTTTTCGATCTTTATTACTTTGTCTTTTTGAAGAACAAATGGCGATCTAATTGACTCGTAAGTACGATTTTGAATTGGAGCCTTTTCAACAAATTGAATCATCTCGATCTCGTTGTCGACTAAAGCTCCGCCAAGTGATCTAGCCATTGCACTACTACCAATAGAGGTTGAAATTAAACATCCATCAGCTTTTAAAGTTTCAAGATAAGTATCATTAATATAAACATCAAAAACTAAAGTGTCACCCTTGCTCGATTCGATTCTAAATTCGTTTAAAGCATAATAAGTTTTATCACTATATTTTGCTTCAAGAAGGGTTATTTCTTTTTCAGCATGATTTTTATCTAATAAATCAACGATAAACTCTTTTAATTCTTTGTCAGTGTATTCACAAAGATATCCTAAGTTGCCGAAATTGATATTGGCAAATAATGGTTTAATTAAAAAATACTTTTGGATTGCTCTTAAAAAAGTGCCATCTCCCCCAACAGAAATTACTAATTCAGGATTAATTTCATCATAAACTAATCCTTCTTTAAGCAAGGATTCTTTGATGAAATCAGATACTTTTTTAACTCCATCGCCATCTCTTAATGAAATACAAAAACGCATTTAAATACCTTTTAAAACCTGCTTTTTTATTGTATCATATTTGAAAAGGAAGTAGATAAAAATGGCAACAAATATTGAAATTGAAGCTAAAGTTTTAATTAATAAAGACGAATATAATCGTATCGTCAGAAAATTACAAAAAAATATTTTAAAAGATAAAGTTCAAGTTAACTATTACATTGACACTAAAGACTTCCAACTCAAAAACGCTGGTATTGGTTTAAGAGTTAGAGCTTTAAATAACGAATATGTAATGACTTTAAAAGTTCCTATGAGTGAAGGATTACTTGAAAAGAATACAACTTTAAAAGATGAAGAATTCATAGCTCTTACAATTAAAGGCATTATTCCTGAAAATGACACTACTGAATTCGTTAGAATGCTTGGCTTCGAACCTAATGATATGACAGTTGTTGCAAAATTAAAAACACATCGCCTTGAAACCAATTATGGCGAAGAAGGTTATGAATTCTCAATCGATGAAAACGAATATAATGGCATTACCGATTATGAACTCGAAATGGCCGGTAACTCATTATTAAAAGCCAGAACTCAACTTCAAAGAATCTGTAACGAAAACGGGATCGAGTACGAAGATAATCCAAGAAGTAAACAAACTCGTGCAATGGATTCCTTAAACATTTCAAAAAAATAACTCGCAATTTGCGAGTTTTTTTCTTAAATATATTAAATATTTTAATTAATTTTACTTAACAGCCGTTTGGCTGTTTTGTTGTTGACTTGCTAAAAATTCTTCAAAGTCTTTAGCGTTTTTACAGTTTTCACATCCTTCAAAATGTGGACAAGCCCTAGCAGCAATTCTTCTTGCAGCTGGAATAAAAGAACGAATTTCTTCTTCGTTATACCCGACTTGAATTTTACTAGAATCAACTACTATTGGTCGTTTTAAAATGCTTGGGTTTTTCTTAATAAAATCGATAAGTTCATTGACTGACATATCGTCAATTTGAACATTTCCGCTTTTAATAATATTACTTCTAGTAGATATAATATCTTCAGTGCCATTTTCGGTTTTAGACAAAATATCTTTAAGTTCTTCTGGATTTAAAACACTCGAGAAAATGTTCTTTTCTTTGTATGGAATATGTTGCTCATCAAACCATTTCTTTACTTTTTTGCAACTAGAGCAACTAGGTGATGTATAGATTGTTATCATGACTATAGTTTACTCTTTTTAACCAGTTTTTGATAGTTTTTTAGTGCTTTTCATAAAGATTTGACGTATTTTTTAACGAATCAAAATCAATAGAAAAATTTAGAGGTAAAGAAAACTAACTTTATAGTTTAAAATCAGTTTTATTTATTTTACTTTTTGTTAAATTGGTAAAATTTTATACAATATTAAATATGAATTTTAGTTCTAGTAGTTCAAATAGTTTAAATATCAATGAAGCGATCGCTCTACTTAAGGCCGATTATGTATTAGTTTCACTTAAAGATAATTTAAGATATGTTTTTCTATATGAAAATCATAAAGTAAGTGTTAAATCAAAAAACTTTAATATTTCGTTGCCACTCACTGACTTTATGGAAAGCTTTAAAGATTTTAAATTTACTTTAATTGAAAAAACTGATCAAGAAATAAATCTTGAGAAAGATTTAGACTACTATAAAAATATCCAAAAGAAACAATAATTAAAATTTAACTTTCTTGGATGCACGAGCAAACTTAATTAAGAAAATAAAATAATTAATTAATGGCATTTCGCCATTAGCCGCTTTAATCATATATTTAAAAATATTTGGTGTTAAATGACCGCCACCAAAAGTACATAATGATCTAAATGGCATTTCCATAATCGAAACATAAACCATTCTATTTTTCATAATGTCATCTCTTTTAGAGATCATGTTAGCAAAATTTCTTCCAACCCAAGTCGTTTTTAACTCAGAAAAATTAGAGTTCATTGTAAACTTTCCTGGGCGTTTAAACTTCTTTAAAAGTTCGTCATTATTAAATAGTTTTTGATATTCATCAATGTTTAAAAAGCGAACATCACACTCAAAATATTTCTTTAATTTAACTGGGTCATAGCCGATAATTTCATCTTCTTCTTTAACTTCAACTTCTTGATGGAAGATGTGTTCATGTGAATTTTTAGAAATGTAGAAAGTGTATTTTCCATTTTGAATATTCCATCTATTAAGATTCACATCAAAATATTTCAAAGCTTCTTTATCAAGAATAAACTCTACTTCAGCACTTTCATGAGCTTTTATAAAGACTTTCTTAAAATCTACAAGTTCATATTTAGCATTAAATATTTTATCGTTTGGCTTACTAATATAAACTTGAATAACTTCTTTTCCATCAAAATCACTATCGTTTGTAACTTTAACGCTTAATTTAATTTTATAATTGTTTTTCTTTAAAAACCCTGCAGAATCAACATTAAAATCAGAATATTTGAAATTTGAATAACTCAAACCATATCCAAAAGGATATAAAACTGGCATGCCTTTTGTTTCATAATATCTATAGCCAACATAGATTGCTTCTTTATATATGGCAACTTTGTTACTTACGCCATAATAAGCAAATGAGGGAATAGTATTTAATCTAAGTGGCATTGTTTCAGCAAGTCTTCCACAAGGATTAGCTAAGCCATAAAGCAAATCAGCAATAGCTTCGCCACAGCCTTCGCCACCAAGATAAGCTTCGACTAAACCTTTAACTTCATTATTAAATGGAATTTCGACTGGAGCTCCATTTTGTAAAGCAACAACAATATTTTTATTAACATTATAAATCTTATAGAAAAGGTCAATTTGATTAATGAATAAATCTAAATTGCGTCTATCATAATTTTCACTTTCAATATCGCTATTGGTTCCTAAAAACATAACTACCTTGTCGCTCTTTTTGGCAAGTTCAATAGCTTCAGATTCTAATGATAAATCAATCGAGTCTGTAAAAATGTTAAAGCCTTTAGCAAAGCTAACGTTATATTCTCTCTCTTCTACCGCTTCTAAAGGAGTAACTAATTTATAAGGAGTAACTAAACTGCTTCCCTTGCCATTATAGTGAGGAGTAATTGCATATTCGCCAATAAAAGCAACTTTTTCTCTTTTCTTTAAAGGTAAGATATTGTTTTCATTTTTAAGTAAAACAATTGATTCTTTTGCAATATTAACAGCTTCTTCATGAGCTTTATCTAAATCAAAATCAATTTTTTCTTTATCTTGATATTTTTTAATAAAATCAATTGTATAGTTTAAACTTTCATCAACAACTGTTCTAAAATCTTCTTTTCCATTATATTCTTTTTCAAGTGCTGCATAATTCTCTTTTGTGGCAACAGGCATGATTTCGTTAAGTCCAGCCCTAATTGCTTTTACTGGATCATTTACTGCGCCCCAATCAGAAATAACAAGTCCTTTATAACCCCATTCATCACGTAAAATATCTCTAAGTAAGAAAGAACTTTCACAAGCATAATCTCCATTTATTTTGTTATAGCTTGCCATAATAGTTCCAGGATTAGCTTTTTTAATTGCAATCTCAAATCCCTTAAGATAAATCTCTCTCATTGTACGAAGATCACAAACAGAATTGATATTCATTCTAAAGCTTTCTTGATTGTTTAACGCAAAATGTTTTATTGAAGTTGCTACACCTTGATCTTCGACACCTTTAATATAACTAGCAGCTAATTCTCCAGTTAAATAAGGGTCTTCACTTACATATTCAAAATTACGTCCACAAAGTGGATTTCTTTTAATATTAATTGCTGGGCCAAGTAAACAATGAATTCCACGGCTTCTGGCTTCTTTTCCTAAAATGCTTCCTAATTTATATAAAAGTTCACGGTCAAAACTTGCCGCTGTTAAACTCGATGTAGGAAAACAAATCGATTCCTTTCCTTCAGCAAACAAAGAGTCTTCAGGTAAGCATTCTCTGATACCATAAGGACCGTCAGAAAAATGAACCTCATTTAATCCAAGTTCTTTATGAGGAAATAAATACCACGAATCTTTTCCGCCTAATTCCTCAACTTTTTCTTTAGCAGATAACTTTGAAATAATTTCATTGTTTTCCATAACTTATTGCCTCAACAATTCCCTTTAATTTAACTTGTAATACTGGAAATTCATTTTGAATAGTTTCATACATCTCAACATATGCAATTCCATCATTTACAAAAATTGAATCTTTATATGAATTAATCTTTTTGAAATCAATATCCTTATGTTCATAAATTAATTTAGGATATTTATGCATCATTTTAACTATATTATCAATCATATAAAAGCAAAAACATGTTGCATCGAAACTCTTTTCATCATGAATAAATTCTTCAACACTTTTTGTTCCAACATATCGGCTAGCCTTGCTTATATAGCGATATAATCCATATATTAATTCTTGTTCTTCACTCATCATAAAATACTATCTAATTCTTTAAAATCGTTAAAGTAATAATCTGGTTTAGCTTTTAATATTTCTTCTTGATTGCCATAACCAAAAGAAAAAATAACGCATTTCATCTTTGCGTTTCTAGCAGTCTCTAAATCAACTATGCTATCACCAACATAAATTCCTTCATCCATCTTTAAATTAAGTTTATTTAAAATCTCACTTAATAAAGTAATGTCTGGCTTTGGTGGATAATTATTGTCTTGTCCTTGGACATAACTAAATTCAATATCGTTTAGTTTATTTTGAATTAACTTTTGTAAAATTGAGTTTGGTTTATTGGAGTAGATAATAAGCTTATATCCCTTGTTTTTTAGATTAATAAGCGTCTCTTTTACTCCCTCAAAAGGTTCACTGATATATTGATATTTTTCATAATTTTTCAAAAATAAATCAAAATCTGCAGGGTTATTATCATTTTTAGAGGCTAAAACAAAAAGTCTTTTAGCTCCACGTCCTATAAAAGTTTTGATTTCTTTTTTCTCGTAATGATAAGGTTTATTAATCTCTTTTAAAGTGACGTTAACTGATTCTGTTAAGCCAGTTAAAGTATCTATTAAAGTGCCATCTAAATCAAAAACAATAAACTTTTCCATAAATTCAACTATAATCCTATCAAAAAGATATAGATAATTAAATCAAAAAGTAAGGTTTTTTCAAAAACTTTATTCTTTGATATTTTACCTGTAAAACTACTTATCTTTTTTTAAACTAAGTTCTTAATTAATCACTCTTAAAGTCTATTTATTATCAGATTTAAATAAGCGATAAATCAAATATCCACTAGTTAAAAGATAAATAATAGAGCCTAAAATAAGAACTATTATAAAGAAAGATGAGCTAGAATCAATGGTCTTTAAAGAATCTGAGAAATACCAAACAAATAAACAAGCAATAAGCGCAACCACGCTTAAAATATGACCTACAACAATAATTTTATCTTTATTCATCTTTTTTCTTCTCCTAGTAAAAAAGCTAACCACAATAAATGGTTAGCCTTCTTTTTAAGTTTTAAGTTATTAATCAGCAAATGTAAGAAGTCTGATTGGAGCGTTATCGCCTTTTCTATTGGCAAGTTTATAAACTTTTAAATAACCACCATTTCTACTTTCAAATTTCTTACTTAAATCAGCAAATAATTTAGTTAAAGCTTCTGGTTTATCTTCAACTTTATAATTTCTTAAAATGCTTGCTGCTTGTCTGCGTGAATGTAAATCACCTTTTTTAGCAAGAGTAACTAAGTGATCAAAGGTTTTAACAACATCTTTAACCATACTTCTAGTAACAGTTACTTTTTCAAAAAGTACTAATTCAGTAACAAGATTTCTAACTTGTGCTTTCTTTTTGCTTGAGGTATAAGGGGTCTTAAATCTAACGCCGCCTTTACCATGTACATTTTTTCTACCGATTTGCATAGTTATACTCCTTATTCATCTTTTCCATCTTTGAAGTATAAGCCTTTTTCAGCAAGCTTATTTTTAACTTCAAGAAGGGATTTTTTACCAAGATTTCTAACTTTCATCATTTCAGCTTCTGATTTTTGAGTTAACTCTTGAACATTAGCGATTCCAGCTCTCTTTAAGCAGTTATAACTACGAACACTTAAATCAAGATCTTCGATAGTTAAGTTTTCAAATGTTTCTTCTTGATGGACGACTGGATCTTTAATTAAAGCAATGTCATCAAATTGATCATCAAGATGTAAGAAGTTTTCGAAATGGAACATAAGCATTTTTGCACTTAATGCGATTGCATCAATTGGTTTAATGCTTCCATTGGTCCAAACTTCAAGGATAAGTTTATCAAATCTTGGATCGTGGCCAACACGAGTTTGTTCTACTTTATAATTGACTCTAGTAACAGGTGAATAGTTACTATCAGTTGCAATTGAATTACTTAAAAGACCAAGTGTTTTATTTTCTTCACTGGTTGCATAACCTCTACCATTTCTAATATGGAGAGTCATATGTAAGTGACCGCCTTGAGCGACGTGAGCGATAACAAGATCTGGATTTACAACTTCAAGACCGGTAGGAAGTTCTAAATCTCCAGCTTTAAATTCGCCTTCGCCTCTATCAACGGTAACTTCATATTCAGCTTTTCCAATAGTGTCGCTTTTAAGAACTAAGTCCTTAAGGTTGAGGATGATTTGTGTTAAATCTTCTTCGACGCCTTTTAATGCAGTGAATTCATGGACTGCACCATCAACCTCGATAGCGTAAACGCTTGTTCCAGGTAATGAAGCAAGAAGAACTCTTCTTAAAGCATTGCCAAGGGTTAATCCGAATCCTCTTTCAAGTGGTTCAGCAACGACTTTGCAATAATTTTCTTCATTACTAGCAACCGCAATCTTATATTTGCATTCTTCGAAAGGGTGTGCAATCTTTAATTCATTTTCAGCCATTTAAACATCCTCCTTTAAATATTAACCGTGTGTTCTTTTTGGTGGACGACAACCATTATGTGGGATTGGAGTTGTATCAACAATTGATGTAATTTGAAGTCCGGCGTTTCCAAGAGCTCTAATAGCACTTTCTCTACCAGCTCCTGGTCCTTTAACATCGACATCGACTGTTCTAATGCCTTGATCATAAGCAGCTTTACCAGCAGCTTCAGCAGCACTTTGAGCAGCAAATGGAGTTGATTTTTTTGCACCTTTGAAACCTAATACACCGCTACTGGACCATGCAATTGCATTACCATTTTCATCTGTAATTGTAACGATTGTATTATTGAAAGTTGCATGAATATGAGCAACACCTTTAGTAAAAGATCTTTTAATTTTCTTTTTACGGGTAGTTTGTTTCTTTGCCATGTCTATCTACCTCCTATTACTTAACAGCTTCTTTCTTATTAGCAATTGTCTTACGTGGACCTTTGCGTGTACGAGCGTTAGTTTTTGTTCTTTGACCTCTAACTGGAAGACCTCTTCTGTGTCTAATTCCACGGTAGCAGCCAATTTCTTGAAGTCTCTTAATGTTTAATAAAACTTCTCTTCTCAAATCGCCTTCTACTTTATAGTGAGCGATTTCAGTTCTTAAACGAGCAATTTCATCTTCAGAAAGATCTTTAACTCTTTTAAGTGGATCGATTTTTGCAGCCTCTACGATTTTCTTACTGGTTGTAGGGCCAATTCCATAAATGTAAGTTAAGCTAACAACAATAACTTTATCATTTGGAATATCAACACCAACAATACGTGCCATAAATTACCTTTTCCTCTCTTATCCTTGTCTTTGTTTGTGTTTTGGATTTGAACAAATTACCATGACTTTTCCATGTCTTTTAATGACCTTACATTTGTCACAAATTGGTTTTACGGATGGTCTAACTTTCATAAATGCCTCCTACTTTTAGACTATTTGTGTCTAAATACAATTCTGCCATTGTTTAAATCATAAGGCGAGAGTTCAACGGTAACCTTATCTCCCGGTAAAATGCGAATGTAATGCATACGGATTTTACCAGAAACAGTGGCATGGATTACTACGTCATTCTCTAGCTTTACTTTAAAATTACAATTTGGTAAAGCTTCTGTAACTACCGCCTCAACGGATATAACATCTTGTTTTGCCATTAATAAACTTCCCCTTTTTCTAAAGTTAAAATTTCATAGCCATCATCTGTTATCGCTATGGTGTTTTCATAGTGACAACTTAATTTTCCATCTAAGGTTTTAACAGTCCATCCATCATCTAAAGTATATAATTCTACTTTGCCCTCATTTAGCATAGGTTCAATTGCAATGACCATTCCTTTTTTAAGAATTGGTCCAGTGCCTTTTTCACCATAGTTTAAGACGAATGGATCTTCATGCATTTCTCTTCCAACTCCATGTCCGCCATAATCTCTAGTTAAGGTATAGCCTGCACTAGTTCCGGTTTCATAGATTTTTTGAGAAATATCCCCAAGATGTACACCCGGTTTAACTAACTTGACTGCTTCAAAGAAACACTTTTTAGTTGTATCAAGTAGTCTTTGTGCTTCGCTTGAGATCTCTCCAACAGGAAATGTTCTACAAGCATCAGCAATATACCCTTCATAAGTTACGCAAATATCATAACTTACTATATCTCCATCTTTTAAAATCATACTTTTAGAAGGAATACCATGAAGAAGGGTATCATTTACGCTAATACATATAGCGCCAGGAAAGCCTTCATAGCCCTTGCATGTTGGAATTCCACCATGACTTCTGATAAAGCTTTCGGCAAGTTTATCAAGTTCTTTAGTGGAAATTCCGGCACGGGTATGCACTTTTAAATAGTCGAATGTATCGGCTAATATGCTTCCTGCTTTTTTGATTAAAGCAATCTCTCTAGGACTTTTAATAATAATTTTCATTAAAGGGCCTTATTTTAAAATTGCTTTAATGTCGTCGAGTAATAAATCAAGATCTTTAGTTCCATCAATATCAGCGACAACACCAAGTTTTGTATAGTATGCGATAAGAGGTTCAGTTTGCTTATGGTATTCACTAAGTCTAGATTTTAATGTTTCTTCATTATCATCTTTTCTTTGAACAAGTTCGCCACCACATAAGTCACAAACACCTTCAACTTTTGGTTTCATGTTTCTGACATGATATGGAGCACCGCATACTTTGCAAACACGTCTTCCGCAGATTCTATCAATTAAGATAGATTCAGGGACAACAATGTTAAGCACATTAGTAATTGGTCGACCAATCTCGTTTGATAATTCAGTTAAAGCTTCTGCTTGAACCATGGTTCTTGGGAAACCATCAAGTAAATAGCCATCTTTACAATCATCACGAGAAAGTCTTTCTTTAACAAGACCAATTGTTACTTCATCAGGGACAAGTAAGCCCTTAGACATGTAAGAATTAGCGAGTTCGCCAAGACTAGTTTTGTTTTTAATTGCTTCTCTAAACATATCTCCAGTAGAAATATGTGGGATTTTATAAAAACTTGCTATACGTTTTGCATTTGTTCCTTTGCCAGCGCCTGGTGGACCCATCAAAATAATATTCTTCATATCTAAAGTTTACATACCTCCAATGACTTCATCATAACTCTTACCTGCGATAAGACCATTGATTTGGTTATTAAGCTCAAGAGCAACACCAACAACGATAATTAAACCAGTTCCGCCAAGGGCTAAAGATTGATCGCTTCCAAAGACTCCTGAAAGAGTTAAAACAACTGGAAGAGCACTGATAAATGAGAGAGATAAAGCCCCAATAAGAGTAACTCTATTTAAGACTTTTCTAACATATTTTTCAGTTTCAATACCTGGACGAATACCTGGAATATAACTTCCATTTCTTTGGAAGTTTTCCGCAAGTTGAGCAGGATTTATTTGTAAGTTTGCGTAGAAGAAAGTAAACGCAAACACCAAAACGATATAAATAATCAATCCCCATGGCATCATTACTCCACCAGTATCAACAAGTTGATTGTATTGGAAGATTTTGAGCCATTCTGCATTTGCTGCATCACTTGAGATAAAAGTTGCAATAACACTAGGTGCCATTAAGATGGAGCTAGCGAATATGACTGGAATAACACCAGCTGAATTGACTTTTATTGGTAAAAAGCTGGCTTTTGCAAGCTTTTCACTGGTTCCAGTACGTGTAGCGTGTTGAACTGGAAGTTTTCTTCTTGAAAGTTCAATGAAGACAACAAAAGCGATAATTGCAATAAATGCGAGGATATAAAGAATGAATTGGAAGACCCCTTTAGTAGCTTCCACGTTACCATGATTCCATGATTCGAGAACCCATCTTTGGAAGGCTGTTCCAATTTGACTTGGAAGAGAACAAACAATACCAGCAAAGATAATAACAGAAATACCATTTCCGATACCTTTAGAGGTTATTTGGTCACCAAGCCACATAACTAACATTGCTCCTGCTACCATAACAGTAACAATATAAGCATATGTTAGGAAGTTTTCTTCCATGGTGAATGTAATCCAGGAAGTATTAAGAGCTGTTTGAATAATTCCATAAGCTTGAACAGCAGCAAGCATTAAGGTGAGATAACGAGTAGCCATCTCAATTTTTCTTCTTCCATATTGCCCTTGTCTATTTAATTCCGTCAAAGCAGGAAGAACATCCATACTTAACAATTGAATAATAATTTGAGCAGTAATGTAAGGAGAAACGCCAAGCGCAAATATAGAAAAGTTTTGTAATGCACCTCCACCTAATAAGTTCATTAAAGCTAAAACGTTATTAGTATTTTGGGTAAGCTGACTAGTTAATTCACTAGCATCAATACCTGGAGTAGGAATTGCACAACCGATTCTAAAGACAAAAAGAATCATTATCGTAAAAAATATACGATTAACGACTTCTTTATTTTTAAAAATTTCGACAAACTTTTTCATGGGAATCCTTAGTAATAATAAATATCAACCTATATATTATTTACTAAAAATTGCTTTTGCGCCACATTTTTCTATCTTTTCTAAAGCAGATTTTGAAAATTTAGTAGCGGTAATACTAACTTTTTTAGTAAGTTCCCCTTCTCCTAAAACTTTTAAGCCATCGAATTCTTTGTTAACGAGACCGAGTGAAACGAGCTTTGTAAGATCGATTTCCTCTCCATCGTTAAATCTATTAAAGAGTGAGACATTAACAACAGCATATTCTTTATGACAGTGATTTTTAAATCCTCTCTTTGGAATAGCTCTGAAGAGTGGTAATTGACCACCTTCAAATCCAAGTCTAACTCCACCACCAGTTCTAGAATTTTGACCTTTGTTACCGCTTCCGCCATTTTTGCCAAGGCCGCTTCCAAGACCTCTGCAGCGTCTGGTCTTTTCTTTTCTGCTTCCTTCGGTAGGTTTAAGATTATTTAACATCGTTATTACCTCCTTTACGTAAGGCCATGGTTTTATTGAAATCTTTTTCATTCATTAAAGCACTTGCTGTAGCTCTAATAATGTTGATTTTGGTTCTACTTCCATAGACTTTAGAATAAATGTTTTTAACGCCAGCTAATTCTAAGATAGCTCTGACAGGACCACCAGCAATAATTCCGGTACCTTCAGGGGCTGGTTTTAAGAAAACATTTGTAGCACCAAATTTACCAATGATTTCATGAGCTAAAGTTCCACCATTAACGATTTCAATGTCGATTAAGTTTCTCTTAGCTTTATCAACAGCTTTTTTGATTGCATCTGGGACTTCGCCACTCTTACCAGTAGCAAATCCGAATTTGCCTTTGCCGTTTCCAATAACTACAAGAGCGGAGAATTTCATTCTCTTACCACCTTTAACGACTTTGGTGACTCTATTAATAGCGACAACTCTTTCTTCGTATTCTTTAACAACTTCCTTACGAGGAGCTTTGTTAAATCTCTTGTTTTTGTTGATTTTTCTCTTTTCAGGTGCTTTTGCTTGTGTATTTTCTGGGGAAGTAGTGTTATTTTCTTCTTTTTTAACTTCTTCTACTGTTGGGTTTTCAACAACTTTATTTTCTTCCATAACCTATCTCCTTAGAATTTTAAGCCGTTTTCTCTAGCACTTTCAGCAAGAGCTTTAACACGACCATGATAAATGTATCCACCTCTATCGAATACAACGTTTTCAATACCTTTAGCGAGACATTTTTTAGCAATATCTGCACCAACAAGTTTTGCACCTTCAACGTTATTTCCATTTGTAAGTTTTAAGGCATTGGATGAAGAAGCAACGAGTGTTACTCCTTTAACATCATCAATGACTTGAACTTCAATGTTTTTATTTGATCTAAAGACACAAAGTCTAGGAGTTAGAGCTGTACCACTAATTTTATTACGAACTCTAATATGCTTTCTTTTTCTAGCAATGTTCTTATCAAGTTTACTAATCATACATTAACTCCTATTATTTCTTACCAGCACGTTTGCCTTCTTTACGTAAGATGACTTCATCAACGTATCTAATACCTTTTCCAAGATATGGTTCAGGTTTACGAGTTTCTCTAATTTGAGCAGCGACTTGACCAACTTTGAATTTGTCAGAACCACTTACTTCAACATAAGCATTAACATCTTTTGATTTTGATTCAATGACTTTAACTGTAACACCATCGAGTGGATGAATAGTAATTCCATGGGAATAGCCAACATGAAGAACAAGATCTTTACCCTTCATTTCAGCTCTATAACCGATACCAACAAGAGCAAGTTTCTTTGTGAAACCTTCGTGGCAGCCAACACAAGCATTGTGAATTAAAGCACGAATTGTACCATGCATTTCTTTAATGGCTTTTTCATCGTTAGCTCTTTTAACAGTTAAGATGTTGTCTTTCATTTCAACAGAGATAAAGTCTTTATTAAAAGGAATTTTATCTTCGCCGAATTTGCCTTTAATATCAACTAAGCCTTCGCTTACTGTGACATTAAGACCTTCTGGAATAGTGATAATTTTATTTCCAATACGTGACATAACCTTACCTCCTATTACCAAACGTAGCAAATAACTTCGCCACCGACGTTATTTTGCCTACAACCTTTATCGGTTAATAAACCTTTACTGGTTGATATAATAGCAATTCCAAGTCCTTTTAAGACAAATGGAATATGTTTGCTATCAGCTGTAACTCTAAGACCAGGTTTTGAAATTCTCTTTAAGCCAGAGATAACTTTTTCTCCATTTGGCCCATATTTTAAAGTTACTTCGATATTTTTGTGACCTTCTTTAGTTTTAACTTCTTTATAAGAAGTGATAAAACCTTCAGAAAGTAAAATTTTAACAATATTAACTTTTAATTTACTAGAAGGGATAGAAACTGTTTCGTGATGTAATGCGTTAGCGTTTCTGATTCTAGTAAGCATATCTGCTATTGGATCTTGATGCATCTTCTATTCCTCCTAAATTACCATGAAGATTTCTTCATTCCTGGAATTTCGCCTTTATAAGCGAGTTCTCTTAAGCAAATTCTGCAAAGACCAAATTTTGAATAAACAGCGTGAGGTCTTCCACATCTTTTGCAACGAGTATATTCTCTGACCTTGTATTTTTGAGGTCTGGATTGTTTAACCTTTAAACTAGTTTTTGCCATATTGTTACCTCTTATTTGTTAAATGGCATTCCAAGTGCCTTTAATAATGAGTAGGCTTCTTCATCACTATTTGCTGTTGTAACAATAATGATATCCATACCTCTCACCTTTTGAACTTTATCATAGTTGATTTCTGGGAAAATTAATTGTTCTTTAATACCTAAAGTATAATTTCCTCTTCCATCAAATGAGTTCTTGCTAACACCACGGAAGTCTCTAACTCTTGGTAAGGCGATGGAGACAAGTTTATCGAAGAATTCATACATTCTGATTCCTCTTAATGTAACTTTACATCCGATTGGTTCACCTTCTCTTAATTTAAAGGTTGCAATTGATTTTTTAGCTTTAGTAATGATTGGCTTTTGACCTGTAATTAAAGCAAGTTCTTCAACTGCTTCTTCAAGTCTCTTCTTGTCTTGTGTAGCATCACCAACACCGATATTAACAACAATCTTATTTAAAGCTGGGACTTGCATTAATGATTTATATTCAAATTCTTTCATTAAATTTGTTTTAATTTCAGAATTGTATAAATCAAGTAATCTTGTATGTTTGCTAGGAGCTTTATGTCCTTTAGAAGTTGCAGCTTCTTTAACAACAGTTTTTGTTCCTGCTTTAGCAGTTTTAGTTGTCTTTTTTGCTGTAGCTGTAGTTTTCTTTGTTTCTGCCATAACGATCTCCTCTATTTAATTTCTTTTCCGTTAGCTTTGATAACTCTAATCTTTTTACCGTCTTTATCAAATTTGTAGCCGATACGTGATGCTTTTTTGCTCTTTTCATCGTAATACATAACATTGCTTACATCGATTGGAGCAAAGATTTCTTGAATGCTACCTTCTGGATTAGATTGAGTTGGCTTAATGTGCTTTTTACGAACATTAACTCCATCAACAATAACCTTGTGTTCTTTTGGTAAAGCTTTTTGGATATTGCCGATTTTGCCTTTGTCTTTACCGGAGATAACAATGACTTTATCACCTTTAACAAGTTTCATATCTTTTTTACCTCCTTATAAGACTTCGTTTGCAAGAGAGACGATTTTCATAAAGGCTTCACCTTTTTCACGAAGTTCTCTTGCGACAGGTCCAAATACACGAGTTCCAACAGGTGTTTTATCTTCATTGATGATAACGCAAGCATTGTCATCAAATCTAATTGTTGAACCATCTTTTCTTTCAATTGGATAGCTAGTTCTAACAATAACTGCTTTTACAACATCGCTCTTTTTAACTTTGCCGTTTGGAATAGCATCCTTAACAGCACATTGAACGATATCACCAACTGAACAACTTTTTCTGTGGCTTCCGCCATAGATTCTGAATACTCTTACGACACGAGCACCGCTATTATCAGCTACAACGAGATTTGTTTCTGTTTGTATCATAATTATTCGGCCTCCTTATTGTCTTCAGCGTTTTCTTCGTGAAGTACTTCTTTAAGTTCTTCACTTTCAACGATCTTAACGTCTTCAACAGCTTTCTTGTCAATAGAAACAAGTCTGAATCTCTTTAAAGCAGAGAGTGGTCTTGATTCTTCAATAGTAACTGTATCACCGACTTTTGCACTATTTAATTCATCATGAGCATAGTATTTATGTCTGAATTGAACTCTTTTTTTATACTTAGGATGCTTTCTGTATCCTTCAACCATAACTGTGATTGTTTTAGGTGCCTTAGCGCTTACAACAACACCGGTAATTCTCTTTCTGTGGTCCATAATTACTTACCTTCCTTACTCATGCCGAGTTCTCTTTCTCTTAATACAGTGTATACACGAGCAATATCTTTTCTAACTCTCTTAATTTCACTTAAGTTTTCGAGTTGACCGACTGCTTTCTTTCTTCTTAAGTTGAATAATTGTTCTTTTAAGGAGTAAACTTGATTATTTAATTCTTCAGAAGACATTTCTCTAACGTCTTTAATCTTCATAAACTATTTAGCCTCCTTTGCTTTTTCAACAATTTTTGTATTAAGTGGTAATTTGTAACTGGCTTGACGTAATGCTTCTTTAGCGATTTCAGGAGCAACACCACCAATTTCAAACATAACTCTATTCTTTTTAACGACTGCGACCCAGTATTCTGGATTACCTTTACCGGAACCCATACGGACTTCGGCTGGTTTTTTAGTTTTTGCTAAGTGTGGGAAAATTCTAATATAAATTTTACCTTCACGTTTTGTATATCTTGATAAGACGACTCTGCAAGCTTCAATTTGTCTGTCGCTTACCCAATTTCCGCTAGTTGCTTGGAGACCGAATTCGCCGAAAGCAACAGTATTACCACCTTTAGATAATCCTTCATATCTGATGATATGTGGACGTCTATACTTTGTTCTTTTTGGTTGTAACATAGTTATTCTCCTTTCTTGCGACTATTTGTCTCAGGTTCACTAAGCTTTGAATTAATTTCTTTTTCACCACGGCAGATCCAAACTTTAACGCCGAGTTTGCCATAGGTGGTCATAGCTTCTCTACAAGAATAGTCGATGTCGCTAGTTAATGTGTTAATAGCCATTGTTCCTTCTTTATAGCCTTCGCTACGAGCAATATCAGCTCCGGCAAGTCTTCCGGAAACTTCTGTTTTACAGCCTTTAGCTCCTGCTTTTCTAACTTGAGCAATGGCTTTCTTTTGAACAATTCTGAAGGAAGCACGAGCTTCAAGTTGAGCACAGATTTGATCAGCAACAATGCGAGCATCAAGATATGGTTGTTTAACTTCGACAACATCAATCTTGACTGAGCAATGAAGCATCTTAACTAAAGCATCTGTAAGCTTATTAATGTTTTCACCTTTTTGACCAATAACGGTACCAGGTTTTGCAACACAAACGATAACTCTTACAAAGTAGCCTTTATCGTTCTTTTTTCTTTCAATTTCAACATGTGAGAGTTGAGAATCTTTACCAATTTTAGCTTCAAGAAATTCTCTGATTTTAATATCTTCAACTAAGAAACGTGAATAATCTTTGTCTTCAGCAAACCATCTTGAGTTCCAGTTCTTGTTAAGACCAATTCTCATTCCTACTGGATTAACTTTTTGACCCATATTTTCACTCCTTAATTTCTTTCTTTAACTGTAACGAAGATGTTACAGAATCTCTTGACTAAACCACTAGCACTTCCTTTAGCACGTGGTAAATATCTTCTCATTTTAATGCCATCACTTGCTTGGATTGATGCAACATATAATTTATCTTCGTTCATATTGAAGTTATTTGTTGCATTTGCCATTGCTGACTTAATAAGTTTTGCAACAGGAGTTGAAGCTTTGTGATTAACATTGTTAAGGATTCCAAGGGCTTCATCGCAATCTTTTCCTCTAACAAGATCAATAACAAGTCTTGCTTTTCTTGGAGTGCATTTAACACCGATTGCTTTTGCATGAGCTTCAGTAACTGTTGGTTTAACAGGTGCTTTCTTAGCTTCTGCTTTTTCAGCCTTTTTAGTAGCCTTAGCTTCTTTTTTAGCAGCTTTGACTTCAGCTTTTTCTTCCTTTTTAGTTTTTGGAGCTTTTTCAACTGTTTCAACCTTTGTTTCTTCTACTTTTTCAGCAGCTTTCTTGGTTGTTTTCTTAGCAGTTGTTGAAGTTGTTTTCTTTGCAGTTGTCTTTTTAGCTGCTGGTTTTTTAACTTCTTTTTCAGTTTCAGTTTCTGCTACTTTTTTAGTAGTTTTCTTTGCTTCTGCCATAACTTCCTCCTACTTATTTTTTAATACCAGCGGCTTTCATAGCTGCTGCCTTATCTTCAGCGTTATTACCGAAGTGGCCTTTATATGTTCTTGTTGGAGCAAATTCACCTAATTTGTGTCCAACCATATCTTCAGTTACATAGACTGTAATGAATGTATGTCCGTTATAAACAGCGAAAGTGTGTTCAACGAATTCTGGGAAGATTGTACTTCTTCTTTGCCATGTTTTAATGACTTGCTTTTTGTTGGCTTTATTTAAAGCTTCAACTTTTTTCATTAAGCTTTCGTCAACAAATGGTCCTTTTTTTAAACTACGTGCCATTATATCTCACTCCTTTCTCTATTTATCGTTCTTTCTCTTGATGATTAATTTTGAAGAAGCTTTCTTAGCTTTTCTTGTCTTAACACCAAGTGCTCTCTTACCCCAAGGTGTACGTGGTGCATCTCTACCAACAGGACACTTACCTTCACCACCACCGTGTGGGTGATCTGGTGGGTTCATAGCGCTACCTCTAACAGTAGGTCTAATACCATACCATCTATTTTTACCAGCTTTACCGAAGTTGACTAAGTTCCAATCTTCATTGCCAACAACTCCGATAGTAGCTTTACAATCTCCTAAGACCTTACGGGTTTCACCACTTTGAAGTCTTAAGATAACATATTTACCATCTTTACCAAGAATTTGAGCAGAACAGCCAGCGCTTCTACAAAGTTGACCACCTTTTAATGGTTTAAGTTCAACGTTATGAATGAAGGTACCTTCTGGAATGTTCTTGAGTGGTAAAGCGTTTCCAACGACAATATCAACATTTTCGCCAGAAACAATCTTATCACCAACTTTAAGTCCTTTTGGATGAATGATGTATCTTTTTTCACCATCTAAGTAATGAATTAAAGCGATATTTGCGTTTCTATTTGGATCGTATTCAATAGCTGCAACCTTGCCAACAACTCCATCCTTATTTCTCTTAAAGTCAATAATTCTGTATTTTCTTTTGTTTCCGCCACCAATATGACGAGTGGTAATAACACCTTGTTGGTTTCTTCCACCAGTCTTCTTTAATGTGACAAGTAAACTTTTTTCAGGAGTTGTTTTTGTAATCTCATCGAAGGAGAGCGTTGTCATAGCTCTTCTTGAAGGAGTATATGGTTTAAAATTTTTAATAGACATAATTTTCTCCTATAAGTAAGTTTTTTTCCTATTCAGCAAAAAGGTTGATTGTTTCGCCTTCTTTAATAGTAACAACAGCTTTTTTAAATCCGCTGATTGTTCCTTTATATCTACTTCCACGGCTAGCGTTTTTGCTTGGGACGTTAACGATGTTAACACCTGTTACATTAACGTTATAAATTCTGTGGATAGCGTTTTTAATTTGAGTTTTATTAGCATCACTTTTAACAATGAAAGTAACTTTGTTTCTTTCTTGTGATTCAGTTGTGCTTTTTTCAGTGATAAGAGGTTCAATAATTACATCGAAATCACTGATAGTTGCCTTTTTAACGATAACTTCTTCTTTAGCAACTTCTTGTTTCTTTCTAGCCATTATTTAAGGTCCTCCTCAATTTTCTTAACAGTATCTTTAACTGTAATAACTTTATTAAAGTTAAGAAGATCATAAACGCTAACATTACCTTCAACTCTAAATGCGACATTTGCTAAGTTGTGGCAAGCTTGAAGAACGAGTGGATCACTTGAGATAATAAGTGTCTTTGTGTTTTCAAGATTGAAAGCTTTAAGTAAGGCGACCATTTCTTTTGTTTTACCAGAAACTTTTAATTCATCAAGAATAACAAGTCCAGTTTTAGCGATTTGGCTATAAGCACTCTTTAAAGCAAGTTTATGTTCTTTTTTGTTTTGTTTAATTTTGAAGTTTTGAACACCAGTTGGACCAAAGACGGTACCACCGCCAACCCAGATTGGTGAACGTGTTGAACCAGCTCTTGCTCTACCAGTTCCTTTTTGTCTCCATGGTTTTTTACCACCACCGGAAACTTCAAATCTCTTTTTTGTTTTTGCAGTAGCTTGTCTTAAATTTGCTTGATAAGTCATAACTGCATCAAACATTGATTGGTTATGAGGTTCAATTCCGAAGACATCTTTTGAAACGCTTACTGTAGAAACTGCTTTACCATCTTGGGAATATACTTTAAGTTTTAAATCTGCCATAGTTATCTCCCTTCAATTTATTTAGTTTCTTGTGCTGGAGCTTCACTAGCAGCTTCAACTTTCACGCTTCTATCAATTACTGGTTTAACTTTGTAATTTTGAAGGGAAGGTTTGACAGCACTTCTAATCTTAACGATGGATTTTTTAGATCCTGGAACACCACCTCTAACAAGGATGTAGTTCTTGGAAGCATCAACTTTAACAATAATTTGATTTAATACTGTTGCGGATTGATTTCCCATATGACCAGACATCTTTTTACCTGGGATAACACGGTTATTGCATCTACCATTGTTAGCGAATGAACCTTGTTGTCTGTGGTAACCAGATCCATGTCCTTTAGGACCAATCTTATATCCCCATCTTTTGATAACACCAGCGTAACCTCTACCTTTGCTGGTTCCGATTACGTCAATGATTTCTCCATCTTTGAATAAGTCAGCTTTAATTTCTTGTCCGACTTCAAATCCGTTCATTTCATCGCCTTTAAGTTCGAATAAGAATTCTTTTGTAGCGACGTTAGCCTTTTTGAAAATTCCTTTTTCGCATTTATTTAAGGATTTTTCTTTCTTATCTTCATAACCGATTTGAATTGCATCATATCCGTCATGATCTTTTGTTTTCTTTTGAGTAACAACGTTAGGTAAGACTTCGATAACGGTAACAGCATACATTGTTCCATCTTCAGTGTAGACTTGAGTCATACCCATCTTTCTACCGATGATTTCTTTCATTTGCCTTACCTCCTTTATAATTTGATATCGATATCAACACCACTTGGAAGATCTAATCTTCTTAATGCATCGATTGTATCGCTGTTTGGATTGAGAATATCGATAATTCTCTTGTGAGTTCTAATCTCGAATTGTTCACGTGAATCTTTGTCCTTATGAACAGCTCTTAAGATTGTGTAAACTTGTTTTTCTGTTGGTAGTGGAATTGGTCCGACTACTGTTGCGCCTGTCTTAGTAATTGCATTTACAATCTTAGAAACGCTCATATCGAGAATCTTGTGATCATAAGCTTGTAAACGAACTCTAATCTTTTTAACTTTTGCCATGAATTCATTCTCCTTTCGACTACATAACTTATGGAAGGCTCAATAACGAGTTACCTGATACATCATCATGACAACGCTTATGGGTGTATCAGCAATCTCGCATTTCATCACTTTTCCGTAAGCCTTAAAATAATACTATAAAGCGATATTTCAAGTCAATAGCAAATTTATAATTTGTAGAAAATAAAATTTTTACTATTATCCTTATATATATTTATAGTAAACAGCGTGAAAGACAAAAATAAACTCAAGTTTCTTAGCCAAGTTAACAAGTAGCAAAATACTTAAACTGATATTAAAAAGCACTACATCAATTATTTAAAAATTCAATTTTTGAGCAAGTAAATTTGAAAAATTAACTGCCTTTTCTATTTGTATTTTTCTTTAAAATATTAAGTGTCTTAGCTTCCTTCCTATAAAGCTTAAGAATCAAGTGCATCAATATTTAAAGTAGCTTATCTTTTAGAGCCTTTTATAAGATCGCTTTTAGCACAATTTTTAAAAATTTAGTTAATATTTGCATGGTTTTCAAATATAGAAGTATTATTTTTAGATTGGTTTAGAGAACTCGCATCCACAATAATCTTGGCGGTAAATATCTTCTTCTTTTCCAATTTCAACTCCGATATCTTGCCCATTGTTCTTTTTAAAATCAAAGTGAATAAATTTTATCTCTTCATTTTCTAGTCTTTCACAAACTTGAGAAATATAATTTACATCTTTATTTCGAGATATACTCATTATTGTAGATACATATTTAAAGTTAAAATCTTTTGCGTATCTAAAAAGTCGTTTCATACGTTTATAAATACAAATTTTACAACGACGCCCGCCTTCTTTTTCATCTTTAAAAGGAATTAGATTATTTCTAAAATCATCATATTCATAACTGTCGACAATTAGTTTGATATTAACTTTAAAAGTTTCATTAACAAATTTAATATGTTTTTTTAAAGCTAATAATCGCTTATCAAATTCTTCTTTAGGATAAATGTTAGAGTTTGTATATAAAATAGTAACGTCAAATAAATAGGTAAGAAAAATAAGAGGATAAATTGAACAAGCGCCACAGCAAGCATGAACTAAAATTTTTGGATTATGTTCCTTTTTCCTAATTTCTCGATATTCTTGCAAAAATAAATCGTTATAATTCATATTTAGTTTTATTATTTTCTTGAAATTGCTTCAAGAAATTTAACCATTTATTCAAGATAACTTCTTCAGAATATTTTAAAGAATTTTTATAGGCTTCTTCTTTATATTTTAAAAGTCTACTCCTGTCCGAAACTAACTTAATAATTTCTTCAGCGTAATCATTAGGATCTGAAGAATTGATAATTACCCCTGCTTTATCTGGGACTGCGTCAAAGGTATTCTTACCAAAATAAGTCGTAAAAGCTGGAACACTTTGAGAATTAGCTTCATTAATAACTAAAGGCATTCCTTCAAACTTGCTAGACATTAACAATAAATCTTTATCCTTAAAAGCCTCACTAACATCTTTTGCTTCAAAATTTATAAATACATTCTGAGTTAATTCGTATTCATCTATCTTTTCAAGCATCAACTCTTTAAGCTTCCCTGATCCATAAAAATTGATTTTAAAATCTAAACCTTTCTCTTTTAAAATTTTAGCTACTTTAATTAAAAACAATGGATTCTTTTGATCGGCATAGCGACCTAAAAATATAAAGTTATTATTAAAATATTCTGTTCTTAATACTGGTTTAAGTTTAATCATATTTTCAATATATGTTGACTTATTAAGTATTTCCTTTTTATTGCGTGCAATAGCATCGCGAATATTTTTACTTAAAAAAACATAATATTCAGGTTTATGGTAAAAAAGTGATATCAAGCGTTCGCTAAATGAATAATAATGCTCAGCATTATAATGATAATGAAAAATAACATGTCTTCTTTTTGGCATAATAGCATAATTATCATCGCTGCTAGCAATTAAAATATCATTTTGACCAGTCCTTTTTAAAACTTTCCTTCTAAATTTATACTTGCCAAATAAACAAAAATATAATAGGCGTAAAAAAATCATTATAACTTGGAAATATTTTTTCTCATGCCACTTTTTTAATACTTTTTCATCAATCTTAGTTACATAATCATTATTTAAGAAAATTATTTTAATTTTAGGGTCAATAAAATAAGGGATGGAATTAACTTTTTTACCACATACAACTAAAGTTATGTCATAAAAATTAGAAAGTTTATTTGCAATAGAAATAGTTGCAGTTTCAGTTCCGCCTAGAAATTCTAATTGTTCTAAAAACCAATAAATTTTATTTTGTTCCACTCTTCTCCCCCTTGGTAAGAAAATAGTATGTATCTAAAAATTTTTCGTTATTTAAATAAGTTGATAAGTCACACTTTTTAATTTTATTAATCTCGCTATTAATTAACTTCATATATTTAAATAGAGACATTTGTAAGCATTTTAAATTTTGTATGCCATAAATAATTAACATAACTTTTTTATAAAAATAGTTAAAATTTGTGGAGTTTTTAATATTATTGTTAAGTGAATAATATCTTAAAATGGCTAAAGAATTAAGATATTTTCTAATAAAAATAAATGGATCAAAATGTAATGATGAGTTTTCTCTAAAAACATAAACATAGTTATATTTAGATGTTACCATAATTTTTTTAGCTTTAAAAAAAGCAATAAAATTAAAAGCTATATCTTCAACAAAATAATGTGCCTCAGGTGAATTAATATTATGTTCAATTAAAAAATCTCTACGATAAATTTTATTCCAAACATATCCTCTTATTTTAATATCACTAGCTATGGCTTTTGCCCATTTTATATTTGTTTTATAATCACAATTATCTTTTAAATGAATAAATGCTTTTTTCTTTTTATTTTTCTTTTCAAGATAATAATTAGAAATTACTATATCAGGCTTTTCTTTTTGAATTGCACTATAAAAATTTGCTAAGCAATTTCTTTCAAGATAATCATCCCCATCAACAAAATAAATATATTCTCCTTTAGCAACTTTGCATCCATAATTTCTAACTAATCCTTGGTCTTTAAAATTAAGATAATAGATCTTAAAGCGATTATCTAAATTAGCATATTTTTGAGCGATTATTTCGTCGCCTTCTAAAGGATCATCAAGAAGTAATAAGACTTCATAATCATTAAAATTAGATTGATTTAGAAGACTTTTTAAACATTTACCTAGATATTTATCAACTCCATGTATCGCAACACATACTGAAATCTTGATGCTATTTTCTTCTAGTGAATTTGCCATAACAATTTAATATACCTTGTATCAAATTATATCAAATATTGATTACTAATATTATTTAAAATTAAAAAATTATTGTATAGAATAATACCATGAATTACTTAGAAATTCTTGGTTACACTTATTTAGCTCTTCTAGGGGTTATTTTATTAATTGTTTTACTTAATTCTTATTATATTAAATTTATATATGTTTATTATAAAAAAGAAAAAACTTTTCAAAAAGCCAATATTTTTTATAAATATATTGTTTTAATTCCTGCTAGAAACGAATCTAAAGTAATTAGAAATATTTTAAAGTCGCTAAGTGAGCAAGATTATCCAAAAGACAAATTTGATGTATACGTCATTACCGAAAGTGAGGATGATCCTACTAATAAAATAGCTTTAGAATTTGGCTATAAATATTTTGTCAGGACACAACTTGAAAATAGACGTAGAAAAGGTTTTGCTTTAGAAGAAGCTTATAATCATTTACAGGCCAATAAGGTTGATTTTGACTCTTTAATAATTTTTGATGCTGATAATATTTTGTCAAAAGATTACATAAGTAAATTAAATGATTTAAAAGCATCTGGATATGAAATTGGTGTTGGTTTAAGAGAATCAACCAATGCAGATACGAATTATATTTCTGCCTCAAGTGCCTTGCTCTTTTGCTATCAATCTCGTTTTGTTAACAAAGCTCGTTCTATTTTATTTGATAAAGTTGTGATTTCTGGAACAGGTTATTTCATTGATAAAAAGATTATTGAAGATGCTGGAGGTTGGGTTTGGACTGGCTTAACTGAAGATGTTGACTTAACCCGCTATGCTTATATTAATGGAATTAAAATGGGTTATAACCCTACTGCTATATATTATGATGAGCAACCAACTGATTTAAAAACTTTGCATAATCAGCATGTTCGCTGGGTATGGGGTTTTATGAATAAAGGTATTATTGACCTTGCCATTAAGAAAAACCCAAAATATCGTAAAACAAACAAATTTGGCCGTTATGAATTGTTTAGTTCACTCACCTTATTCCAATCAAGTGAATGGGCTGTTTTGTTCCATATGTTAACCTTATTTGCTTTTATGATCTATTTCGGAATTAGACTAGATGGAGCATATTTAGGGCTTTATGGTTTGTTTGTAATTGTTGATCTTCTTTTAATGTTTTTGATTTGTGATCTTGCAAATTTAGTTGAATTAATATTTAGCGGTTCACATTTTAGAGTAAGTCGTCGTTTAAAAATCAAATGCGTAGTTTTTGGCTTTATTTTCTGGGCTGATTGGCTTTTTGCTTGGATTGATGGATTTATTCATCCTAAAAAAAGAAAGGTTTGGGTTGCCATTGAACACAAAGGCAAACGCAAACCTAAAAATAAATAATTCGTTAACTTTAAAAACTTTAATAGATAAACATTGAATCACCAAAGGAGAAGAAACGGTATTTTTCTTCCACGGCATGTTTATAACATTCAAGCGTAAACTCACGCCCCATGAAAGCACTAACAAGCATAACTAAAGTTGATTTTGGCAAATGGAAGTTTGTAATTAAACAATCAATAGCTTTATATTCATAGCCTGGAGAAATAAAGATACTTGTTGCACTACTTTCAGCCTTAAATTCACCAAATTTATTAATATTAGCTTCTAATGTTCTAACTGCAGTTGTTCCAACTGCAATAATTCTTCTTCCTTCTTTTTTAGCAAGGTTTAATCTTTTAGCTGCTTCTTCACTAACTTCATAGGTTTCTGAATGCATAACATGGTCTTTGGTATCTTGAACTTTTACTGGTCTAAAAGTGCCTAATCCAATGTTTAGAGTAACATCAACAATTTCAACGCCTTTCTTTTGAAGTTTTTCAAGTAGTTCATTTGTAAAATGAAATCCAGCTGTTGGAGCGGCTGCACTTCCTTCGACTTTAGCGTAAACTGTTTGATAATCATCATTATTTTTACACGCTTTATGAATATAAGGAGGAAGAGGCATTGTTCCAATTCTATCCAAAACTTCTAAAAAGATTCCTTGGTATTTAAATTTAATTAGTCGAATTCCTTCATCTTTAACTTCGAGGCATTCACCAATTAATTCATCGTCTTTAAAATGAAGAATGGTGCCTACTTTAATTGCTTTAGCATTTCCACATAGACATTCCCAAGTATCACTACCTAAATCTTTTAAAAGCAACACTTCCACATGAGCTCCAGTTTTATCTTTAGTTGCAAAAAGTCGAGCTGGAATTACTTTAGTATTGTTTCTAACTAAAACATCGCCAGCATTTAAATAATCATAAATATCTTTAAATATTTTGTCTTCGTAAGTTTTCTTTTCCTTATTTACCACCATCAAACGACATTCATCTCTTATAGCACTTGGCTCTTGAGCAATAAGTTCTTCTGGTAAATAATAATCAAATAAATTAATATCCATAAACTCTTCCTTCTACCTAAAACCCTCTAGAATCGCCATATTTTTTGAGAATTTCATTTTTATATTCTTCAAATCTATCTTCTTGAATAGCTTTACGTGCTCCTTCTACAATAGAAATTAAAAAACGTAAATTGTGGATTGATAATAAACGTGCACCAAATTGTTCTCCACAAACATATAAATGTCTTAAATATGCTTTTGTATAATTTTTACATGTATAGCAATCACATTCTGGATCAAGTGGAGTAAAATCAGATTTATATTTTTCATTTTTAATATTTACTCTACCTTGATGAGTCATTAAAGTCCCATGACGAGCAATACGAGTTGGTAAAACACAATCCATCATATCGATACCTTTAGCAATGCCTTCTAGAATATAATCTAAACTACCAACTCCCATTAAATAGCGAGGCTTATCTTCGGGAAGATATTTAATAGCCATATCAATCATATTAAAACACACATCTTTTGGTTCGCCGATTGAAGTTCCACCGATTGCATAGCCGTCAAAATCCATTTTGGTTAATTCTTCAGCCGCCATTTTTCTAAGATCAGGATAATTGCCGCCTTGAACAATTCCAAATAGTGCTTGATCTTTTCTAGTATGAGCATCTTTACCTCTTTTTGCCCATCTTAAAGTACGTAAAGTAGAATTTTTTGTATATTCATAAGTTGCAGGATAAGGGATACATTCATCAAAAGACATAGCAATATCAGCGCCAATCTTATGTTCAATATCCATAACAATTTCCGGTGAAAAGAAAATCTTATCACCATTTAAATGGTTTTTAAAAGTAACACCTTCTTCTGTGATTTTCCTTTTTTCTGATAAAGAGAAAACTTGAAATCCTCCACTATCTGTAAGCATTGGCCCATCATATTTCATAAATTTATGGACACCACCTGCAGCAGCGACAATATCTTCTCCTGGCCTAATGTGAAGGTGATAAGTATTAGCTAAAATAACACCACTTCCAATTGCTTTAATCTCTTCTGGAGATAAAGTTTTTACAGTGGCTAAAGTTCCAACAGGCATAAACATTGGAGTCTCTACATCCCCATGAGGTGTATGAAGAATTCCATATCTTGCTCCTGTTTTTTTATCAATATGCTTAACTTCTAATTTAAAACCTTCACATGCCATAAAATCACCATTTAAAATCTAAATTTCTACTTGCAAATATTAATTTTGAAAAACCTTTAGTCTTTTTCATTAAAATCATAAAGAGTGGATAACCTAGGCAAGTAACACAAACAAATTCGCCTAAAGCAACCCAACCAAACATCACCCAATACATATAAGATAAATCCATTGGTTCGCCTGTATTAATTGTTGATAAATAAATCGTAAATGGAACCACTATTGCATTAATAATTGTTGGAAAAAGCGAAGAAACAAATAGGTTTTTGCAGACTTTTGAGAAGAAAACCATAAGTAAACAACTCATAAGTGTTGCAAGAGTTCCAAAGATTAAATCTAATGGTCCTACAGTCGACATGATGTTGGCTAAAAAGCAACCAATCGTTAATCCAACAGTATAAGTTGGATTAAAGAAAACGAGTAAATTCAAAGCTTCTGAGAAACGAAACTGTGAAAATTCATATGCAAGTGGACCGCATAAATAAGTCACAACTGCATATAAACAAGCAATAAATGCATTTGCGCAGATTACACTGGTGGTAAAGTTCTTTTTAAACCACAATAAGAATCTGCTTTCCTTTTTAATTTGATTTTCCATCAAGAAAACCTCCCCTGTTAAATTTTACGTGTGGTTAGTCATGGGTTAGACACACGAGTCGAATAAAATTATATATATTTTTACGTAGTAAAACAAATTAAATATATTCTCTAACTATATTAAAAATATCTTCTCTAACTATATTAAAAATAAGGCTTCACTCAGCCTTATTTTAATACGTTGTTTTTCTTCTTTTAATAGCTTTGAAATTATCTTCACGTCTTTTTTATTTAAGACATATCCTGTATCTAAGATTCCGCCATCAACAGTACAAGTTTGATAAATATAATCAATTAAATCTTTATATGGGGCTAAATCTTTTTGCCTTATATATTTCCTTTTAGTTTTAACGCCTTTACTTCTTTCCTTTTCTTCAATTGCTTTTTCTTCTTCTATTAAATCATCAAGTAGATCAAGCAAGTTAAAATTTTCTTCAAAATATATTAAAGGATTAAAAGAAAAGAAAAATTCTTTCAAAGCATCTTCTTTTATTCCGACTGAAAGAGAAAGTTCATGAATTGTACAAACTTTTTTATTCCGTTTTTTTAAAGTGCTTATTATTTTAGTTAATCTAGTTTTTGAAATACTCATACAAATAAAAGAAGAGACCCATTTTTTATTATTATATTCTCTTAATCAAACTAATTCTTCTTTAATTTCACAAATTCTTTGATAAATTGGGGATGAGTCTCTTCTAGTTCAGTTAGATATTAAGTGTTCCTAATATCTTCCTCTGATTAATTTATATCATGGGGATATTTTTCTGTCAACATTTAAAATGAAAAATTTTTACGAATTTTTAAATTAAACGTAAGGCACATTCTAAAAATCACGATAAATAAGTCAAAAAATTAAATTTTATTCAAAATTTGCTTACGAATTTAACTTTTATTCGTAAATTTGTCTTAATTTTGCTTTTATATGATATTAAATTTATTATGATTTCTTACGAAAAGTTACATTTTAAAAGGCAAAACGAAAGTTAAGATAAATTTGTTTTTATAAATTGCTCTTGCACTTAACAATATAGATACAACAAAATTTGAGATTCATAAAACACCTATACTTGTAATTTTTATAAGTAATAATTCTCTTCTTATATACCTTAAATTAAATAAAAATCAAGGCTGAAAATTTTCATCTAAACTATCGATTTTTGATGTTAATTTTTCCCACGCATAATATAATAATTTTAAAGGAGAACCAAACTATAATGAAAAACAAAATAATTTATGTTTCCGGGGTTGTCAATTTTGAAACCATCATCGATGTTGACTCATTCCCTATTTTTTATTGTCCAATTGAATACCCATTCTTTGGTGTCAATAGCGGTATTAGCGGACAAGCTTATAATGTAGCCAAAGCACTTAAAACACTTGGTGGTAATGAAGTAATTATTTCCGGACTTGTTGGGAAAGATTTACTTGGTAAAGTCGTTGTTGATCAAATTAAAAAACTTAAAATTGATGCAACACTAATCAAAGATTCTTTAGAAGCTACACCAAATTCTGTTTCTTTAGTTGATAGAGATAATAATGTTAAAACCTACATGGATCTTAAAGAAATTCAAGAAGTTAACGATAAAGTTTCTAAAGAGGAAGAAGAAAAGCTTGCTAAAGCAGATATCGTTGTTTTATCTAACTCTAATTTCAATAGACCACTTCTTAAAAAAGCTAAAGAACTTGGCAAAAAAGTCGCCACTGACGTTCATATTATCGGCACGGTAAATGATGATTATAATGCTGATTTTATGGCAGGTAGCGACATTTTATTTTTATCTAAGAAGGGCTTAGATAGAATTAACTATGAAGACTTCCTAATCTCAATTTATGAAAAATATCATAACGAAATTATCGTTCTTGGCGAAGGAAGAGAAGGCGCTATGATTCTTGATGCTAAAAAACATGTTATCTATCATATCGACGCTATTACTTTAAGAGAAATCGTTAATACTGTCGGTAGCCGTGATGCCTTATTTAGTGCTTTCATCCACTTCTACTTAAGAAATGTTGATAGTTTAGAAGCTCTTGAACTTAGTGAAGTCTTTACTTCATATAAAATTGGTGAAGCTGGCGGAAGCAATGGTTTCTTAACTCAAAAAGAAGTAAAAGATAAAGCTAAAACCATCGATTTTGACGTTTATAAAATTAAAGAATTTTAATTGAGTTTTTCATTAATTTTAAATAATTAAAGGGACTTTTTGAAAGAAAAGTCCCTTTATTTTTATAGTTTTATTCTTTTAAAAGAAAAGCTAAATAATAAGGAATTGTTAATATGTTATCGCTTTCTCCAATATTATATTCACTTAATTTTATGCATTTTTTAACATTATAAGTTGAATAATTATTTAAGATTGTCTTGCTTGCTTTTGTATTACCGGTTTTTCATTAATTCTTTAGTTATTTTACACTTTTCCTAGGGAGTTTTTAGTGAGTTTTTACACTTTTCCAAGCGAGTTTTTCCAATCCTTGAAGTAAAAAAGCCACCAAAATAAACAATTCCATTACTATAAAAATAATCATAATCTATCCGATAATCAAGATTTTTAATAAAATTTGCATCTTATGTTTTTTTGATTAAATTATAAACATGAGTATTGTTAGAAAAATTTTTATTACTTTTCTTGCTATAGTTTCGTTGTTTCTTTTGCTATTTGCAGGTTTTCCTAATCGTACTGGATTTTCAATCGGCTTTGAAATCAATTTAGAAAACATTCTCTTATATTGTGTTTTGCCTTTTGTGATAGGTATATTAATTATTGGGATTCTTGTTTTTTTAAGTATTAAAACTAAAAAAGATATGATTTTTCTTTCTATAATTTCAGGTCTATGTTCTTTAATAATGCTTATTTATGCAATCTATTTAAGCATCATAGCTGTTGATTGGATCATTGTAGGACTTCCTTTCAACTTATCTAGCACTGTTATTTTATTAGCATTAGCTATAGTTCTTCTATTAATAAAAAGAAAAACTATGACCTGTAAAGTTGTTTAAAATAGTAATTATTTAGAGTCAACTTGTTAAATATTTCTTGTTTACTTTAAAGAAAGATTTATTTTAACGCCGATAAATCTGGTTTATAAATCAAACTAGATTCTTGTTTATCTTTTAAAAACATAATCATATAAATTGGTAAATACAAAACTTTACCAACTTGTTTTAAATTTGAGTTATTGTAGACAATACCTTTTTCAATCTTCAGTTCATCATTATTTACTAAATTATTTAAGGCTGCATGCCTTTTATAATCTTTACCTGATTTAACTTCAATAGGAACTACTTTCGAATTGATTTCAATCAAAAAATCAACTTCACCTATTTTTTTATTATTATAGTAAAAAAGTTTGAAACCCTTAGCTTTAAGTTCTTGTGCAACAGCCGATTCATATAAAGCACCAAAATTAAAATTAACATCTCCATTTAAAATTTTAATAACATTATCTTTACAAAGTTTATGTGTTAATAAACCAACATCACATAAAAATAGTTTAAACAAAGTTCTCTCTTTGCTAGCAAGTAATGGAAACTTTGCTTCATTTGCGTTATAGACAAATACTCCAATATTACTATCAATGAGCCACACAAATGATTTTTCATAGCAATAAAATGGAGCTTTTGCATTTTTCCAACCTAAAATATACTGATTTTTTGCATTTTTCCAACCTCAAATGTATTGTTTTTTTGCATTTTTCCAACTTTTTAAATTTGAAAAGTTAAAGGTTTTATGAAAGAAAAATTAAAACAAGAAAAGAAAATTCGCTACAAAAAATCCCATTTTCAAATTAAAAAATACGATAAATAAGGCATTTATTGCTTCTTAAGTGTTTAAGATAGAAAAAAAAGAGTAACTGCAAACAAGCAATTACTCTTATATTTTTAAAGATTAAAATATTAAATTACTCAAGTTCAAAAGCACCAGTATAAAGTTGATAGTAGACGCCTTTAAGTTTAATTAAATCATCATGACTTCCTCTTTCAATAATACGTCCATGATCTAAAACCATAATAACGTCACTGTTTTGAATTGTTGAAAGTCTATGAGCAATAACAAAGACTGTTCTGCCTTTCATCAAGTTATCCATACCAGCTGTAACAATTGCTTCAGTTCTTGTATCGATTGAGGAAGTAGCCTCATCAAGAATCATAACAGGAGCATTAGCTACTGCTGCTCTCGCAATTGAGAGAAGTTGTCTTTGTCCTTGAGATAAGTTTCCACCATCATTGGTTAAATACGTATTGTATCCTTGTGGCAAACGGGTAATGAAACTATCAGCGTTAGCAAGTTTAGCTGCGGCAATACATTCTTCATCAGTTGCATCAAGTTTACCATAACGAATATTATCCATAATGGTTCCGCTAAATAAGTTTGTATCTTGTAAAACCATACCTAAGGATCTTCTTAAATCCTTCTTTTTAATCTTATTAATATTAATTCCATCATATCTGATTTTTCCATCTGCAATATCATAGAATCTATTTAATAAGTTAGTAATTGTTGTTTTACCAGCGCCAGTTGCACCAACAAAAGCGACTTTTTGACCAGGCTTAGCATACAAAGTAATGTTATGAAGAACAATCTTGTCTGGATTATAACCAAAATCAACATCAAACATTCTCATATCGCCTTGTAATAAGGTATAAGTTACACTTCCATCAGCTGTATGTGGGTGTTTCCAAGCCCATAATGTTGCTTCTTTTTCGCTACATTCAACAATATTACCATTTAAATCATAACGACCTCTAACAAGAGTAACATAGCCTTCGTCTTTTTCAACTTCCTCATCAAGAAGATCAGTAATACGTTTACTGCCAGCATTAGCTAAAGCAATTGTGTTAACTTGGTTAGCCATTTGAGTAGCTGAGTTAGTAAATTGTCTAACAATTGGAAGGAATGAAACAATAACTGCAATTGAGAAAGGTGAAAGTCCACTCATGCCAGAGAAATTAGGAATATCATAAATAAAGAATAATGTCCCAACTACTGCAACAACAACATAAAGCATGTTACCAATATTGCCAAGAACTGGCATTAAAATATTTGCATAACTATTTGCTTTAGTGCCGGTTTTGCGGAATATTTCTGTAATTTCCTTATATCCTGCAATAGCTTCTTTTTCATGGCAGAATGATTTAATAACTTTTAAGCCATTCATCATTTCCTCAACATAGCCTTCTTGTCGACCAATATTCTTTTGTTGAACAAGGAAGTTTCTGGATGAATGACCACCAATGTGACGAGTTGCAAAAACCATGATAACACCAGCTACAATAGTAATTAAGCAAAGCCATACGCTAAACATAATCATCATGACCATAACGGAAACAAAGGTACAAACAAAGAATTCAACTTCACTAATTGAGTTAATAATAAGTTGTCTAATGGTATCAACATCGTTTAAATAAACTGACATGATATCGCCCTTATCATTACGATCAAAATATTTAACTGGTAAATCCTGCATGTGGTCAAATAAGGCTCTTCTTAAATCGTCCATATATTTTTGACCAGCAACTGCGTTAATTTGAGAATAAGTAAATCCAGCAGTAACTGAAATTACATAAGCACCAATTAAAAGGCAACCATTTGTAACAATTTCATTCCAGAAATGGAATTTATCACTAAAATCACCAGTTTCATTAATGTGTTCAATAGTTTTAGTGATTAAATTTGTAACATTTTGTAAAACAATAGGAGCTGCAATGTTACCAAAAGCAGTAAATAAGACACAAATTAAGGCACAAATAAAGGCTAATTTATGTAATGAAATATAGCCAAATACAATTCTAAGAATTGGTGGAAGTTTTTTATTCTTAAGCATTTTGAGCACCTCCTCCTATCTTATTTTGCATATCATAAATTTCTTTATAAATCTTATTGTTCTTTAAAAGTTCTTCATGTGTACCCATGCCATTAATTGTTCCATTATCCATAACGATAATTAAATCAGCATCTTGAACAGAAGAAACTCTTTGAGCAATGATGATTTTTGTAACATCAGGTAAAGTTTCTCTTAATCCTTTTCTAATAAAAGCATCAGTTTTTGTATCAACTGCACTAGTTGAATCGTCAAGAATTAAGATCTTAGGTTTTTTAAGGATAGCACGAGCAATACAAAGTCTTTGTTTTTGGCCTCCACTTACGTTAGATCCACCTTGCTCGATGTAAGTATCATATTTTTTAGGGAAAGTTTGAACGAAAGAATCAGCTTGAGAAATCTTACAAGCTTCAACGATTTCTTCATCACTTGCCTCTTTATTGCCCCATCTTAAGTTTTCTTTAATGGTACCACTAAATAAAACGTTCTTTTGAAGAACCATTGAGACATTATTTCTTAAAGTATCAAGGTCATATTCTTTAACGTTTTTACCGCCAACAATAACTTCACCAGTTGTTGTATCGTAAAATCTTGAGATTAAATTAACTAAAGTTGATTTTGATGAACCAGTTCCGCCAACAATACCAACCATCTCACCACTATTAATAGTTAAATTAATATTACTTAATGCATACTTTTGAGCATTTTCTTTATACTTAAAGTTAACATCTTTAAAGATGATTGATCCATCTTCTACTTTAGTAAGAGCATTTTTAGGATTCTTAATAGTTGGGACTTCAGTCATAACTTCATAAACTCTTCGCATAGAAGCAGTTGACATTGAAATCATAACAAAGACCATAGAAATCATCATTAAACTAGAAAGAATTTGAGCACCATAAGTAATTAAAGAAGATAATTGACCAATAGTCATGTAAGTAAAGACGGCTAAGCCATCTTCATTAGGTTCAATTCCACTAATAATTGCCCATGAACCAATAAAGATTAATAAAGCCATTGAAATATACATACAAGCCATCATGGCAGGATTTGTTAAAGAGATAATTCTTTCAGCTTTAGTAAATCCTTGTTTAATATCGGCACTTCTGGCTTTGAATTTTTCTTTTTCGTATTCTTCACGAGCATAGGTTTTTACTACTCTAATACCACGAACATTTTCTTCAATTGATTCATTTAAAGCATCATATTTCTTGAAAACTTTAACGAAAATTGGCATAACTACCCAAATAATAGCAATTAAAGCAATAGCAAGAATTGGGATAGTAATTGCATAAACCCAGCTAATTTGTGCAGTTTGAATAACTGCCATAGTAATTGAGAAGATAAGCATTAAAGGAGCTCTTAAGGCAATTCTAATGCACATCATATATGACATTTGAATGTAGAAAACATCAGTTGTTTGACGTGTTACAAGAGATGAAACGCTGAATTTATCAATATTATTAAAAGAAAAACCAGTGATCTTTTTAAATAAATCTCTTCTAATATTTGTAGAAAAACCAATTGCTGCTCTTGCTGAAAAACGACCAGCAGTAATACCACATATTAAAGAACAAGTTGCCAATACTACTAAAATTGCCGCATAAATCAAAACTGTTCTTAAAATGATTCCATCTGCATCACCAACTGTTGCATAGTCGCCCATTGTATCGATAAGTTGAGCCATAACAAAAGGAATAAAACATTCTAAAAGAGTTTCAAAAGCGATAAAAATAACAGCGATGATACTAGGTTTTTTGTACTCTCTAATAGCTGTAGCAAATTTTTCGATCATCTCACCATATTTAAACTTTGGTGGATCGACACTTACATCAACACTCATACTTTTTTCTCCATCCTTTCATTGAACTTCCTAAAAATCTTAAATAATTCTTCTTTTTCTTCATTTTCAAGGGCTGATAAAAAGAATTCTTCAACTTCATCTAAAAATTTGTCGGTTAAGTCAGAAATTCTTTTACCTTCATCTGTCAATTTGATTTCTTTTTTTCTAGAATCACCATTTTCAAGAGATGTTCTAATAATTAATCCTTTGCTTTCTAAAGACCATAAAAGATCACTCATTGAACTTTTAGAAGTTACAAAGAAATCTTCAAGATTTTTTTGAAAAACGACCGAATCATCTTTAGTGTTTTGCTTAATATAATTCAAAACACCGCATTGAAAACTAGTAAGACCTAAAACAACGATCTTTTCGTTAATATACTTCTTAACGAAGTTACTCATTACTCTAAGTGACATACAAAAATAGTTTTCCATAATTAGTTCGGTTCCGTACTAATATTTTAGTAATCAAAATCCAAATGTAAAGAGGTTTTTAAAATATTTTTCGTGATAGCGCTTACATATAATTTTTTAGTGTTTTTCTAAAGCAAAAAGAAGAGCCAAAATCCGGCTCTTCTACATAAAAACATCGCAATAATTAAGTATTTTAAAGAATTACAACTGTACCGTCTTCTTTAATTTCTAACCTGTCACCAGTTTTAACAGTATCTAAAAATTCCTTGCCGAGTTTATCAATACAGATGACATCGCTATTTTGCCAAACCTTTGCAAGAACAATGCCACTTGCTGCTAAAGAATCAATTTCTTCACTAAATAGAAAGGCGCGAGGATTAATTTTCATATCACAAACTGTTTGAATAACTAATCCTCCAGTTGTTGAACCAATTGTAATAGGTAAACAAAGAATTTTGCCAGTGATATTTTTGTTAAATAATTCTTTATTATTTTGATCGCTTACATAAACTTCCTTTTTATTCATTAAAGCTGATTTTTGAAAACTCGCCAAAGTATTAAAGCCAGCATGTGTAACTGCTGCTTCACCAATAAAATGACCTTTAGCAATAACTCTACCCTTAAATTCCTTCATCTTAATAAACCTTCTTTCCAGCAAGAATTGCTAAAATTTCTTCATCCTTAAAATAACGTGCCATAGAATATGTTCTTAATTTGTTTGAATTAGTAATAATCGCTTTTTTGTGAGTAAGTGGATTATTTGTATACATCAAAGGACAAATTGAAGAAACAGTAACCCCCATATTATATAATTCTTTATATTTAGCACTTTCTTCCTTAATAAATCTATTTAAGACTTTTGGAGGAGTATTTAAGACACATTGGCAAGAAACTTTTTCTTGATGGTTTTCAAGTAAAGCTTTCTTGATATCTTCATGCCATTTATTAAGTTGATAATAGTTAAGATGTGGGCAGCCTATAAAACAAAGCTTTGCTTTAGCTTCTTTATCTTTCCACATAATTGGATAAGATTTATAAACTCTTTCAAGTTCTTCATCATCAATTACGTAGGTTTTAGCCCCTTCTTTTATAAGCTTTTCTTTTAATTCTTTAGCTTCAGGAGTTAAACTATCAATATGGAAAAGTCCAACAGCACCATTTGAAGCACTAGCAGCTCCAAAATCCTTTAAATAAGCCTCAACTTTATCATCGATTTCGTGACCTAAGAAACGATCAAGTCCATAAACGTAAGGAACTTCTTCCATGACTTTCATACCAATTGCGCTACCTAAAATTTGTGCTTCTGGTACTTTTGTAGTTTTAACTTCAATAATCCAAGTTGCTTTTCTTCCTTCATCAAGTAAAAGACCAAATTCAGGAACATAGCCAATAATCGAGCCAAATAAATCAAGCATTCCACTATTTCGATTGCATCTAGCGCCTAAAACAGAATTTGCAAAAACAACAGCACTGCTTTCAGCCCAACTTAAAATGTCGCCTTTTTGAGGTCTATTACCACATTCCTTTAAATATGAAGCGCAAGAAAAAGAATCGCTATCAGTTAAGCCAGCTTTTTTAAGTTGCTTTTCGTAATCTTCTTGTTTTCCATATAAGATTTTATTGAAAACAATCTTTTCTAATAAATTGCACTTAACATTATCATAATCTAATGGACGAGGATCGCATGTAAAGCCACCTTCTGCTTTAATCCCTTCTTTATTAATCTCATCCATTGTTTTAAATAATGGTTTAAGTAAAGGAATACCAAAAGATGTAACAAGATGCCCTTCATTATGAGTAACTTTTACCATTCTTTTTGCACCAAAAATATCGCCGAAAAGAACTAAAGTCTCTAGAATTTTTTGCTTTGTTTCTCCTTCTTTCCCTTCGAGAATGCTTTTTAATTCATCATTTAATTCCATTTTATATTCAATCATATTAAATTCTGACCCCTTTTCTAAATGCTGAGCGTGTTGCTTCCCAAACTCTTGCTGGTTTGATTGCATCGCCAACTTTATAAATTTCTTTTGCTGCATTTAATTTCACAAGTTCATCATATAAACTTGTTTCGCTTTTTGAACCTAATGCAATTACAACTGCATCAGTTTTGATCTCTTCTTCCTTCCATGTATCTTTAATTGGTTTTAATTTATCAATTGGATTTTCAATATTTTCAGGAAGAATAGGCGCCCAAGCAACATATGGATTTGGCTTATTCTTAGATGTGTTAACACTGACTTTAATAGAACCATCTTTTATTTCTAAAAGCTTGGTCATATTTAAAAGTTTAACTTTCCCTTCATCAAGATAATGAATTATATGTGATCTATTTGCAGTGCACATATGGTTCATGAAATGTTTATCCATTTCAATTACTGTTACATTTTTATTATGTTCGTAGCGTAAATAGTAAGCCATTTCACATCCAACCATACCGCCACCTGCAACAACAATATTATTAAAATCATTGAGTTTTGCAGGATTATTGAAAATTTCATCGGCTAAAAATACATTAGCTTTATCGATACCTGGTATGTTTGGTTTAAATTCTTTTGCTCCTGTTGCTGTAACAATAACATCATATTTATTTACAACATCTTCTGCTTTGATGGTAGTTCCAATAAGTAACTTGAAATTAGGATTTTTATTCATTTCAGCTACTTCATGAGCCATATATAATAAGTAATTTTTCATCTCATACTTAATTTTTGCTATGCTTGCTTCATTAACTTGACCGCCAATGTAGTTTTCTTTTTCAGCAAGAGTAACTGTGTGGCCTCTTCTTAATAAAGTTTTAGCCATCATTATTCCACTTGGTCCACCACCAATAACAAGACAATTTTTCTTCTTTTCAGCTTCCGTGACTTCATTTGGAAATTCGAATTCAAAAGCTGTTAATGGATTAACAGCACATTGTGGATGGCCGCCTTCAACGAACTCGTTTAAGCAGCCTTCTTGGCAACCAATACATGGTCTAATACTCATTACATTACCAGTAAAAGCTTTATTAACCCAATCAGGATCAGCTAAAAGTGGTCTACCAAGCATTACCATGTCACACTTATTTTCTCTTAAAGCCTCTTCAGCTAAATCAGGATAACCGAGTTTACCAACTCCAACAATTGGCACTTCTTGACCTTTATTAGTTTTGATGCCTTTTGCTTTAAAATAAGCTTTAACTAATTCTGAAAGTTTTAAGAAGCACCCACTTGGCATACTGCTTGGTGGATGTGGTAAAAACCAGTTATCATAGCAGCCCATATCAACATCAAAAATATCAACACCAGCTTGAACCAAATGTTCCATAAAACGCAAAGTTTCATGAACCATTCTTTCTTTTCTGAAACGTTTAAGTGGTTTAACATTTCTCATTTTATCTTTATATGTTGCGTTTAAAGCCAAAGTTAAATCAATTCGATACATAATTGGATAATCTGGTCCAACTCTTTTACGAATTTCTTTAACCATATCACAAGCAAAATTTTCTTTATTTGCATATCTTCCTAATTTACGATGGTTAAAAGCACTATTTGAAACTTGTTCTAATAAATATCCTTCATGACCATGTAAATAAACACCATCTAAATTACAAGCTTTAGCATCAGCGCTGGCTTGTCCTATTTTTTTAATAATTTTTTTAAGTGATCTATCAGATAACCTTAAGCAAGGCACTGCACTCATATACCAGTTTGGATTGAAAGAAGCTGAACGTGGAAATGAATGTTGCGTAATTAAACATTGAGGATTTCCAACTCTGCCAAGTCCTGGAGTAAGTTGAACAAAAATCTTAGAATCATGAGCATGACAAAGCATAGCCAAATCACGCCAACCAGGATAAACAGTTCTTGAACGATCAATTCGAGGAAAATAAGTTAAATCACCTAATTCAATAAGTGATTTGTCAATTCCATAACTTACAGGAACTAAACCAGTAGTAATAAGTCCTACTCCGCCTCTTGCTCTAGCTTCAAAGTATTTGAGCATCATTTGATTTGGTCGCCCTGTTTCTTCCGCCATATCAATGTTACCCATTGGTGCCATTACAATTCTATTTTTAACAACACAGTTATTAATTTTAAGTGGTGTAAAAATGGAAGTGTAAGGATAAAATTTATTACTCATCTTTGGAGTTTCGAATCCTTTATCCCACCAGGAATCGTAACTTGCGAGAAGACTGTTAATTTCCTTTTCGTAATCCATTGTTAAATTCTCCTAAATCTTTATATTTATTATAACCTAGAATGACACACTAAAAGAAAATGAAAATTGCGAAAACAATGGTATTTTTAATACAAATTTATATTTTTAAATTCTTAATAAAAAATTAACAAACTTCCAATAGCAAACAAGCCTCAAAAAGTTTAAAATTTCTACGTCAAAGGAGAATTTTATGAAAGTTAAGATTTACCCAATTCAATCACAACTTCACAATCAAAACGTTTTAAATGAGTCAACAAGTGCTTTAATTCATTCACTTGAAGATGAAAATTTATCTATTGCTATTGAAAATGATGCAAGCAAACTTTATGAAAATAGTGACCTTGTATTAATCTTGGTGCAATCTGGTGGAAGCGAAAACTTATTTATTAAAAATTTCGCTCAATTTAAAGGGCCATATTATTTATTAACATATGGTGTTAATAATTCACTTGCTGCTTCACTTGAAATTTTGGCTTTCTTAAAAAATCACAACTTAAAAGGCGAAGTTTTACATGGTGATACCGACTATATCCGCTCTAGAATTAAAGCTTTAGCTCCTATTCAGCCAACTAAAAAAGGATCAGCTAATCTTGGTTTAATAGGTCGTTCATCTGATTGGCTTATTTCTTCTGATGTTGATCCAAAAACAGCTTTAGAAAAATTTGATGTCAACTTAGTTTATATCCCAATTCAAGAATTAATTGACGAATACAATAAATTAAGTTCATTTGAAATCTATGATTCTTTAAAAAATAAGAAGTTTGATCCAAAAGAAGTTTCTAAAGCCGAACGCTTATACAATGCAATAAAAGTTTTAGTTAAAAAATATAATCTAAGTGGTTTCACAATTCGTTGCTTCGACTTATTAGGCACTCTTAAAACTACCGCATGTTTAGCTTTGTCTCATTTTAATGATGAAGGCATTATTGCAACTTGTGAAGGCGACGTTCCTTCAATGCTTGGAATGTATGTTGCACAAAAATTATTAAAAGAAGCTGCTTTCCAATGCAATCCTTCACGTATTGACACCAAAAATAATGAAATTTTATTAGCTCATTGCACAATTCCTTGTAACATTTGTAAATCATTTGTTTTAGATACACACTATGAATCTGGTATTGGTGTTGGAATTCATGGCGAAGTTAAAGAAGGCAATGCCACAATTTTCAGATTAAATTCAGCTTTAACTGAATGTTTTGTAGAAGAAGGAACTATCAAAAACAATCAATACGAAAACAAACTTTGTCGTACACAAATCGTTTGCAATTTCCCAGAGCTTGATAAGATTTTAAAAACACCTTTAGGAAACCATGAATTAATCATTCTTGGCCACCACAAAGAGGCTCTTGTTAAATACTTTGAAAGCGTTGGTATTAAATTAATTTAAGATATAAATATTTTAAAAAAAGAGGGCGTGCCCTCTTTTTTTATACAAATAATTCCTTAAAATAGATATATTTAATTGTATAAACCTGCAAAAGCTAATTATTTTCAAGAATTTCCATGATTTTAAAATATTCAGATTCTAGTTCACTTTTTCTATCACTTAATTCATCAATCTTTTTATAATCTTCAAAATCTTGTGAGAGTTCTTCATCAAGAAAAATAAGTTCTTCTTCTATTTCTTTAGCTTTATTTTTTAATTCATTAATTTTGTTATTAGATAATTTTTCTTTTTTCTCTAATTTATCATAAACTAAGTTTTTCTTTTCACTTGTTTGAGCTTGATTACTTATTTTTTCATCATTAATTTGGTTTGTTTCATCAAGTAAAGCCTTAAGATCATCATAACTGCCTTCATTAATAATGCTTTTATCTCGAGAAAGATATAAAACATAATCAGCTAATGAATTAATAAAATAACGATCGTGAGATATAAAAATAATAGCTCCTTTATATTCTTTTAGTGCACTTAAAAGACATTCTTTAGTAACTAAATCAAGATGGTTTGTAGGCTCATCAAGAATAAGAACATCATATTCAGATAAAGAAAGATCACATAAAACTAAACGCATTCTTTCTCCATTAGATAAAAGCGTACAGTTTTTAAACACATCTTCTTTTCTAAAAAGGAAGCGACCTAATGCTGTTCTTAATTCTCTTTCCAGCTTTGCTGGATACTTCTTTTTAAGATAATCTAAACAAGTATCTTTAGATACAAATTCATAATCATTTTGCTTGATATATCCAATTTTTAAGTCACGTAAATAACGAATTTCCCCGCAAATCAAAGGTAAATCGTGCAAAATTGATTTAACAAGAGTCGTTTTGCCAATCCCATTATCACCAATTATGGCTAAATGGTCTTTACCATAAAGCGTAAAAGAAAATGGTGGAAATAAAGCTGAGTCATAGCCAGCTGATACGTTTTCAAAACTAATTATTCCTTTGTTTTTAAGATTATTACCTTCTAATTTTATCTTTATATTTCTGTTTTCTTTAGTTGGTTTTTGAATATGGTTAGCTTCTAATTTCTCAAGTTTATGAACTCTGTCTTTAGCTCGACCAACAAATCTTGGTTTTGGCATATAAAATTCGATAAACTTTTTAAGTCTTTCCATCTCTTCCTCTTCTTTTTCATATTGAGCAAGAAGGTTTTGATATTTAATTTCTTTTTCCTTTAGATAGCTATCATAACTCATGTTATATGTATCGATTTTATGATTTTCTAAATCTAAAATCTTAGTGGCTAAAGTATTTAAAAAATATCTATCGTGAGATATAAACAAGATAGTTCCACGATAATCTTTTAAATAATTTTCAAGCCATTCAATGGTTGAAATATCAAGGTGATTAGTAGGTTCATCTAAAAGCAATAAATCATAGTCCACTAAAAGTAGCTTAATAAAGGCAATTTTCATCCTTTCTCCACCACTTAAAGACTTGATCTTTTCATTAAGTAGGGATTCTGGAAATTTAAAACGTGATAAATATTCACCTATCTTATTTTTTATATTAAAAGCACCTTCACTTGTTAACTCATCTAGCAATTCATTATAACGATTTAATTCTTCTTCAGTTGTGTTCTCGTTAAGTTTTGTAGTGAGTTCATTAAATTTATTTAACTTTTCCTTAAGTGGTTTAAAAGGTATTTCTAGCTCTTCATAAACAGTATTATTTATGTCACTAATTGCATCTTGATTTAGATAACCAATTCTAGTTCCACTTAATATCGATATATCTCCAACTTTGTCTTCCTTTGGTACTAATGTAGGCTCTTCCTCTTTTAAAATAAGTTTAAAAAGAGTCGTTTTACCAGCTCCGTTAGAACCTACTAAAGCGACTTTTTCGCCCTTATTAATTTGAAATGTGACGTGATCTAAAATCAAATTTAAGGAATAGTATTTTGTTACATTTGAAAAGGATATTAAAGCCATAATATATCAATCATATATTTAAAAATAAGTTAAGAATGAAATGATAAACTTTCAAATCTTAACTATTTTTATAGTAAATTTATTTTTTAGTAAAGAGTTTAATTAATGGAATCTTGCGTATTGATCTTTAATCTTTTCGTGAGATTCATGTGATCTAATACAATCAGCAATCATTTCAGCAATTGAAATTACTGTAATTCTCTTACTTCCAGCAAATTCAGGATGTTCAATCGTATCTGTAGTAATAACTTCTTTAATATAGTCACAATTTTCAAATTTCTCTAATGCATTACCATTAAATAAAGCGTGTGAACAACAAATCACAACTTCTTTTGCACCTTTATCTTTTAAAGCTTTTGCACCGGCCAAAATTGTACCGCCTGTATCAATAATATCATCAACCATAATACAAACTTTATCTTCAATGTCACCAACAACGTTAGTAATTTCGGCAACATTTGGTTTAGGTCTTCTCTTATCAATAACAACAATTGATGTATGAGGAATAAAATTAGATAAATCTCTAGCTCTATGCATTGCACCATGATCTGGAGCAACAATTGCAATTGTATTTTTTACTGCAGGATTTGAAGTATCGTATTTATTATTAATGTATTTTGCAAATAAATATGATGGTGAGAGATTATCAACTGGGACACCAAAGAAACCTTGAATTTGTGGAGTGTGTAGTTCAACAGTTAATACTCTTTTAACACCAGCATTTGTAAATAAATCTGCTACAAGTTTTGCACTAATTGGCTCATTAATATGAGCAATTCTATCTTGTCTAGCATACCCATAATAAGGCATGATAACCGTTACTTCACGGCAATTTGCTCTTTTAACACCATCAATAAAAATCAAAGTTTCCATGATTCGATCATTGACTGGTTTACAGGTCGATTGAATAATATAAACTTTTTTACCTCTAACATCAGCAAGAGATGTCGCAAGACATTCGCCATCGGCAAAATGGTGCACCTCACTCTTACTTGCTTCTATGCCAAGCAAAGCACAGACACTTTTTGTTAACGCAACATTAGAAGTTAATGAGAAAACTAAAATATCTTTTATCATGCTAGACTCCTTTAATAAGCGAAAATATCTTACCTTATTGGTAAGACATTTTCAAAACAATTCGATTATTATCGGCTAGACTTGTCGTATGGTATACCTTCCGCTTTTGGAGCCCTCGATTTTTTGGAGAAGATAACGAGCGTAAGCAAAGCAAGGAAATAAGGCAATAAATAATAAAACGCTCTTTGTCCAAATATACTTTTATTTAAGCCCCACTCTGGATGGTTAGAAATACTTGCCGAGAATGTAGGAGCAAATGAGAAGAATAATGCGAAAAATAATGAACAGAATATAATGCTTGTAGCTTTCCAGTTTCCGAAAATTTCAATAGCTAAAACCAAGAAACCATATCCTAAGGCGCTGATTTGCCAAGTTCCAATTGGCATGCAAGAAAAGATAACAAATCCAGATAAAGCCGCAGCTGCACTACCAATAGCAGTACCCATATATCTCATTTTATAAACATTAATACCAACACTATCGGCGGCTGCTGGATTTTCACCACAAGCTCTTAATCTTAAGCCAAATCTCATTTTATTCATAACTAGCCATAAGACAACAATTGTCAACAAACCAACAAGAACTGAAATGTTTAATCCTGAGAAAGCGTGATTAATAAACTGAGCAAAACCATCTGTTCCGACATTAACCGATAAAACATTTGAGAAAATATTATTGGCAACTTCACTTGAATCAATACCAGTAATTGATGTATTAAAAATAGTACAAATAGCAATTGCAAGTGAGTTTAAAGCAGTTCCAACAACAGTTTGATCTGCTTTAAGCTTTATAGAGACAAACGATAATAAGAATGAGAATAATATACCAGCAAGAATAGCAATTAATACTGCCAAAAGATAAACGATGACTAGTCCACCTGCTGTCGTAACAAGCATCGAGCCAGCACACCAAGTATTCATCCCTTGTAAAAAGATAATTCCTGCAAAAGCCCCAAAGACCATTGAGCCCTCAAGAGCAATATTGATAATGCCTGCACTTTCAGAGAATAATCCGCCATAAGACCCTAATACAAATCCTATAACGTACATTATTAAATATTTAAAGAAATCGCCAAAGTCTGATGGAGAAAACATATTACTTCACCCCCTTATTTTCGATCAACTTTTTATCCCTATTAAAATAAGGAATATTTTCGTTTCTAGCATTAATTTTATTCATCAAATAGATAAAGAATGATGATAAAGCTGCAAGATAAATAACAACATTTTTAATGAGCTCAGTATAGTGAATATTGTATGCACCATCTGATACCGTTTTTAAAGAGTTTTGAGCAGCACTAATTAAAGTCAAAAGTAAGGATGAGAAAATGCAACCCAATGGACTGTTTTGAGCAATTAAGCTAACAGAAATTCCATTAAATCCATCAGCTAATAATGTATTTGCAGAAGAGTCCCAAACAAATTTTGTAGGTGTACCTGGTTCAGCATAAAGCATATAGCCACACAATCCTGCTAAAGCACCAGAAATAGTTAAAGCCAAAATAGTGGATTTTGTTTGACTAACACCAGCATATTTTGATGCTTCTTTATTTCTGCCAGCCATTTGAAGTTCAAAACCGAATGTTGTTTTATTTAAAACAATGAAAACAACAATAACAATAATAATTGCAATTATTAAGCCAACACTTATGCCCTCCATATTAGGTATTCCTAATGAAGGCATTCTAGCATCGGCTGGAATCATTCTTAATTCAGAAGGTGTAGCCACATCTTTAAAACTACCAGGCAAAGCTAATCTTCCGATAAGACCAATGATGTAATAAATGATCCAATTAAGCATAATTCCAGATAATACTTCGTTGACATTAAATTTAGCCTTTAAAAATCCAGGAATAAAACCAGCGGCTGCTCCAGTTAAAGCACCAACAAGCATGCAAACAAACCAATTGGCTCCCGCTAAACCACAACATATAGAACTAAAGGCCCCAATAGTAACCTGTCCCGTAATACCAATATTAAATAAATTTAATTTAAAAGCAAAAGCTATCGCTAAACCTGACAATATCATTGGCGTCGCTTGATAAACAGCTCGACCGAACAATTGCGGAGTAGAAAATCCGGTTGAAAGAAGAGTCCATAGACCAGCACCTGCATGCTCTGGCGAAAGTATAAGCATAACAAGGAATCCACATAAAAGACCTAGCAAAACGGAAATTAAACCTGCAAAAAATGACTTAAATCCAGGTTTTTTATTTATATTATGAGCAAAAATGGCTATAGGTCTAAAACCTTTTTTAAAACCTTCTAAAAACTTATTCATTGGTTGTCCTCCTCGCCCTTAATTGCATTCACTTCATCTTTTTTTGCACCGCTCATATAAAGACCAAGCTCGCTAGTTGAAACTTTAGTTGGATCAAATTGACCAACTATTTCGCCGTTATACATAACCAAAATTCTATCAGCTAAGTTCATTACTTCATCTAACTCTAAAGAAACAAGTAAGACAGCATTACCATTATCACGAGCAGAAAGAATGTTTCTATGAATTGCTTCAATTGCACCGACATCTAAACCTCTTGTAGGCTGTACAGCAATAAGTAAAGGCGTATCTCTATCTAATTCACGCGCAACAATTGCTTTTTGCTGATTTCCGCCGCTCATACTTCTAACAATTGAATAAGCGCCCTTGCCACTTCTGATATCATATTTTCCAATTAACTCATTAGCATATTTTTCTTTTTCTTTATTAGTCATAAAGCCGAATTTTTGAAATCTCTTATTAAAATAAACATTCAATACAAGGTTGTCTCGCAAATTAAAATCAAGGACTAAACCATGTTTATGTCTATCTTCAGGAATATGAGAAATTCCCCTATTATTTCTATCTCGTATAGAAAGCTTTTCTAAATGAACATCGCCAATGAGTGGTTGGTTTTTAACTTCATCAAATTTTATATATTTAGGATAAGACTCATATGAGAATTCTTCTTTTTCTTTCTTAAATAAATTTTTTATAAAATTAATAGTGTATTTGTAGCCTTTTTTTACAAAATACCATCCATAGCCAGCATAATAAGAAACGTTATACCAGCCGATTCCACACCAGTAATTTATAAAATCCTTTGTTTTTGTCCACCAGTTTTCCTTCGTTTGCTTAGATACTGTATCAACATATCTTTGCGAATTAACATTATGAAGAATGATTTCACCTTCTTTAACTTTTTCTAATCCGGTGATTCCATAAATCAAATCTGTTTGCCCATTACCTTCGATACCAGCAATACAGACAATCTCACCAGCCCTTACATTAAAGGAAACATTATGAACAACTTCTTTTTTCTTATCAATATTGTAAATAGATAAATTCTTAACAGTCAAAATAGGTTTAGTAGGTTTTGCTTGTTCCTTTTCAAGTACTAGCTCAACATCTCTTCCTACCATCAATCTAGAAAGTTCTTGTGGATTAGTATCCTTTGTAATTAAAGTTCCTAAACATTTGCCGCGTTGTAAAACGGTAACTCTATCGGAAACTGTCATAATCTCATTCAATTTATGAGAAATGAAAAGAATTGACTTCCCTTCTTTTGCCAAATTTCTCATAGAAAGCATTAACTCGTCAATTTCTTGAGGAGTCAAAACAGCAGTAGGCTCATCAAAAATCAAAATTTCATTATCTCGATAGAGCATTTTTAAAATTTCAACTTTTTGTTGTTCGCCAACAGTCATGTCTTCGATCTTTGCGTCCAAGTCAATATGGAAGTTATATTTTTTGCAGAGATCTTCTAACGTTTGTCTTACTATTTTAGGTCTTAAAAATCCGTATTTTACAGGTTCAAAACCTAAAATAATATTCTGCAAAGCAGTATAGCAATCAACAAGTTTAAAATGTTGATGAACCATACCAATCTTAAATCTATTGGCATCATTAGGGTTTTTAATCTTGCTTTTTACGCCATTTACATAAATTTCGCCTTCATCTGGTTCGTAAAGTCCGAATAGAATGGACATTAATGTTGACTTACCAGCACCGTTTTCGCCTAATAATGCGTGTATTTCACCTTTCTTTAAAGTCAAGGAAATATCATCATTGGCTTTTATGCCTGGAAAAGACTTACTAATGTGACGCATTTCAATAACATTAATATCTTCCATATTATTATGTATTATCTAACCATACCCGGATTTAATGATTAGATAACATTTCCTTTCCCGGGTCTAATCTAACTATGCTGTGAGCCTGTATTTTCATATCTACAACCTTGGTTATTTCAAGATAATTCAAGCCACAGTTTTTGATATAAATAGTTGATTGCCTATTTATAAAAAAGTTAGTAAGATGCCTGTTGCAGCACCTTACTAACATAATTATTACCGATTAACCAATGTAGTTGACTGTACAATAAGCAGTATCAACACCAAAGTTATTAGTACTTAAAATTTCGTTATCTGAGAATGAATTAACTTTAACTTTACCACTCTTAACATCTTCATAGAAGGCGTTGTATTCTTCGACTGTGAATTTTTCAAATCCCCAGCAATCAGGGTCATCATCTTCATCAGGTGTTGGAAGTTTGACCATTTCGTTTGAAGCACCAACAGTTACAACGTTTCCTGCTAAAGTATCGCCCCAGGATAATCCTTCATTAACACAAGTTGTTAATAAGACTTGTGTTGCGAATGTTAAATTCTTCATTGCTGATGTTTTTAAAGCTTCTCTAGTTTCTACACTTAAAGATGTATCGGCATGTTGGTTAACGTCAACGCCAATCCATGGAGCATTATCATTAGCGATTGAAGCTTGAACAACTGATTGATAAACAGCGCCACCACAAGCAAAAATAATATCGGCAGTATCATTGGCATACCATGAAGTAGCATATTGTGTAGCTTCTGGAGTAGCTGCGAATTGACCTGCATAATAATATTGAACGCTAACTGGCGATTCTAATTTAAGTTGTTCTGCTGCATAAGCTGCACCTTGAACATAGCCTGATCCATATCTAACAACAGCAGGAACAGCCATACCACCTACAAAACCTAATTTTCTATAACCGTCCATGACAGCTGCATAGCCAGCTAAGAAACCAGATTGTTCTTCTCTATAAATAACTGAAGTAACATTATCTGTATATTCGTATGGTTTGTAGTCGTCACCTTCTTTAACACAGTCAAGAGCTAATAATTGAACATCACCAAATGTTTCTTCTTCTTCAATAGCTTTTTTAATTGCGCCTTGGAATAAATATCCAGGTAAGACAATAATATTTGCTTTAAACTTAGTTGCGGCTTCACGCATAGCTGCTAATCTTCCATCGGTATCGTATGCATCGTTTGCTGGTTGATAGTACATTGTTTGAATAGAACCAGTAGAGACCATATTGTTTTCACCAACTTTGCCACGACCATTTTTGACAGCAAATTCATTAACACCATTCCATGCGGATTCATTAAAGGAGTGATCATTTAATGTACCTGAATCAGTAACTAAAGCAATCTTTAATGGGTTGCTTTCGGAATATCCACTTAATGCAGTATCAGTAACAGTAATATTAGTACCAATATCTGTTTCTGGTAATTCTTCAAAAGTTACTTCACCACTTGCAGTTCCACCACAAGATGTAGCAAAAGCGACGACTGAGAGCATACTGAAGACCATCATGCCAAGTCTGTTTTTCTTTATTTTAATTCCTCCTAATTAAAGAAAATCTCATTTTTATAAACCTTTTAGGAAACGGTGTTGATTCTCCACTAGTATTGCAGACGAATACTCGATTTGTGTAGTCCTTAATAAGGCTTAAGGGTAGAGACGCGATTACCGTTTATAATCGCTTATACACTAAATCCCAATTGATTTATTCCTTATATTAAATAATATTTAGAAAGCAATTCATAGTTAAAAAGATATTAAAATTTAAGAAAACACTTTCATATTATGGCCACATTAAAAATGATTGTTTTTCGTTTGCATAAGGAGAAAATTAGTGTAAAATACTCTTGATTTTCTTCCCAAAAAAGAGCTAAATAATAAGGACAAAAATAATTCTAAACGATTATTTTAAATTGTAAATAATAATTAAAGATTAAAGAAATTAAGGATATCGTTATAAACTTTTAAATTATCTTTTTCGTTAAGAATCTCATGTCTCATATTTTCATAGATTATAAGTTTAACATTGAGATTATATCTTTTATATAAAGAAGCAAGTTTTTCTAATCCTTTTCCAAAATTACCAACTGCATCATCACTGCCACCAATTATTAAAATAGGTAAGTTTTTAGATATAGAGGCTACATTTTTCTTCTTTTGAATAGAAACTAAACCTTTCATAAACTCTTTATAGAAGCCATTAGTTGGACGATAACCACTAAATTCATCTTTATCATATCGATCAACGTTTTCTCTATTATATGAAATCCAATCGTTATTGCTTCTTCTTTCTTTTACGCTTTTTTCATATGCTCCAATAGATAAAGAATGAATAAACCCTGCTGTTTTATTGTAGTTATAGCTATTAATAAAGATTTTCGTGTATAAATAGCCAAATTTAACAAGTGGATTAGGTCCGTTTGTTCCACATAAAACAACTTTATCAATTACTCTAGAATATTTCTCAATGAATCCTTGAGTAACAAAACTTCCCATTGAATGAGCAAAAAGATAAACTTTTAAGCCAGTGTCAGCTTTCTTTTTTAAGACAAATTCTTTAATTGTTTCTTGCATCTTAAAAAAGTAATCTCTCCCAGGATTGCCAAGTTCACCATTTTTACCAACACCTTGCCCATAATGGTCAATGCAATAAACAGAATAATTGTTACTATTTAAAAATTTAGCAAAATCATCATAGCGTCTTGAATGTTCTGCCATTCCAGTAACGATAACTACAATTGCTTTTGGAGACTCAATCTCCCAAGATGTACCAAATAAAACATCATTGAAGCGGTTTTCAAAGTTGATTTCTTCCATACACAACCCCTTTAAAATTTAAAATCTTAGTAACTAAAATATCTTTTCTTTATTTTATCAAATTTATGTTATTTTCATAGACTGCTTAAGCAGTAATTAAATAACCTACGTTAAAAAATAGAAAAGTATTTTCTTTTCATTACGCCTGCCTATTATTAGTACAAGCTAAATTTAAATTTGATTGATAATTTCTTAAATTTTTAATTTAAAATTCTCATAATATTGAAAAATAAGTCTGCAAAAATTGTATTAAATTTTGATATTGAAATTTGATATCTTAAATTAGTTATTGAAACATATTAAAATAAGGTCGTGAAAAAATGGGTAGCTGTAATTGACTTGAAAGCATACTATGCAACATTTGAATGTGTCGAAAGAGGACTTGATCCTTTTACTACTCCTTTAGCGGTTACTGATACTGAAAGGAAAGGGGCAACCATTGTTTTAAGTGTCTCTCCATATCTAAAAAGTTTAGGCGTTCCTTCTCGATTAAGAAGGAGAGATTTACCTCAAAATATTCCTGGGATGATTTATGCAAAACCACAAATGGAAAAATACGTCAAAAAAAGCGCCGAGATTGTCTCTATCTTTTTAGATTTTGTTGGTAAAGAAGATATCCACGTCTATTCTATTGATGAATCTTTTTTAAATATTGGTCCATATCTAAAGTTATATAAATGCACTCCAATAGAATTATGTAAAAGAATATTAGAAAAAATTCATACTCAAACTGGTTTGATTGGTACTTGTGGGATTGGTCCAAATATGTTTTTAGCTAAAATGGCCGATGACAAAGAGGCCAAAAACGCCAAGGATTACATCGCTTTATGGGACTATAAAGACGTGCCAAATAAACTTTGGCCACTTAAACCACTTAGTGAAGTTTGGGGAATATCACGAGGATTCGAGGCAAGGTTAAATAAACTTGGTTTATATACGGTTTATGATGTTGCTCACTACCCTAAAGAAATTTTAATTGAGAAATTTGGTATTCTAGGAGAAGATATATACGAACATGCTAACGGCCGAGATGAAAGCGATATAAGAGATAAATATATTCCTGTAAATAAGAATCTTTCACTTGGTCAAGTTTTAATGAGAGATTATACAGTTAGCGAAACCAGATTAATTTTAAAAGAAATGGTCGATGAATTATGTATTAGACTTCGTCAGACAGAGTTAAAAGCAACGGGAGTTTCTTTAATGATACGCTACTCTTTTACTAGCAATCTTGCTCCTTTTGCTCATCAACTAAAAGTAGATGCAACTGATTTAAATAGTGATTTATATAATGCAGTTTTATATTTATTTGATAACAATATTAAAGATGGTTTTATTAGACAAGTTGGCATTTCTTTTGGTGGCTTAGTCGAAAGAAAAACCGAGCAACTCTCATTATTTAAAAATCTTGAAGCAGTTGATAAAGAAAGAAATCTATATCAAGCTTTAGATGAAATATATAAAAAATATGGTAAAAATAAGGCTTTATGTGGTTCTAGCCTTAAAAAAGAATCTACAATTAGAGAAAGACATAATCAAATAGGAGGTCATAGAAGGTAGATGAAACATGAAGTTTTAAAGCTTAAAGATCTTAATAAAAAGATTAAAAGCGAGGCAATTTTAAGAAGTTATATTCCTGATAACTTCGATGAATTTTCTAAAGGTAGAAAAAGAAAATGTATTTTAGTATTTCCAGGTGGCGGATATGAATTTGTAAGTGATCGAGAAAACGAACCTATTGCCCTTAAATTAATAAGCGAAGACATTGCCGTTTTTACTCTTACTTATTCAGTTATTGAATTTAAATATCCTTATCCATTTGTCGAAGCTTTTGCTGCATTAGCTTATATTAGAGAAAATGCTGAAAAATATAACATTAATCCAGATAAAATTGCTGTGATGGGTTTTAGCGCGGGTGGTCATCTTGCCGCTTTTACATCGATGAATTCTGAAAGCGAAAAATTTGCAAGCTTAATTGGAAAGAATAAAGAACTTATTAAAGTTAATGGTTGTATTCTTTCTTATCCAGTTGTTTATACTGGAAAAGACAATCCATTTGATGCGAATTTAAAAGCCTTAAGAAGAAATATGCCTGATCATTTAGAAGAAACTGATATTATTAAAAACTGTACTTCTTCTTTTCCAAAAACTTTTGTTTGGACGACTCAAAATGATAACGTAGTTCCTTGCTTAAATAGTATAAATTTAGTTAAAAAGCTTACAGAACTTGGAGTTTTTTGTGAATTTCATCTTTTCCCAAATGGTGCCCATGGTTTAAGTCTTGCTAATGAAATTGTTAGTGAAAAAGATATTGCTAATATTGATCCATTCATTAAAACATGGATAAATTATGCAATTCATTTTGTTAAGACTTACCTATAGTAAAGCGCTTTCCTTGTTTTAATAAGCACTTTTTTAAATATTTCATTTGTCAAAGTTTCAACTTGCTCTATAATTAATCTTCCCTAGAAAAGGAGGCACCACTCCTAAGTATAGGACATTAATTAAAAGGAGGAAGGAAACTTATGCTTTCTAAGTTATTTAGAAGAGTAAGTAAACGTAGCTCCGATATACACGAAAGACCAAACAGAAATGAAAGTGGTGTTGAAAAGCTTATCGACGTTTACGTTACTTACTACGATGTGTTAGATCACATCAATTAAGCTTAATGAAAAGAGACTTCAAGCGAAGTCTCTTTTTTCTTCATTTTGAAAGTTTAATTTAACTAAATTATCATTTAGATAATTAAATTTTATTTAGCAAATTTTCTCTTTAAGAATCTAATTCCAACAATAACTTCATGGAGTACTAATGGAATAACTGAGAAAGCTAAAGTAATAAGCCATTCATCCCACCATTTTTCATCCCTTGAAAGATTTGCGGTATTGAATAATTCTTGAACCCCAGGAGTCAAAATAACAAAGAGTTGTAAGATAATTCCAGCGGCAAAAGCGACAAGCATCATCCAGTTCTTGTCTTTAAAGACATGAACAAATGATCTATTAACATCACTCATACCAACCATGTGGAATAATTCAGAGAAGGCAAGAGTTGTAAAGGCCATTGTTTGAGCTTGATGTAAAACACTAGGATTGGAAGCATATAAATTTTTAATTTCCATAAATGAATATGCATCATGTAACCAAGCACAACTAAAGTAAGAAATTAAAACACCAATTGTAAGAATTGCCCCATATAATAAAGTGTTTTTCATTCCGCCTCTTGCAAAGATTCCTTCTTTAGGATCACGAGGTTGTTCTCTCATAATATTAGGATCACGTGGGTCCATACCTAAAGCGATAGCTGGAAGAGAATCGGTTATTAAGTTGACCCATAATAAGTGAATAGCAATTAATGGAGCAGGAAGTCCAAGACAAACGATAATAAACATGGCAAGAACTTCTGCAATATTACTACTTAATAAGAAGATAACGGTCTTTTTGATATTGGCATAAATTCCTCTACCTTCTTCAACTGCTTTTTCAATAGAAGCAAAGTTATCATCAGTAAGAACCATATCAGCTGCACCTTTAGCAACGTCTGTTCCAGTAATACCCATTGCAATACCAATATCAGCAGCTTTTAATGAAGGTGCATCGTTAACACCATCTCCAGTCATAGCACAAATATTACCATTAGCTTGGAAAGCTTTAACAATTTGAACTTTGTTTTCTGGAGAAACACGAGCAAAAACTCTTGTCTTCTTGCAAGCTTCGCAAAGTTCAGTTTCACTTAATTTATCAACTTCACTTCCGAGCATACATTGATCGATTGTTTCAACAATTCCTAAATCCTTAGCAATTGCAAAAGCAGTATCTTTATGGTCACCAGTAATCATAACTGTTGTGATACCAGCTTCTTTAAATTTGCTTACAGCAGGTTTAGCTTCAGGTCTAGCAGGATCAATCATTGCAACAAGACCAATAAAAACTAAATCAGTTTCATCAATTTTATCTTTTTTAGAATAAGATAAAGCTAAAACTCTTAATGCTTTATCAGAGAAATATTTATTAGCAGTATTAATCTTTTCAATATCAGTTGGTGTAATGTCTCTTTCAACACCATTATCTAAAATCTTAATAGTACGAGCTAAAATAGAATCTAAAGCACCTTTTGTATAAATAACTGTGCCTTCTTCTAATTGATGTTTCGTGCTCATCATTTTACGAACACTATCGAAAGGTAATTCATCAATTCTTGGAGTCTTGCCTTCAAGGAATGATTTGTGTAAATCAAATTGATTAGCAAAAGCAACAAGAGCAATTTCAGTTGGATCACCAAATAAACCTTCATCAACTGTTGCATTGCTACATAAAGACATACCTTCGGCTAAAAGTTTTAAATCAGCTGATTCGTTTTCTTTCTTAAAGTCTTCACTAATGAAATATTTATCATCAACATAAGCTTGAACAACAGTCATTTTATTTTGTGTTAATGTACCTGTTTTATCTGAGCAAACAACACTAACCGCTCCAAGAGTTTCAACGCTAGGAAGTTTTCTAACAACAGTATTAACCTTAACCATTCTTTGAACACCGATTGAAAGAACGATTGTAACAACTGCAGCAAGGCCTTCTGGAATAGCAGCAACAGCAAGTGCAATTGAAGATAAAACAGCTTCAATCCAAGCTTCTACTTCATTGCCATGTCCTTCAACAAAAATCCAGATAATATCGACAATTAAAACAGCAATAACAACAATTAGGGTAATCAAACCAAGAATTTTTGATAGATTATCGAGTGATTTTTGAAGCGGAGTTTCAACTTCTTCTTCACTATCTAAAGCTTTAGCAATCTTACCAATTTGGGTATTCATACCAGTTGATGAAACAACACCAACACCTCTACCATAAGTTACTGGGGTAGACATAAAAGCAAGATTAACTCTATCGCCAATAGCAACTGTATCAGAGAATGCAATAGAAGCATCTTTTTCAACAGGTACTGATTCACCAGTTAAAGATGATTCATTAACTTTAAGATTAATAGCTTCGATTAAACGTAAATCAGCTCCAATTGTATCGCCTTCTTCTAAAATAACGATATCACCTGGAACTAATTCAGCAGATTTAACTTTAAATCTTTTTCCATCTCTTAAAACGGTACTTTCTGGTGAAGAAAGATTTTTAAGTGCTTCAAGAGAAATTTCTGCTTTAACTTCTTGAACTGCACCAATAATGGAATTCATTACGATAACAGCAAGAATAATAATAACGTCTGGCCAATCTCCAACATTGAAAAAGTCAAAACCATAAACAACTGTTTCATAGATAGAAATGCCAATTGTAACTAAGATTGCCGCAAATAAGACATAAATCATTGGATTAGCCATTTGCTCAAAGAAAATTCTGATCCAAGTCTTCTTTTTCTTTTCTTGAAGCTTATTAGGACCATATTTTTCTAATCTTTTTTTGGCTTCTTCACTACTTAATCCAGTTTTAAAGTTTGTTTGGAATGTCGTCTCAGCATCTTGAATGCTTAGAGTCTCGGCTTGTAAGGTAGCATTATCTAAACTAGAAGTTTTAGTTGCTACATTTTCTTTTTCTTCCATAAACCCTCCTTAAATATAATGATGGTCTCGTAAATTGACTCATTCAGGACCGGATTGCTTAGACAATCGTGTTGACGAAGCCTGAATTTAAACTAATCCCCACATGCGTTATATTTTATTAAAAACAAGGCTGTAAGTAAATAATCAAATATATCTAT